>DATLOR010000149.1:0-8551 GCA_035536135.1 Pyrinomonadaceae bacterium | reverse complement strand
AATGTTTACAGGAATTATCGAAGAATTAGGAAAAATCGCAACGCTTGAAAAACACGCGGAAGGCGCGAAGATTCGGATTGCGGCGAGCGTTGTGACGAAAGACACGAACGAAGGCGATTCGATCGCGGTCAACGGCGTTTGTCTGACGGCACTCGATGTCAAACCGGATGGTTTTACGGCGGATGTTTCCCGCGAAACGCTCGATAAATCGACTTTGGGCAGATTAAAAGCGGGCGCGAAAGTTAATCTCGAACGCGCCGTCACGCCCTCGACGCGGCTTGGCGGACATATCGTGCAGGGTCACGTCGATTCGCGCGGAAAATTTGTCCAAGCTGTGCAAAGCGGCGATTTTTGGACGGTGCGCGTCGCGTTTCCAAAAGAAATCGGGCAATATCTGGTTTACAAAGGTTCGGTTTCGGTCGAAGGCATCAGCCTGACGATTGCCGAATTAGCCGAAAATTATTTTGAAATCGCGGTGATTCCGAAAACATGGGAATTGACGAATCTTTCGACGTTAAAAGCGGGCGACGAAGTCAATCTCGAAGTTGACGTGATCGCCAAATATGTCGAACGGATTCTTCTTTACGGCAGAGCGGAACAGAGCGAAATAATCACGATCGAAAAACTTTCGAAGCTCGGCTTTGTCAAATAAATGTATTCAAATAAATGTTGAAAATTATTCAGGCTGAAACCGAAGAACAAATTGAAACGGCACGAAAACTTTTTCGTGAGTATGAAACGTGGATCGGTTTAGCGTTGTGTTTTCAGAATTTTGACGAAGAAGTTGCAAACTTGCCGGACAAATACGCCGCTGCCCGTCGCGGTCGTCTGCTGCTTGCTTTTGCGGACGAAAAACTCGCGGGCTGCATTGCTCTCAGAAAGCTCGAAGACGGCATTTGCGAGATGAAAAGGCTTTTTGTCAAAGATGAATTTCGGGGACAAAGGATTGGGATTGCGCTGATCGAAAAACTCATCGAAGAAGCGCGGAAAATCGGTTACAAAAAAATACGGCTCGACACGTATCCGCCGAAAATGGCGAAAGCCGTCAGCATTTACGAATCTTACGGCTTTCGCGAAATTCCGCCTTATTACCGGAATCCTTACGGCGATACGCTTTTTATGGAGCTCGTGCTGGACTGAAATTTATTGACACGCCGGGGAAACTGTTTCTAAACTTCAAACATCTCTTAATAAATTAATTCGTCTCTAAATTTAATCTTTAAAAAGGAACTAAAAATTTATGCAAAAAACAACGCGTCGGCTGAAAGCCTTTTTTGCCTCAGTCGTCTTTTTGGTCTTTGTTTCGAGTGCCGTCTCGCTTTTGGCGCAAACGACAAACGATTTTGATGCCGAACAGAATCGCGCGGTTCGGCTTGTGAACGCGGGAAATTATAAGGAAGCGATCCCGCTGCTCGAAAAACTCTCTGCCGACAAGCAAGCCGGCGGGCAGATCTTTTTCGGATTGGGCTTATCTTACTGGCGCATTCAGGACACGATAAAAGACCGCGCCGCTTGGAAAGAAACCCGTCTGAAAGCGCGCCGCGCGTGGCTCAAAGCCAAAGAATTCGGTGTTTCCGTTCCCGAAGTTGACCTGATAATCGCTTCGATCAAAGACGATGGCGGCGATAAAGCGGAATCGGACAACCTGCTCGCGCAATCCTCGTTTGACGAAGCCGGACAGCCGTTTGCGACCGGCGATTTTAAGACCGCCGTTGCCGCCTATGAAAAAGCCGCGACGCTCGATCCGAAATGGTATGAAGCCGCGCTTTATACGGGCGATACTTATTACGCGATGAAAGACATCGAAAAAGCCGGCATTTGGTTTGCCAAAGCGATCGCGATCGATCCGAACCGCGAAACCGCGTACCGCTACTGGGCGGACGGTTTGGCGGTGGCGGGCAAAGACAAGGAGGCGATTGAAAAATATCTGGATGCGGTCATCGCCGAGCCTTACAGCAGTGCGGCGTGGCGCGGGATATCACAATATGCGCAGCGTAAAAACATCAAGCTCGCGCATCCGAAAATCGACATCCCGGTTGATTTTTCGTCGGGCGACGGAAATACCAAAATCACGCTCGGGATCGGCGATAAAAACGATGACGGTTCGTTTGCCTGGACAATGTACGGTATTTCACGCGCCGTCTGGCAGCCGGAGAAAGACGGCAAACTCAGCAAGGAATTTTCTAAAGCTTATCCTAACGAAAAGGTTTACCGGACTAGTCTGGCGGAAGAGATGGAAGCTTTGCACACGGTTCTGACAGTTTTAAAGGAAAGCAAAGACGTGAAAAAACCGACTCCGGCACTGGTCACGCTGAAAAAATTAAACGATGAAGGTTTGCTCGAAGCCTACGTTTTGTTTGTTCGCGCCGATGCCGGAATCAGGCAGGATTATCCGGCTTACCGGCAAAATAACCGCGATAAGCTGAAACGCTACCTGACCGATTATGTAATGAAAAACGGCGGGAATTAGAAGGTAAAAGATAAAAGTAAAAAGGCAAAAATTAAGAGCGTCTTACTTGAAATATAATAGTCAAGTAAGACGCTCTTTTACTTTTGCTTTGTCCTTTTGTCTTTAACGCATTACTTTACGCGGCATTTTTTCGTCCATCATCGCCGTCTGGTAAACGAACGCCGCCATAATGGTCGAGGCTTGTTTCATGTCTTCGGCTTGGATGCGGTCGAAAACGTCCTGGTTCGAATGATGCGTGCGGGTGTCGTATTCGATCTCGTCCTGAATGAACTGGAAGCCGGGAAGTCCGATGCGGTCAAACGATAAATGGTCGGTGCCGCCCGTGTTCTGCATCGTCAGGGTTGACGCGCCCAGATCGCCGAACGGCGCGAGCCACTTTCTGAAAATCGGTGCGACCGCGCTGTTTCCCTGCATATAAACGCCGCGGATCTTGCCCGTGCCGTTGTCGAGATTGTAGTAAGCGGAAAGTTTTTCGTAATCCGCGCCCTTCACGAGTTCGGGTTTCGGCTGATTCGGCTGCGGGATTCCGAAGATGTTGCCGCCGCCTTTCATTTCGCCGAAATGCTGTTTGACGTAATTTGACGAACCGAACAAGCCTTGTTCTTCACCCGACCACAAGGCGACGCGAATCGTGCGGCGCGGTTTGAGTCCCGAAGCCAGAATGATTCGCGCGGCTTCCATCGCGACCGCCACGCCCGCACCGTTGTCGGTTGCGCCGGTGCCCGAATGCCACGAATCCATATGTCCGCCGAGCATCACGACTTCGTCTTTGAGTGCCGGATCAGAGCCCGGAATTTCGGCAACCGTGTTGTAAGCCATCGTATCTTCATCGTGATACTGAACCGCCAGATCGACGGTCATCTGAACTTTTTCGCCCGCCTGCACCATGCGCACGAGGCGATTGTAATCTTCGGTCGCGACCGTGACCTGCGGAACCATTTTCGATTCGGCTTCCTTGTCCCACGGCTGCAGACGTTTTTGCGTAAAAAAGTCCAGAGGGTTCGCCGGAATGTCCGCCGCGACCGAGGCTTGCTGAACAAAAACCGTTCCGCCGCTGCCGTTAAAACTATTGTCAACAACGATTGCCGCCCCTTCGTCGATCAAAAATTTCGCGCGTTTCAAGCCGTTCATAAATCTTTCAAGGCGCGCCTGCATCTGGCTCTGGTTCGGCGGTCCGGCGGGACGCTCGATGCTCGCCGGATCGGGCGAATTTGCCAGTTCGAGCAGATCTTTGTCGTTCAAACGCGCGCCGTATCCGTCAAAATCGGCTTTAACTTCGCGCACGTCGGACATCAAGACGATCTTGCCTTTGAGTTGTCCTTTATACTTTTCAAAATCGGCTTCCGTTTTGGCATCGAAATAAATGACATCAGCCGTCAAAACCGTCGAAGGCTGAATTGTCTGCGCCGTTTTGTTCTTTTTGTCCTTCGGATTCGGCGCTGTCTGCGCCGGTAAAATACTGAGTCCGGGCGACCACGCTTTCGGATAGGCGATGATCGGGAAAGCGTAAGGCGCGGAAACCTGCGCCGAAAAGCGTTTCAGTTCCCAGCCGCGTCCGAACGGTCCCCACGATTCGAGATGCGCGTTCTGCATTCCCCATTTCGTCATCGTGTCGCGCGTCCATTCGTTGGCGCGTTTCATATTCGGCGAAGCCGTCAATCGCGCGCCGATCACATTCGTCAGGTAGCTCAAAGTCTGCATCACCTGCGAATTTTTCATTCCTTCTTCTTTAAGTTTATCGATCGTTTCCTTCGGCGCCTGGTAAATCGCGCCTGATTGCGCAAAAGCCGCCGTCGGAAGCAAAATGGCGCAAAGCAAAATTGCACTTGTCAATCTACGTCGTAACATTAGTTTAATGATTTCTCCTGAAAATTTTGAATTGAATTTATCTTGAAAAGATTTGTTTGTAAAGACGGAAAACAAAAAGAAAAAGTTTCAAATTTATGAACTAAATTGAAACTTTTGGATTTAACTTGTTTTCCAGGTCAAAGTGTAGGCGGGCGGCACGTTTTTGACGATCAGCCGACTGCGTTTCGATTTGCCGTAACGGTTGCGCATAAATTCGCGCAATTTGATCGCCGACGGCATATAGTAGCCGTGCGCATATTGAAACGTCCGAAACGTACAGCCTTTCTGCATAAACCTGTCGATTTCGGACAAAATCTTTTCGCCGACCTCATTCGGCAGCGAAACGAACGGCAGACAGCAGATGATAAACCCGACTTTTCCGAGCTCGGATTTTTGATGAATCGAATAGGTTTCGCAGGCGTTTCCGCAAACGATCTTCAAATCCTCATAGTTTCGATTCAGCGATTTGACCAGATTTTTGTCGAGCTCGATGCCGAGATACGATTTATTGTTCGCCAGTTTATACTGCAAAAATTTCGTGATCGCGCCCGTCCCGACGCCGAGCTCGATCACGACATTGTTTTCGTCGGGTTCAATCCCTTCGAGCATTTTTGACGCAAGTTCGGGCGAAGACGGCGCGATTGCGCCAACTTTCAGCGGGTTTTTTAGAAATGCCTGTAAAAATTGAAGATTTTCGTTCATTCCGAATGCCTATTTCGCCGGAATCGAAACTTCAGATTCACTCGTTGTTGTCGTGTTTGCATCAGCAACCGAGATTTTATATCCACAACCTTCCGTTTGGCAATAGCGAATCGTGCCTTCTTTCTTGGTCGTCTTTTCAAAAATGATCGGCGCACTGCACTGCGGGCACGGCTCGACGACCGGTTTGTCCCAGTAAACCTCGTCGCATTTCGGATAATTCGTACAGCCGTAGAAGATCTTTCCGCGCCGTGATTTTTTGACGGCGATTTCGCCCTTTTTGCATTTCGGGCAAGTAATTCCGGTGGTTTCGCGTTTGATGTAATCGCATTTCGGATAATTCGAACACGAAATAAATTCGCCGAAACGTCCCGTACGGATCACTAATTTCGCGCCGTCTTTGGGACAAATTTCGTCGAGTTCGACGGGCGGAACATTGGTTTTCGCTTCGCCACTTTTTTTATCGATTTTGCGAATATTTTTACAATCGGGATAACCCGTACAGCCGTAAAACGAACCGAATCGACCTTTTTTGAGCGCCATCGGCTTGCCGCAGAGCTCGCAAACCGGAACTTCCGCTTCTTCCGCCGCTCCCGCGCCATTCGCGCCGCCTTCCGTCGTTTGACCGTTGGCATCGGCTTTCTTCACTCCGACCTCGCGCGTCGTTTTGCATTCGGGATAGTTCGAGCACGCCAAAAACTGCCCGAAGCGTCCGAATTTGATGACCATCGGCAAACCGCATTTTTCGCAGATCTCGTCGGTCGGGATCGAAATTTTCTTCTTGTCCTTGATGCTCACTTCGGCGTTCTTCAGATCGACCGAAAATTTGTCGTAGAAACCGCGCAGAGCGTCGCGCCAGTTGATCTTGCCTTCCTCGATCTCGTCGAGCTGGTTTTCCATCTGCGCCGTGTAAGCGGTGTTGAAGATATCGTCAAAGCTCGCGACGAGCAGATCGTTGACCGTCATCCCGAGCGGTGTCGGGTGAAAACGTCCTTCGAGCCGTTCGACATATTCGCGATCCTGGATCGTCGTCATAATCGCCGCGTAGGTCGAAGGTCGCCCGATGCCTTTTTCTTCTAAAGCCTTCACGAGCGTTGCTTCGGAATAGCGCGGCGGCGGTTCGGTGAAATGCTGTTCGGGTGTGATTTTATTGAGCTTCAGCGTTTCGCCTTTTTCGACTTTCGGCAAGGTCAATTCCGCGTCGTCGTCTTCGCCTTCCTTCGGCGTTTCGTCGCGTCCTTCCTGGTAAACTTTCAAAAATCCGTCGAATTTCTGCACCGAACCCGTTGCGCGAAACGTAAAACGTCCCGCCTTGATATCGATCGTCGTCTGGTCGAAAATCGCCGGAGTCATCTGCGACGCGACAAAGCGCTGCCAGATCAGACGGTAAAGTTTCAATTCGTCGGGCGCGAGATAATTTTTCAAACTGTCGGGCGTGCGGTTGACGTCCGTCGGGCGAATCGCTTCGTGCGCATCCTGTGCGCCGCCTTTGGTTTTGTAGAAATTCGCCTTTTCGGGCAGATACGGGTTGCCGTAATTTCCGCCGATAAAGTCGCGGACTTCGCCGAGCGCGGCATCCGAAACGCGCGTCGAATCGGTTCGCATATAAGTGATCAGACCGACCGCGCCTTCCGCGCCGATCTCGACGCCTTCGTAAAGTTTCTGCGCGACCATCATCGCTTTTTTGACGGGAAAACCGAATTTTCGCGCCGCTTCCTGCTGCAGTTTTGAAGTGATAAACGGCGGCGTCGCGTTGCGCTTGCGTTCTTTCGTCGTTACGGAATCGACAACGTAAGTTTCCTTTTCGGCTTCTTCGACGATCGATTTAGCGTTCGCTTCGTCCTTGATGTGCGTTTCGTTTTTCTTTAAATCCTGGTCGAAACCGCTTGTTTTAACCGTCAAATCTTCGATCTTATAAAGTCTTGAATCAAATTTCGGCGGCAAAGCGGCGCTCAGATTGGCGATGATCGTCCAATATTCGGTTTGCACAAAGGCTTCGATTTCGCGTTCGCGCTCAACTACAAGGCGCACGGCGACCGTCTGCACGCGTCCGGCTGAAAGTTTTCCGCCGATGGTTTTCCAAAGAATCGGCGAAACTTTATAACCGACTAATCTATCCAAAACCCGGCGCGCCTGCTGGGCGTCAACCAAATCCTGATTAACCTGCTTCGGAACTTTAAATGCTTCCTGAATCGCTTTTTTCGTGATTTCGTTGAACATCACGCGGTAAACTTCTTTTTTCGGCTTTTTCGGCACGATCTCTTCCGCGAGATGCTGGCAGATCGCTTCGCCTTCGCGGTCAGGGTCAGCCGCGAGATAGATCGTGTCGGCTTCTTTGGCGGCTTTTTTCAGATCCGAAACCGTTTTTTTGTTGTTGCGCTTTTTAACGTCGGGAATTACTTCATAGTGCGGCTCGAAATTATTCTCGATGTCGACACCGAGTTCTTTGGTCGGCAGATCTTTGATATGCCCGATCGAAGCGAGGACAAGATAATCGCTTCCGAGGTATTTGTTGATGGTTTTCGCTTTTGCCGGCGATTCGACGATAACTAAATTCTTTGCCATTATTTGAAAAAAATATGTCAGACGCTTTTTTTGCGCTGACATTCTGACTTCTAACACCTTTAAACAAGCGGTGTCAATCCGCTGACGGATTATTTACCGCAAACTTTAAAATCGTTTCGTGCCTCTGATGTAAATTTCTTCCGAAGAGTTTGCCGCTGAAAATAGTCGGTTAATTCTGGCTTTTAAGCCAAATCTATTTTCCGCAGGGTTATTAAATCTTTTGCCTGTGAAAGTGTCAAACCGTCAAATTCAAATTGCCGCCAGATTTCGCTTTGCGGATCAAAAACGTGAATCGTTTCGATCGAACCGTCTTTTAAATAAGCCGTGATTTGCAGCTCTCCTGTTTCGGTTTCGACAAATTTTACTTCGCGAATTGTATCTTTTGGCGCAGATTTTGCGGGTTCGGCGTCGAGTTTCGCGAGCGCTTCGGACATTTCATCGAGCGAGAGAAAAGGTTCGATGCCGTAGGCGCGGCGAAGCGCGTGGCATTTATCGCTCCCGGCGTCAAAATCATGACACATTTGCGGACGCCGTTCGTAGATTTTACAAGCGGTCGGCGCACCTGTTTCAATTTGCAGAAAAGCGCAGGCAAGCGTTTCCTCGTCGCGCCTGAGATAACGGTCAACCGTTATCTCATTTTCCCGACCTTCGATCGTGATGTCCCAGTATTCTTCGGCGGAAAGCCGCTCATCCTCTGCCGGGCGCACGCCGACGCAGAGCATTGCCGCGCAGCACGCGCCGCACGTCAGGCAGTCGGGAACCGGCGCATCGGGCGGCGTGATGACATTGCTTGCGCGTTTGACGGATAACCCGTTGGTGATGATCTGCGGCGGCAGGAGATTTTGCCAGATCTGTTCATACATCGTCGTGATCAGCGGATAAAAATCATTTTCCGCGATCTTATTTTGCCGTGTGATCTGAACAAATTCAGATTTCAACATAAAACTTATTTTAACTCCTCAAATTTTT
>DATLOR010000148.1:0-15585 GCA_035536135.1 Pyrinomonadaceae bacterium | reverse complement strand
AAATTGTAAACAACACCGGTCTGCTCATTTGTAATTAATATCTCGGCACCAACCACCGGATCGCCGGTTTGATTATTACTGACATCTCCCTGAAAGGCACCGGTCACGGTATCTTGGGGGAAGGCATTACTAATTAACAATAAGTTAAATAAAAAAACCATCCCGATAATCCGGAGATGGCTTTTAATACGGGAAGGATTTAAGTTGTTCAACGTATAGTTTTTCATCATCAGACCTTTTTTCACATGTTTTAAAGCTTAAATGGCATTTTCGTTGAATGCCTGACAAATAAATTTCCCGTGAGAAAAACGATCAAATTGTGGGTTCTATGTAATAATGTTTTTTTTTTTGCAAAACCTAACAAAAAAAATTTATTTCAGGGAATTTTTATTTCAGGGAAATGTTGTTCGGGAAATTTTATCGTTGTCGAATCAGCAAATATTCGTAACTCAAACTTGGAAGAATTTCTTTAAAACTGATTTTTCGCTTTACAGACCAAAACGAAAAACTTGTAGCAGTTAACTGAATGAAAAGGAGTGTTATGGCTTTCAATTTTGATTATTTCCGCTATGAAAATAGGAAAACAATCAAAGTAAGCTAAATTCGTTTAACAAATTCAGCAATGCGCGACACACTAAAATGAAAATTAATATTCCATAATTAGTATCATCCCTTTGTTCGAAATTTTAGAATTTAATAGAATTTAAAGCCTTTTATATACTTTGTCAAGAAATGCCTTCAAATCAATTACATTCGAAAAGATCTTAGGTTTCCGGCGGGAACGACATGGAAAATCCAAACGGGATTTTCAAGACAAAATAGATCGCCTGGAAAAGTTCAAGAAGATCAAAGCGCGTAAACTATTGCCGGAAATGATTGATAACTTCCTCGAGAAATTGCGGGAAGAGGAAGAATATGCGCCGTCATCCGTCAATCACTACCGGACGATATTCAATTCCGCTTTTAATTACGCAATTAAGTGGAAGAAATACGACGACAACCCGGTTGCGGTCATTTCGCAAATACCGGAACGCGAAGCCGGAGGCAGATTCGCGGAAGTTTCGGCACTCGCAGCTTTGATCGGAAAATGCCGCGATGAAGAAAAGGGATTTAGCGGTCCCGGAGTTCTCCAAACAGAGCACCGAACTGATTGCGGGAAAACTCGTTGAGGAGCTTGAAAACAGCTAATCCGGCACGTTTTGGTCACATCCGTTTGAAAACGAAAAAGCCGCCCAACAGGACGGCTTTGAAAACTACTGATTCTAAAGAAATTAATGGCGGAGCCGACGGGACTCGAACCCGCGACCTCCAACGTGACAGGCTGGCGTTCTAACCAACTGAACTACGACTCCGCAAAAGTAAATTTAAATTTTCAAAACTGGTGGGCACGAAGGGACTCGAACCCCTAACTTCCTCCTTGTAAGGGAGGCTGTCTACCAATTGACGTACATGCCCGTTTTTTCAATAATTCTGCTGTCGGCTGACCAGACAGCGAATTGTTATCCTACCGAAAATCCGTCTTGACTGTCAAGTGAGAGTAGCAATTTACCTGAATGATTGATTGTTTTCCGGGATCGAACCGAAAGTCATTATTCTGTCGATAAATTCTCTGCCGATGGAATGCGTGACGGAAAACTTTTCGCCCTTACGCACGGCGCGAAAATTCGCGATTTAGTGTGGATTCAACACGCGAAATAATTTCAATCAATTGCGCTTTTGCAAAACCGGTTTGACGGCAGTTCGCTCGATTTTCGCGCTTTCGTCAAAGGTCAGAACCGTTCCGCCGAAGCCGACGGCGAAACCTTTTTTGCCGGCAAATATTATCTTTTCGAGTTTGTGTTTGACGTTCGTGTTTTCCAAAGCCCAGACGTTTCCCGCAGTTTTCGTGTGCAGGATCGTACCTTCGCCGCCGACTGCCCAGCCTTCCGACGAGCTTTTGAAAAAGACATCCGCCAAATCTTTCGTCACGCCGGATTTTTGCTCGCGCCACGTTTTGCCGCCGCTTACGGTTTGAAAGATTTTCCCTTCCGTTCCGACCGCCCAGCCGCTTTTCTGGTCGGCGAAAAAGACGGCGCTAAATTTTGCCGTTTTGCCGCCGAAAACATTTGCCGGATTCCAGCTCGCGCCCGCGTCTTCGGTAAAATAGACGCTGCTCCCTGCCCCGACGATCGCGCCGTGCGTGTCATCGAAAAACGCACCGTCGAGCAGTAAATAACGAATCGGCGACGGCGATCTTTCCCAGGTTCCGTCCGTTTGCAGTTCGAAAAACGCGCCGCTTTCGCCGATCGCCAAGCCTTTGCCTTTTTGATTAAAGAAAATCTTTGTGATGCGGCTGCGTCCGCCGTCCTTGAGTTCGACCTTTTCCCAGTTTTCGCCGCCGTCGGTCGTTTTCATCAAATAGGACGAGGAATTTGCGCCGCGTCTGAAAATATCGCGTTCACACAAAAGCCAGCCGCTGTAATCGTCGGAAAAATAGATTTGCAGAATCGTGTCTTCGGTAAAATTTTTGCGCTTCGTCCAAGTCTTTCCGCCGTCCTTTGTTTCGAGAAAAGTCCCGTTGCTTCCGGCGATAAAGCCCTTGGTTTCATTAAAAAAATAGATGTCGTGAAGCCACGCGAGAGTGTTCGCGTTTTGCTTGATCCAATCGGCTCGCGCCGTCTGAAAGCAAATCAGAAAAAGCAAAAAAACAAAAATTGTTCGATACTGAATCATCTGACTACCAAAAAAATTGCGATTTGACGATCGGGAAAACAATCGCAAATCGCAATTCTGAAATCGAAACTTTCTTAAAAAGGACTGCCGAAAAGCAGACGAACGATGCTCGCTTTCGACAAAATATCGAAAACCGTATTGACGTTCAGCCGGAAACCTCGATCGGGAACAAAAACCTGATCGCCGGGTTCGAGATAGATCATCTCGCCTTTGCCGCGCTCGATGGCTTGCAGGTCAACGAGCTGCGGTTTCAGTTTGCCCTGCGCGTCGAAACGATAAAGCGTCACGCGCTTTTTGTCGCCGTCCTTTGTAATTCCGCCGGATTCGACGATCGCTTCGTAAATACTGACTTTTCGGTCCATGATCCGAACGCCCGGCGCGGCAACTTTGCCGAGCACGCTGTAACGCACGCTCATTGCTTTATCGAGCGTTACGGTGACTTTCGGTTCGATGATGTATTCGTCGAGCTTTTTGGTAATTTCGTCGGCAATCTGTTCGACGGTTTTGCCGCCGACCATCACGCCTTCGCGGATCAGCGGGTAAGAGATCCGCGCCGTCGGCGGAACGGTGATTCCGGTTTTGCAGTAATCGGGACATTGCCCGAAAACTTCGACCGTGATCACATCGTTCGGTCCGAGCCGGTATTCTTTCAGATAATTGTTGTAATACGGCAGAATTGTTGCCGATTCCTCGGTTTTGGCATCAACGGTTTTATCGTCGCTGACGGGTGGCGGTGTCGGCGTGGTCGTCGGCGCAACAGTTTCGGTCGAATCGATCTTGGTTTCCGTCAAATCCGTTTTGGTTTCGCTCGGCGCAATCCGGTCGCGCGTTTTCGGATTTTCCGTCTGCGCCGATAAGCTGAATGCGAACAGCAAACCCACTATCAAACTTAAACTAAACTTTTGCAAAAATTTTACCGCTTTCATCTTTCTTATCTCCGTTTCAATAAAACGCTTATCAGATTCAAAATTCCAGATTCAAGATTCAGGATTAATTTTGAATTTTGAATCTGGAATCTTGAAGCTTGAATTACCTGCCGCCTTTGCCGAATAGAACCGTTTTCACGGTTTCAAAAACGATCACCAGATCGAGTGCGAGACTCTGGTTTTTGATGTAATACAAATCGTACTGCAATTTCTGCCGCGCGTCGGCGACCGATGCGCCGTAGGGATATTTGATCTGCGCCCAACCCGTCAGTCCCGGCGCGACCAGATGACGATGCTCGTAAAACGGGATTTCTTCGGCGAGCTGCGCGACAAAATGCGGGCGTTCCGGTCGCGGTCCGACAAAGCTCATTTCGCCTTTGAGGATGTTCCAGAACTGCGGAATTTCATCGACGCGGATTTTGCGGATGATTTTTCCGATTCTTGTTACGCGGTCGTCGCCGGCGATTGCCCAGATCGGCACGCCGTCTTTTTCGGCATCGGTGCGCATCGAGCGAAACTTGATGACTTTAATGATCTTGCCGTTTTTACCGACTCGTTCCTGCCGGTAAAAAATCGCGCCTTTCGATTCGAGCTTGATCAGAATCGCCGTTAAAACCGCGATCGGCAAAGACAAGACCAAACCGATCAAACCCAATCCGCGATGAATGATTTCACGGATCGCGGTTCTGAGGCGCGTGTCTTTTCTCCGTCCGGCAAAGATCAGCCACGACGGGCGCAGCATATCGATATGAACCTGTCCCGTGACGCGCTCAAAAAACGATGTGCATTCTTCGATATTGACATCGCCCGTCAGGCTCATTTTCAAAAGCGTTTCGGTCGGAAAAGTTCCGCGCCGTTCGCGCACGGCGATCACGATGCGGTCGACTTTTTCGTTTCTGACAATAATTTCAAGGTCTTCGGTCGTGCCGATCACGGTCGTCTCGCCGATCTTCGTCTGCGGTTTGATGCCGTTTTCGGTGACGAATCCGACAATCCGATAACCCGCGTCGCGCCGTTCGAGAACAGCTTCGGCGGTATCGCGCGCGGCTTGTCCGGTTCCGACCACGAGAATTTTTTCGCCGATCTCGGGATGTCCCATCAAATAATGGATCAGCACCCGCCAACTCAGGATCAAAGCCAGAACAAGCGGCACGGAAATGACCGAAACCCCGCGTCCGATCAGCAGCGGCGGCACAAAATAAAAGAGCAGTGCGAGCAGCGCCCACGCAATTCCGAGAGCCTGCACGAGTCTGAGCATCAGCTCGCGCCGGTTGGTCATCACCGTGTATTCGTACAGGTCGTAAAAATAAAGGATCAGGGCGCAAACAGCCGTCGCGAGGGTGATTTTCAGCCAGCCGTTATTTTCGCTTAACTGATACCGCGAGCCTTCAACGCCCAAACGCAGATACATTGCCAGAATGATTCCGCCGTAAATAATCGCGGCATCGGCAAGCAGTAATCCAATCGTTCGGAGGCTGAATTTATTGGCATTCATCGGTTGAAAATCAGTTGGCGGTTGGCAGTTTGCGGCTGGCAGTAAAATCTGTGACTAAAATATGATTACTGCCGCCTGCCGCTGCCGTCTGCTTACTTTTTGTAATATCCGTAGTTGTAGTGAGTTTCGTCCAAAACGTCTTCCGATTGATTGAGCACGACGCCCATCATCCGGTCGCGCGGAAGAGATTCTAAAATTCGGTCAACCGCACTGTATTTCGTGCGATTCGTGCGGACGACGAGCATTGCGCCGTCGGCGTGATTGATCAAAATATTCGCGTCGGTAAAAATTCCGAGCGGCGGCGCGTCAATGATCACGAAATCGAACATTTCGCGAGCTTGGCGCAGAATCTCCTTGAATTTCGGTCCCGAAATAAGCTCGGCGACATCGGTTCGCGCTTCGCCGCCCGGCAGAATATACAATCCGGCGGGTTCGAGCTTGATGATCGCTTCCTGCAAATTCACACTTCCCGTGAGAATGTCGGAAAGCCCTTTATCGGTTTCGATTCCGAGATAATCCGTTAAGCTGGGCATCCGCAGATCGCTGTCGATGATCAGACATTTCACGCCGTCCGTCTGCGCCAGCAGCCACGAAAGATTGAGCGCGGTAATCGTTTTGCCCTCGCTCGGGTTGATGCTCGCGACAACGATCGACTGCAATTTCTGGCGCTGGCTTTTGTGCAGGATCTGGGTTCTGAGGTTGCGGTATTCTTCACAGTAATTCGAGTGCGGCTGGGTGATCGCCACGAGACGCGGTTCGACGCGCTCCGCTTCGACGTTCCACACGGTAAATTCCGGCAGACGTTTTTCGGCGATGCGCGTCGAACCAATAGCGTTCAAAGTTGCCCCGGCAGAAGTTTCAGATAAAGAGTCAGGGAGTGCCGTCCCGACCATAGCATCTGACTGCCCATTGAACGCTAAACTTGGTGTTCCGATTTTAAAATCTTTGTCGGCAAACATTTCGGGCGGCGTCACCGCGGCGCGTTTTGCGCTGTTGCGTTCGACGCGGTCAAAAGGAACCACCGTTCCCTTGGGAGCTTCCGCCGCCATCTCGTTTGTTTGCTCGATTTGCTTTTTCTGTAATGCTTTAAGAATACTCATCTTGATTACTCCGTAATCCAATTACGAATTTCAAATTACGAATTACGGATTAATTTAAAATTCGTAATTCGTAATTCGTAATTTAATAAAACCCGCCCACTTCCTCGATTTCCAAACTTATATCGTCGTCCAGATCGTCAAACGGCGAGCGTTTGGCATTTGAATTACCATTTGAATTGCCGTTGCCGTTTGAATTGCCGTTGCCGTTAGTTGACGGCTTTTCAGGTTTGAACATCGGTTTGGCTTTTTCGGCGCGGGCTTGATTGTTCCACAATTCTTCACGCGCTTCGGAGGTTAAAACCCGCGACGAGCCGACGTTTTCGACCGCTTTTTCGTTTGCGAGCAACGCATCTTTGCGCGGCAGCAGATCGAGATTGTCGGCAACGTCTTCGATGATCTGCCGACCGATGATCTGTTCGCCCGCCGCGTAAGCCGCGAGCATCGCGTTGTCGCAGAGATTATTGATCTGGCGCGGAATGCCTTCCGAACATTGAAAAATAAAATCGATCGCTCCGGGCGTGAAAATGTTCGGCTGATCGCTTCCGCCGATCAGGAGCCGTTCGGTGATATAGCGTTCGACCTCGTCAACATTCGGCAGCGCGTGCATTTTGCAGCGCAAAGCGACGCGTTGTTTGAGTTGGCGCAAGTTCGGCTGGTTGAGTTTTTCGCGCAGTTCCGGCTGTCCCGTCAGTACGATTTGCAGATGTTTCGCGTTGTCCGATTCAAAATTCATCAGCAGACGGATTTCTTCGAGAACGTAATCGGAAAGCTCGTGCGCTTCGTCGATAATCAAGACGGTTCGCAGCCCGCGGCGATGCCGTTCTTCCAAAACCTTGCCCATCACTTGCAATAATTCGGCTTTGTTCGTCCAATCCTTGATATTGAGCATCTGCGTGACGTGATGATAAAACTCGTCGATCGAAAGACGCGGATTGAAAACATACGCCGCGAGCACGCTTGAATCAAGTCGCCGCAAGATCCAGCGAAGCGCAGTCGTTTTTCCCGTCCCGACCTCGCCCGTCAAAACGATCAAGCCCTTGGCGTTTTCCAAACCGTAATACAAGCTCGCCAGAACTTCGTTGTAGCTCGGCGTGAACACGATAAAACGCGGGTCGGGCGTTAATGTAAAGGGCGTGTCTTCTAATCCAAAAAATTCTTTATACATATCTTTCTCCGAAAGAGTTCCGGATTTCAAATAAATCCCAAATCCGAAATCCCAATTCCCAAATCGCTTATGAAACCATTCGTTCAAAAATCTTCGTCGCCTGCAAAATCATCGTAATCAGCGGAATTGCACCGACGGCGCCGATCACGCCAGCCATCACGCGCAGCCAGTGCGAGCGTTTAAGCCAGATTTTTTCGTCGTGCGAGAGAAGCGGCGGAACGGACGCCAGAACCGGCAAACCCGTGTAATGCTTGGCGTCTTCGATGTTCTGAATCTTGAAAACCCGCGGAAGTTCGAAAACCGCCGCCAGAAACAAACCGATCGCAAGACCGATGCCCGCGCCTAACCCGGTCAGGAGCGCGCGTTTCGGCGCGACCGGCGATTCGGGCAAATTTGCCGGGTCCTGCACGCGGATCGTTTCGCCCTGCGCGTTTGATTCGCGGTTGACCTGCAACGAAGCGTCGTTGATCTTTTTCGAAAGATCGTCGTATTTTTGCTTCGCCGATTGATACTGCGCGTTGATGCCTTCGAGCGCGACCTTGACGTTCGGGATCGTGTTGATCTTCTGTTCGAGAATCCCGATCTGTCCCGCATTTGTCTGAACTTCCTGATCTTTATACTGAATCTGCTGCTCGATCTGTCCGATCTGGCTTTGAATCCGCTGATTTTCAAGCTCGAGGTTTTTCTTCTGCAGTTCGGCTTTCCGGCTGCTCGACTGACTCGCGACGAGAACGCGCTTGTCGGTATTTTTTCTCAAGTTTTCGATTTCGTCATTGATTCGTGCGATCTCGTCTTTTTTGGAAAGAACGTCGGGATGTTTTTCCTTGAAAACCTTCAAAAGTTTGTCTAACTGCGCGCTCAGTTCGGCGCGTTTGTTGACGAGCTGGGCATAAGCCGGCGTATCTTCGATCTGCGAAGCCTGCCGCGCCGCGTCCTGCGTTTCCTTCTCGCCGTATTCGTCATAAACGCGCATTTGGCGGTTGTTCGAAGCGATCTGGTCATTGAGCCGACCTTTTTCCATCGCGAGAGTTTCTTTTTCTTTCACGATGCTGTCTTCGCGTTTGCGCAAACCGTCAAGCTGGGCGATCAGCCCCTGCGCCGATTCGGGCAGAGTATCGACATTCTGCATCATTACCGTGAGCCGTTCTTTTTCTTTCGTATCAAGCTCGTTTTTCGCGAGATTAAGTTCGTTTTGCAGAAAATCGCGCGTCGTTTCGGCATTTTGCGTCGAAGCGAGAACCTGCGCGTTGACATATTTGGCGGCAAGCTCCGCCGTCACGTTGCGCGTTGCCGCCGGATCGCGGTCGCGGTAGCTGATGCGAAACGCGGCGAGCTTTTCGTTATCGGTTTTTTCGGGTTCGACGACGATATTTTTGCGCATCTTGTCGATGATCAGCGCCATATCCATTCCCGAATTACGCTCCAATTTGAAAAGGTCGTATTTCGTGACCATCGGTTCTAAACTGGAACGCGAGAGAACTTCCTGATTGATGGTTTGCAGACGCTGTGACAGATCTTCGTCCGAAAGCGTCGGCACGACCTTTTCGGAAATCGTCGGCGGTTTGATCGTCAGAAGCGTTTTCGATTCGTAAACGCTCGGCAATTTGTAAACAACATAGCCGACCGCCGCCGTCATCGTGATGATCGGCAGAAAGATAAACCACTTCCGCCGTTTCAGCATCTTGATAAATTCGCCCGCCGTTCTTTGTCTGAATTCTATACTCATCTTTACTTTTTCCTAAAAACTACCGACTAAATGTTACTGCGTGATATGTTTGATCTCGTTGTCCGTGCGTTTTTCGCTTCGCTTCATAAACCGGCGCAGTCCGATCGCCAATAAAATCAAGGCGACTCCGAAAATCAGCAAACCGATTCTTTCGTCAGGCACAAAACTTAAGATCATTTCTCCAAATACAAACATTTTCAATCTCCGTAAGGTTCATTCTTTCAAAGAGTTGCCAGCAAACTTTTCGCGTCCTGCGCTTCCTTCTGGCTCAAACTCTGTTCGTTCGCGAGCGACGTTTCGACCTCTTTGCGCGCCGAAAGTTTATCGCCCGACGAAGCGAGCGCCGTTCCCAAACGCAGACGATATGCCGGATTCGGCGCCGCGCCCGTCCGGCGCGCGTCCGTTTCATCGAGCGCGACGGCTTTTTTGAGCTGCTCGACCGCCGGCGAATACAAGCCTTTTTTGAAATAAACCCAACCGAGCGTGTCGTAATATCCGGCGACATTCGTGTTTCGATTGACCGACCCTTGCGCAAGCCGCAAGGCTTCGTCGAGATTTCCCTGTCCGCCGTCGGCGATCAGCCACGCCAGATTATTTGCCGCGATCGGCGTTTCCGGCGCGATTTCGAGCGCACGGCGATAATTTTTCTCGGCTTCAGGCGCTTGCCCGCGCGCTTCTTCGAGCATTCCGATCAAGGTGTAAACGGTCGCCGAAGGTTTTCTTTCAACTACTTTTTTATATTGCTCGATCGCCGAATCGGTTTGATTTTTCGCGATCAAAAGCGACGCGTAAGCCGAATACGCGGGCAGATAATTTTCGTCCGCGTCGATCGCCTTTTTCAGTTCGGCTTCGGCTGAATCCGTATTTTTTTCGGCGATAAAAATGTCCGATTTCAGATAATAGAGCGCGGCGGAAACATCTTTGCGGTCGGCGTTCTTACCTAAATATTCATCAACCTTGGCGTGCGCTGCCGCGAATTGTTTCTGACGATTCAAAACGCTGATCGCGCCGCTTAAGGCGTCGAAATTTTTGGTGTCAGCCGAGAGCGCGTTTTCATAAAACTTCAGGGCTTCGGCGTAATTTTTCTCGGCAACAAAGATTTTCGCCAGATTGACCATCGCGCCCGCCGAGCGGGGCGCATTTTTCAAAACTTCCTGCAGATCGGCTTTGGCTTCCGGCAATTTTCCGAGCTGCAGATTTGCCAAGCCGCGCGCCGAAAGCGCGCGAACGCGCAGTTCGTTGATTTCCTGCGACATCACCGCCGCGTCCGGAACAATGCCCTTCGACGTTTCATAAAGATCGTTTGCCAGACGAAACGCGCTTTCCGCGTCCGCATCGGCAAACGCCGCCTGAATTTTCAGCAAGCGCGTTTTCAGATAATTCGGGTGATATTTTTCCAGATCGCCGATAAAAGCACGCGCCTGGTCGGTTTGCCCGAGCGCGAGCCGTGCTTCGGTCATAAAGAAAAGCGCGTCGCGGTGGCTCGGTAGTTTTTTGAGGATTTCTTCCAGATCCTTGACCGCATCTTCCGCCTTGTTGTCCTGCAAATTGAGCCGCGCGCGAAGCAGTAAGGCTTCCGCGTCTTTATCGTTGATCTTCAAAAGTGCTTCGATCTGTTCGTTGACCTTGGCAGTCTCTTTCTGGTCGAGATAAATTTCGCCCAGACGGTAACGGGCGCGGACGTATTCGGGCGATTCCGTTAAGATTTGGTTAAAAATGGCGACCGCATCATTTTCGCGTCCGATCCGGGCGTAAAAATTTGCCAGTTCGACGCGGGCTTCGGGACTGTTTTCCTGAATCTGGACTAGATCTTTGTAGGCGATCTCGGCTTTGTCGTAAGTTTTTTGCGCGACGTAATATTCGGCAATCGCTTCGCGGGCTTCAAAATTTTTCGGCTCGACATCGGTTGCTTTCTTAAATTGCGCTTCGGCTTCCGGCGCGCGATTGGCAAACTCTAAAAATCTGCCGTATTCAAGGTAACCGAGCGCGGCGTTCGGGTTAGCCGAAACGCCTTTCTGGATCGCGGCTTCGGCTTCCGCCGCCTTATCCTGTTTCATAAAAAACCGCGCCAGACTGATGTAAGATTCGGTACGGTTCGGATTGAGCGCGATGGCTTGATTCAGGATATCGAGAACTTCCTTTTCGGGTTTGTTCTGCGCGGCAAAAAGCGAGGCTTTTAAGATATGACCTTCGATAAAGTTTGCGTCTTTGGCGAAAATCTCTTCGATGATCTTTTCGGTTTCGGCAAGCATCGGCGGCTGAACGAGCAGAAAATAATTGCCGAGCTTTGTTTTCGCGTCGAGATTGTCGGGCGCCAGCTCCGCGGTTTTCCGCAGTTCTTCGAGCGACTCGTTAAATTGTCCGAGATTCTCGAAAGCGCGCGCCAAACCCCAGTGCGCTGCCGGCGAATCCTTGTCGATATCGGCGGCGGCGCGGAATTCCATGACGGCTTCCTGAAATTTGCGTTTCTGCAAATATTCTTCGCCGCGGGCGATGTGTTTATCTTTGGATTGACCGCAGGAGACAAAAAAGACGAGCAAACCGCACAGGGCGATTTGCGTAAGGAATCTGAAATTAAAAAACGGGCACTCTCGTAATATCATTTTCTTCAAAAGACACTTTTCCCGGAAAAATTCGACATCTTTGCTTAACTGTCGGGCAATGACCGTCAAACTTTTTGTCTACCTTCACGAAAAGGGGCAAACCTCTCGTAAAAACTTTCGGCAAAAGCTAGGTTTTCAATTTAACCGATTTGCATCGGCATTGAAGAAAAAAGCGCAATCAACGCTAAATTTCAGAAAAAATTACCGTTACCGCCATTTTAAGTGAAACTTCGACGTTAGAAAACGCCTTGTTCGCTCAAAACGGAATCAATAATTAGTGTCTGAAATTATCAGGTACAGACCGAAGAATACCACAGGTTTCGGGATTTTCCAAAGGAATTTCGGGCAAAAAAGCAGTCGGCAGTCGGCAGTCGGCGGTTGGCAGTCGAAATTTTGAAATTGCGCGAGTTTTACTGCCGACTACCGACTTTTTAAAACTATTCGGGAACAAATTCGCTTAAATTGTCGGCAAGCTGTGCGGAAAGGTCGGTTGCGGCTTTGATCGCGCTTTCTTCGTCGCCGCCGACCGAAGTCATCACGCGAACCATCGCACCGTCGCTTCTGCGGCGCAGGGTGCTGTCCCAGACCGTGTTGATCTTGTCGCGGTATTCGCTCGCTTCGATCCGTCCGCGACCTTGATACCAGTAAATCATGATCTCGTCGTACGTCCCGTTCTCGATGCGGTAGCGGTTTGCTGTGAAGGTTTTCCCCGAAGGAGTTTTGATCTCGACAATTTCCGGCTCGCGCATGACCCAACCCGCGCCGGGAAGACAATTTTGCGGGCTGTGATAGGTAATGCCCGTGCGCTGCGAAGCATAGTAACCGACATAAAGATTGGCGAGGCGACCGTCGGGCAAAACGTAATACCGCTGGGTGTAATCCGAAACGCGCAAAACGCTTTCGGTCGCTTCGCCGAACCGCATCTCATCGCCTTTCTGCCGCCAATCGCCAAGTTTTGCGGGCAATTCAGCCAAAGGTTTCCGCGCTACTTCCGCCTCGCCGCGCCGCTCGAACCAGTTGATGAAAATACCGCCCGTCAGCAAAACTGCCAGCAGAAGCCAGTATCTTGAATTTGCCGCGCGTGATTTGATTTCGTTCATCGGAAAATATTATATCAGCAAACATAAACGCATAATTCAAAAGTTTTTCCGAGAGTCGCGCTTTATTTTTTCTGCGGCTTGAGTTCCCACAGGACATTGACGATCACCCAGCGACCGTTGAATTTGGCGATATGCAGGTAATCGATCCAATCGGATGCGACGACCTTGACGCTTGCCGCGTTTTCGTAAACGTCGAGAATCGTCACGTCCTTTTGCTGCCGCTCCTTCGGCGTTTCTTTTCCGCCGCCGCGTTTGACGCCCTGCACGAGTCCCATCGCGCTCATCTGAGAGAGCATACTTTGTCCTTTATCGTTCGTGCGGACGATCCGCTTTGCCAGATCGGGATGCAGCGCGCGTTCCATCCGTTCGGCGTTACCCTCGTACCAGCCTTCGATATAATCGAGCGCGGTCGCCGTGATCGCCGCTTTGTCCTCGTCCGAAACTTTAGTTTGCGCCTGCCCGCCGAGCACGCCGAAAACTATCACGATCGCGAAAATCAAAATTATCTTTTTCATTTTTTCACCTTCAATTTTTAAAATTCAAACTACGTCCCCGATTATATTCGCAAACGTTGAAGCATTTATAAACTTTGTGATTTGCGGTAGTTTGAGCGTGAAATGCGGTCGAAATTCAGGGTCGGGAAAATTAGAATTTCAGAATTGCTTCGAGATTTTTACGATACCGGCGGCTCGAAACAGTCTCGGTTCCGTCAGATAAAATCACCGTGTATTCGCCGTTAAAAAGCGGCTGTAATTCTTTGATGTGCGCGATCCTAAGGATTATCGAGCGGCGAATGCGCAGAAATTTTTGCGGATCTAACTTGCTTTCAATTCCGTTCATCGTTTCGCGGAGAACGAATTTTTCGCGCCCCGAATGAATTTCGATGTAATTCCCGAGCGAAGAAATCCGGTCGATATTTTCAACGTCGAGCAAGCGGATCCTGCCGTGTTCCTTGACGGCAATTCGCTGCAGATATTCTTCTCCGGCAAATTTCAGATTATTCAGCAAACCGGCAATTTTATTTTCCAAAAGCTTATTTTCGTGCGAAATTATGCGGCGGCGCACGCGTTCGAGCGTTTTTTGAAAACGTTCCGGATTGATCGGTTTAAGAACATAATCGATCGCGCCGGCTTCAAAGGCGCGAATTGCGTGGTCGTCATAAGCGGTCACGAAAACGATTTCCGGCAGATTTTCCGCGCCGACCTTTTCGAGAAAAGCAAAACCGTCGAGAAGCGGCATTTGAATATCGAGAAAAACCAGATCGGGCGCAAGTTTTTCGATCGCCGCGGCGGCTTCGCGCCCGTTGGCGGCGTCGCCCGCCACGACGAAATCCGTCTCCGTTTCCAAAAGCTGACAAATCCCGCGCCGCGCCAGCGGTTCGTCGTCAACAATCAGGACACGGATCTTATCGCTCATTTTTTGTGATACGGAATTTTTATTCTGACCTCGAAACCGCCGCTTGCGCCCGAAATTATTTCAAACTTCTGCTGCTCGCCGTAAAGTTTTTCGAGCCGTTCGCGCGTGTTTTTCAAACCGATGCCGTTTTCGTTTGCGGAACTTTGCAAACCCGCGCCGTTGTCGCTGACGGCGAGCCGGAGAAAACCGTTTTCGCGGCGGCTTTCGATTAAAATTTTTCCTCTTTCGGCACGCGGCGCAATGCCGTGCCGGATCGCGTTTTCGAGCAAAGGCTGCAAAATCAAATTCGGGATCTGCGCGTCGAGAGTTTCATTTTCGATCTGAAAATCAACCGTCAAACGGTCTTGAAAACGCATCTGCTCGATTTCCAGATAAGCGCGCAGAAATTCCAGCTCGTCCTCTAAAGAAATCTCCTGCGAGCTTTCGCTTTTCAAAGCGGCGCGCAGAAGCTCGCTCAATTTAACAAGCATTTTATTGGCAGTCAGCGCATCGTCGCGCATCAAAACGGAGATCGAATTGAGCGTGTTAAAAAGAAAATGCGGATGAAGCTGCATTTTCAAAGCATTGAGCCGCGCCTCGGCGAGCCGGGTTTCAAGCTGCGAAGTCTCAATCGCGAGACGCGCCGTCTCGCGTTCGCGCTCGAGGTAGCGGCGATTGATTTCGCGTAAGTGCCAGATGCCGACCAGAATCCAGTAGGTCAGCAAATCAACGTGAAATTCAACGACCGATAACCTTTGAAAAGCCTGCCAGAAAGAATCGTGATTTTGCGGATTGCGGAAAAAAGTTTGCTGCACCGCGATAAAAATCGACAGGTGGAGAAAAGCGGCGACAACCGAGGCGAAAAGATGCAGCGGCACATTCCGTTGCAGACTTCCGCGCGCGAGCGGGAATTTTTGCGCCAGATAAATAACTGCGGGAGTCAGCAATGCCCAGTCGTAACCGCAGATCAGCCAGCTGATCAATGCTCCCGGAAAAAAGAGCGGCTGACCGACGTACGCCGCATTGACGTAGCTTTGCAGCGCGAAAAACACGCCGAAAAGCGTCCAGCCGAGAAAGCCTGCAAGTATTAACCGCCAATGCCGACTGACTGTTTCCATTTGCCTAACAAGGATTTTGCCACGAATTGCGCGAATTTAACGAATGTATTGAATTTATTATTGATGTTTTTTGCTTTTATCCTTTTTCACCGGACAGCTTCCTATTTTAATTTTCGCCGGTTCAGTTGATTTTTCTGCCTTTCATTTCTCTGCCGCTCGGGATGACGATCGTCAAGCCGGTGATCTTTCCCGAAGCGTCGCGTTCGAACGTGACGGTCACGCTCGCCGTCTGCGCCGTGAATTTA
>DATLOR010000147.1:0-4576 GCA_035536135.1 Pyrinomonadaceae bacterium | reverse complement strand
GATTTTCCCAGCTAAACGCGCCGATATGAAAAAATCAATCCTTTTAATCGCCATCATTTTCGCTTTTTCGATTCTGACCTTTGCCCAATCCGATTCGTCTTTACGGCTCGTGACCGAAAAAGACCTGTCGAGCCGCGACGCGAACGGCAAACTTTTGACCCTCACGGTTGCCGAGCATCTCTACCGCGCCGATGTTTATATGGCAAACCGCCATTTCGCCGAAGCGCGTGAGCACTGGCAAAAGATTCTCGACAATTATCCGTCCGACACGAACGCGATGCCGAAAGCACTTTTCGGGATGGGACGTTCTTTGATGTGGGAACGGCAATACAAACAGGCGGTCGATTGGTTCGACAAGCTTCTCAAAGATTATGCGATGACCAAAGACGGGCGCGAAGGTCTGGCGTTTAAGGGCGCGTGTCTCGTGCGACTCGGCAAAAACACGGAAGCGGCGAAAACCTACGAGCAGTACACGATTATGTTTCCGACGGGCGAAAAGATCGAATCGGCGTATTTGAACATCATCGACGCGTGGCGCGAGGCGGGAAAATATGCGGAAGCGAATCTTTGGGTCGATAAAACACGCGCCAGATTTTCGGGAATGGCGGTCGAAACCAATGCGATGCACTCGCGTTTGCGGATGGAAATTTACCGGCAAAACTGGACGGAAGCTGTCAAAGCCGCCGACGATCTGCTTTTGCGGAAAAATTTTGCCAATGCGATGGTGACAAGCGACGAAGTCAAATATCTGAAAGGCTTTGCGCTCGAAAAACTCGGTCGCAAGCCGGAATCGATCGCCGCGTATTCGTCGATCAACGACAACATCGCGTCGTATTACGGCGGTCTCGCAACCGAGAAACTTCGTCAACTCAACGCAGGCAATCAGGTTCAGAACACGGCTTCGATTTCCGCCAAAATGATGAAAGATTATCCCGTTCTTTACCGTGCCGAGCTTCTTCGCTCGGCAAAATCTTTGAAGATCGACCCGCGTTTCGTGCTCGCGATCATGAAACAGGAAAGCAGTTTTCGCGCCAACGCCAAATCGCCTTCGGCGGCGCGCGGACTTTTGCAGCTGGTTTTCGATACCGCGACGAAATACAACAAAAAAGCGGGTTACGTCAGCCTTAATCCCGACGATCTATATTTGCCGTCGGTCAATATCGCGATCGGCAGCGTTTACATTGCCGAGCTTAAAGATCAGTTTAACGGGCTTTACGAAGCGATCGCGGCAAGCTACAACGGCGGCGAAGACAACGCGGCGCGATGGCTCAACCGCTCGAAACCGAAAGACGCGGGAATTTTCACGTCCGAGGTCGGTTTTGCCGAAACCAAAAACTACGTTTACAAGGTAATGAGCAATTACCGCGTTTACCGCGAGCTTTACACGGAAGATCTGAATAGAAAATAACAAAGGCTTTCAAGCGAGGCTTTGGAGAAACCGCTCGGCTTCGGCGGGAGAATCAATCACGATGATCTGCAAATGACGATAGGAAGGATCCTTGAAAAGACACGGATAATCGCGGCGGCGGCGGTACGTTTTTATAACCCACCACAATATCGAATCCTTGCTCAGAAACGCCTGACGAAATGTTTCTTTATTTCCTGCCCACAAAACCTTCCGGTAAAAGAGGTTTCGAAGAGTTCGGCTGAGCGCGCGCCAGCCAACCACATAAAAAGAATAATTAAGCCAAATCAGGGTTGTCGCTCTTCCCCACAGAATATCGCGCACGGCGCTGTAATTACCATCCAAGACCCAAACTTCGGGCACGGTCGCTTCCGAGACCAAATTCCTGAACTCTTCCTTCGGCGTATGAGTCCAGTTCGGTTTCCAGAAAATCGCGTCAAGCTCGATATGCTGCACTCTCAGTTTTTGGGCAAGATTGCGCGCCAGAGTGGTTTTTCCGGAACAACTGGTTCCGATTACGACAACGCGCTTCAGATGTGAATCGATCGGCATTATTTAAATAGCTCCGGTACCGGCGCACGCCGCGCCACAAGTTTGAAAAGTCCCTAATTATATTTGGCTCAATGAATTACTGTAAATCTTTTTGGCACGCCGCCAAATTTATGGATGTCAGGCGCATCTGCGGATTGTCGGAGCTTTGCCGCGCTGTAAGGTGAAATCACCGATTTTTTCGCCTGTTTCGGTTAAAGTGATTTTCAGCGTCATTGTTTTACCCGCGATTTTTCCTTCAAAGCGGGCTGGCGTGCGTTTCGGCGGAAATTTTATTCTGAGCGCGCCCGGTGTTCGGCGAATATAAACGCCGTCGGTGCTGAAATTCCCTGCTTTATCGATCATCAGATTACGGGTAATTTCAGCCGTCGCGCAGTCGAATTCAATGGTTACAGCAGTTGCCTCAACATTCAAACCGATACCTATTCCGCCCCAATTGCCCGGCGCAACTTTAGTTTTTTTCGTCTGAACCATTTTTTTGTTGTTCGTCTGCTGTGCTTCGACCTGAATGCTTAACAAAAGCGACAATACTAAAACAAATGACGTTAGATAAAATTGCCGTTCGAATTTTGCTACACTAAAAATCATCGCATTCAATTAGTTTTCTGCCTTTTTTACTTTCTATTCTTCCCAATCGCCGACGCCTTCGCGTTCGACGTCATAGCCGACCGTTTTGAGATGTTTGATGACTTCGCGGCTGTGTCCTTCGTCTCTGACTTCGAGGAGCATTTCGATGCCGACCGAGCCGAGCGGGGCGAGCCACATCGCGCGGCGGTGAAAAACTTCGATCACGTTGGCGCGTGTTTCGGCAACGTGCTGGAGGAGTGCGGCAAGCATTCCGGGACGATCCGGAACGAGGAGCTTGAGCATAATGTAGCGACCTTGCCGCACGAGAACCTGTTCCAAAACCCGCGTTAAAAGATTCGCGTCAATATTCCCGCCGCAGAGCACCGCGCAAACCGTGTCGCCCGCGTTAACCTTGATCTTTTTTGCGAGCAGCGCGGCAACACCCGCCGCGCCCGCGCCTTCGACAACAAGACGATTGTTCTGAACGCAGTGATAAATACCGAGCGCGATCTCTTCTTCGGTGACCGTCACGATCTCGTCAACGTATTGTTCGATGATCGGCAGAGTTTTTTCGCCCGGACGTTTAACGGCGATGCCGTCGGCGATCGTCGGCTGATACTGCACGGGTTCGAGCGGTTTACCTTCCTTCAAAGACGGTGCGATCGACGAACAGTTCGCCGCCTGCACGCCGACAACGCGGACGTTCGGCAAAAGATTTTTGACCGCGATCGCGACGCCCGAAATGATTCCGCCGCCGCCGATCGGCACGACAACTAAGGTCGTTTCGGGCAAGTCGTCGGCAATCTCCCAGCCGACCGTTCCCTGGCCGGCGATCACATGATAATCGTCAAAGGCGTTAACATAAACAAAACCTTTTTCCTCGCCGAGTTTTTTCCCGTAAGCGACGGCTTCGTCAAACGTCGCGCCGTGCAGAATGACTTCCGCGCCCTGCGCTTTCGTCGCCATAACCTTCGTCAGCGGCGCAAATTCGGGCAAAATGATGGTCGCCTTAATGCCCAGAAGACGCGCAGCAAGCGCAACCCCCTGCGCGTGGTTGCCGGCTGACGCGGCGATCACGCCGCGATTTTTTTCTTCCTTCGAGAGCCGCGAGATCTTGTTATACGCGCCCCGCATTTTGAACGAACCCGCCCGCTGTAAGGATTCGGCTTTCAAAAAAGCTTTGGCACCGATCTCAGTCGATAATTTTTCGTCCGAAAGAATCGGGGTCGGAATGATTATGCCTTGGAGTAATTTGCGGGCTTCCTGGATGTCGGTTAATTTTACGGTCATTGCGATTTTGGATTTTAGATTTTGGATTTGCGATTGGATTTGATTTTAACGCAAAGGCGCAAAGACGCAAAGACGCTGGGGGAAAATGAATAAGTATTTTTATATATGTATTTTGACAGCTTTGCAGCTCCGCGTTGAAAAGGATTTAAAACTAAAACGGAGCGCGAAAGAGGCTTTGGTATGAATAAAGTAGACAACTGCGGATATTATGTAGATAAAAGAAATGATAACTGGCTCTCTCTCGCGCTCCGGTTTAGTTTTCAAATAATTAAAATAACTCTTGTTTGACTTTTATTCCCGCTCTTTTTGCGTAATTTTTTTCAAACTCTTTCAGCGAACTTTTTTCGCCTTCACTTAGTAACGCGAAAAGTTTTACGAAAAAGTATCATCAACGGTTCATTTTTCGTAAAAAAATTTAAAATAGTATATATTTATTGCAATACATCCGTTAGAATCTGGAGGAAAAAATGGAACTTGGAATAGCTTTTGTTTTTTTTGCAATTATGGGAATTGCAATTCTCGTCGCGGCGGCAAAAACGATCAAAATCGTCCCGCAATCTTCGGTTTTATTGATCGAGCGGCTCGGTAAATTTAACCGCGTGGCGGCAAGCGGCTTAAATATTATCGTTCCGTTTTTGGATTCGCCGCGTTCCGTCTATTGGACGAATGTGCGTCCCGGCACAACATCGATCGATCTGCGCGAACAATTTCTAGACCTCCCGGCTCAAACCGTGATCACCCGCGACAACGTGATGATCAACGTCG
>DATLOR010000146.1:0-3889 GCA_035536135.1 Pyrinomonadaceae bacterium | reverse complement strand
GAATGCGCTGATCAACGGTGTCAAAGAGCGGATGAACCAGATTATCCCAACTTTGCCGCCCGATATGAAGGTCGTCGTCACGCGCGACCAATCGGAATTTATCGAAAACTCGCTCCACGCGATCGAAGAACATCTCATTTTAGGCGGGTTGTTTGCGGCGATCATCGTTTTTCTTTTCCTCTGGAACGTTCGCACAACAATTATTGCCGCGCTCGCGATTCCGACTTCGATCATCGCGGCTTTCGCGATCATCGCCGCGCTCGGGTACAGCTTAAATCAGATGACGATGCTGGCTTTAACGCTGATGGTCGGAATCGTGATTGACGATGCGATCGTCGTTTTGGAAAATATCTACCGCTATGTCGAAGAAAAAGGAATGAACCCTTTTCAGGCGGCGATCGAGGGGACGCGCGAGATCGGTCTCGCGGTTCTTGCAACAACGCTTTCGCTGCTCGCCGTCTTTATTCCGGTCGGTTTTATGACGGGAATTGTCGGGCGGTTTATGTCGAGTTTCGGTTTAACGAGCGCGGCGGCGATTGCCGTATCTTTGATCGTTTCATTCACCTTAACGCCGATGCTCGCGGCGCGCTGGATCAAACCGCACAAGGAGAAAGAAGACGATTTCAACGAAGAAATCGAAAACGTCGAAGCGGTCGGTTCGGGCGAAGCAAGCAAGATCAAAGGCGACGGTCTGATCGAGTCGCATTACGAAGAGCCGAAAACCAATCAGAACACGGACGGAGCCGAGAAAAAAGACAGCAAAGACAGTTGGTTTTACAGCAAGGTTGACGGAACTTATACCTGGCTTTTGAAACTTTCGATGCGGTTTCGCTGGGCGGTTGTTTTGATCTGTATTTTGGTAGTTGCTTCGATCTACCCGCTTTTCAAACTCGTCGGGATGGCATTTTTACCTGATGAAGACGAATCGGCGTTTTCGATCTCGCTGCGTGGTCCGCAGGGAACTTCGCTTTCCGCGACGCAGTCGATTCTTGACCGGATTGCCCGCGATGTCCGCGAACAGCTTCCGGGCGTCAAAAATACTCTGGTGCAGGCAGGCGGTTTCGGCAACAGCGGAGGCAATTCCGGCAACGTCAATGTCAGCCTCGTGCCGGTTGCCGAGCGGAAGTTTTCGCAAGCCGAACTAATTAATAAAACGCGGGCGATCATTAAAAAATATCAATCAAAGGATTACCGGATAAATGCTTCGGGTTCGTCTTCGATTTCCGGCAGTCTCGGGCTTGGTCGCGGCGGTTCGGGCATCGGCTATTTCATTGCGGGTCCCGATATGGATCAGCTTAATAAATACGCCGATCAATTAGTCGAAAAGATGAAGCAAGACCCGGTTTTTCGTGATCCCGACAGTTCAAACGATGTCGGAACGCCCGAGATTCAGGTGACGATCGACCGTAATAAAGCGGCGGATCTGGGCGTTAAAGCGGGCGATGTCGCCACCGCTCTGAATACTTTTGCCGCCGGACAGCGCGTGACAACCTTCAGCCAGAACAACAAACAATACGACGTTGTTTTGCAGGCGGATGAAACCTACCGGCGCGACCGTAATAATCTGCAGTATTTCACGGTTGCTTCGACCAACGGCGGAACGATCGGTTTGGAAAAACTGATCAAAATCACGGACGGTTTAAGTCCCGCCTCAATCAGCCGTTTGAACCGGCAGCGACAGGTCACCGTTAGTGCCAGTCTGCCGCCGAACGCTTCGGAGTCGGACGCGGTCGCCAAACTCGAAGGTTACGTCAAAGAACTCAATCTGCCGACCGAATATACGGCAGGCGTGACGGGGCAATCAAAGGAGTTGCAGCGCGCATATCAATCGTTTTTGTATGCATTTCTTCTGTCGTTCGTCTTTATGTATCTGATCCTGGCGGCGCAGTTTGAATCGTTTATTCACCCGATCACGATTCTTCTGACACTGCCGCTTTCGATCCCGTTCGCACTTGTTTCGACATTGATCGCCGGACAAACTTTGAACATCTTCTCCGCGCTCGGAATTCTGCTGCTTTTCGGGATCGTCAAGAAAAACGCGATTTTGCAGATCGACCATACGAACACTCTGCGGAGCCGCGGGATGAATCGTTACGACGCGATCATTCAAGCGAACCGCGACCGTCTGCGTCCGATCCTGATGACGACGCTCGCGCTCGTTGCGGGGATGATTCCGCTGATCCTGGGAAGCGGTGCGGGCGCGGCGACAAACCGTTCGATCGGAATTCTCGTCGTCGGCGGTCAGAGCTTGTGTTTGCTTTTAACTTTGCTCGCGGTTCCGGTCTTTTATTCGCTTTTCGACGATGCGCAGGAATCGCACGTTTTTCAGCGTTTCAATCAAAGATTCGCGCCCATCGGCGGATGGTTTCGTCCCGTGACAAGCAAATTAGCCGATGCCGCATCGCTTTTCACGCGCCGCAAAGAAGAGCCGAAAAAAGATTCGGATGAAGACATAAAAGACGGTTTTCGCGAGCCGCGCCCGAGTGAATAAATTATTTATTGGATTTCATAACATAGGTTTTTTAGATATGAAGAATTTGATTTTTAGCATTGCATTGATATTTTGTGTGTCTGTTTTGGCGGCGGCGCAAAATCCGACCTCGACACCGAATCCGGCGGCGACGCCTCCGACCGTAACTACGCCGAATCAACAGCAAAATCAGCAAAATCAGCAGCAGCAGAATCCGCAAACGCAGCAGCAGCAACAGAATAATATTCAACAACAGCAGCCGACGACATCAAATCCGAACAGCCCGACGCAAACCGTTCCGGCGCAAACGCAGCAGCAACCGGCGCAAACGAATCCGGCAACGCCGACGCTTGCGCCCGGGCAGTCAGTCGGAAATTCGACGGGCGTGGCACCGGCTGAATTACCGGAAGAACCGCCGCCGATCGCTCCTAATTTCGAAGCGCCGGTGCGCCCGCTGCCGTCGGCTGACCGCGTCGGCGTTGACGTTGCCAACCAGCTTCCGATCTCTTTGCAGGACGCGATCACGCTTGCTTTGCAGAACAATAACGATATTGATTCGTCGCGCATCGGCGTGCAGATCTCCGAATTTAATCTGCGGGCGGCGCAGGGCGTTTACGACCCGAATTTTGTTTCTGAGAATTATTACGAAAGCCGCACGACGCCGACAGCTTCGACGATCGGCGGCGCGACCAACGGTTCGGTGACGCAGAGAAGTTTGACGGGCGGTTTCGGCGTAAACGGTTTTTCGCCGTGGCAAGGCGGAACTTACAGCGCGGATTTTTCATCGTCGCGGACTTCGACAACCAACCAGAACGCGACGCTTAATCCGCAGTATCCTTCGCTTCTGACGCTGACTTACACGCAGCCGCTCTTTCGCGGACGAACTATCGACAACAATCGCCGGACGATCGAGATCGCCAAAAAGAATCTGAGTTTGTCGGATGCGCAGTTCCGCCAGCGCGCGATCGAAGTCATCGCGCAGGTTGAACAGGCTTACTGGGATTTGGCGTATGCCTTGAGAAATTTGCAGGTGCAGATCGATGCCGTCAAACAGGCGCGCCTGCAGCTGGAAAGCAATCAGCGCCTGGTTGCCAAAGGTGTTCTCGCGCCGATCGATATCATCGCCGCCAACGCGCAGATCACGACTTTTGAACAGAATGTTTACACGGCGCAGGAACAGATCACGCAGGCTGAAAATACTCTGAAAACCCTGATGCTTCCCGATCGCACGAGCGAAATCTGGACGCGTGCGCTCGTGCCCGTGTCGCCGGTCGAGCTCGATGTGCCGAAAGTTCCGCTCGAAACGGCGATCAGCGCGGCTCTGGTTAACCGGCAGGAAATTGCGCAGCTCAACACGAGTGCCGAGATCAATAAGATCAACGAGAAATTTTACCGCGACCAGACAAAACCGCAGATTGA
>DATLOR010000145.1:0-5290 GCA_035536135.1 Pyrinomonadaceae bacterium | reverse complement strand
AAAAAACCGTCGCGCAAAACGAAAAAACCGAAACGCCCGATATAAAAGCCGAAACACCGAAGGAGAAACCGGAAACGAAAACAACGACCACCAAAACAACGACCAAAACGACGCCGACCACGAAACGCATCGGCGGAAAACCGTCAGCGGACGAAATAAAGGCGATGCTCGAAGAAAAATTCACTTCGATTTACGAAGATCATTTCGGCGGCACGGAAAAAAGCACGGTCGAATTTGAATGGCTCGCACCCATCGTCATCGGTGCGCAGGAAGTCAGAGGTCGCGTGCCGGTCAAGTGCTGGGCGGTTAAAATCGATGTCAAGGCGACGTTTACCAAACCTTCAAGCGGCGAAACGAGTTGGGCGCGACGCGGCATAAACGGCGATCCGGTAAAAGAAGGATTCTGCGTTTACCGCGACGCTTACGACCAATGGACATACCTGACCTACGCGCCGTAAAGGAGAAAATAATGAAAAACCTAGCCATCGTAATTTTGATTTTTGCCTTTCTCGTCATCGGCTGCGGATACTCGCGCGGCAGAGGAAAAAATTCGCCCGGCAGCCGGCGTGTCAGTAATAAAGCCGAACGCGTGCAGTCGGAGGACGAAACCTCACAAACTCAGTCCGACGAACCGCCAGTGACCGACGATTCAAACGCCGCGCCGAATAAAGCGGAACGCACGATCGATGATTTCGTGCGCACCGAGGTCGGCATTTATAAGATCACAAACACAATTTCGGGCAATCCGTCAAAAGACGGTTTTCCGGGCGCGCTCGAAGAGAAGCAATACAAGTACGCCGGTGCGGGCGGCAGCTTTGCGATCCATTACACGATCGCCCGTTACAAAACGGACGCCGAAGCGCAGCAAGCCTTGCGTGATTCGATCGCTAATTTTAAAAAGCTCGGGATCAAAACCAGCGAGATCGTAACGGCGAACGACAACGACGGAAAGCTCGTCGGGATTTCTGCCGATATGTTCACCAAAACCAGTTTGATGTCGAGATTTTGGACTAAACACGAATTTTTCATCCGCATTCTCGGCGATCAAAAAGAGGTCGAAAACTTTTTTGCCGCGCATTGAGCCGACTTATTGGCTTCGGTAATTTCACGGCAGAAAAAAGCGCCGGTCAACTGCGCTCTCTGTTGACCGGCGCTTTTTCTAAACAGTCATTCCGCCATCGACAGCGATCGTCTGTCCCGTGATGTAACTGGAAGCGTCGCTCGCTAAAAAAACCGTCACGCCTTTGAGCTCGCCTTCGTTGCCGACCCGCGGAATGACGTTCGTTTCCTGTATCGAACGTTCGTAAATGTCGATCACTTTATCCGCCAGACGCGAATGAAAAAATCCGGGCGCGATCGCGTTGACGCGAATTCCCTTGCGTCCCCAGCTTGCCGCCAATTCTCTGGTTAAACCGATCAAACCCGCTTTGCTCGCGACATATCCGGCGTAAAACGGACCGTTTGCCGAAGATGTCAAACCCGCGATCGAAGCGATGTTGATGATCGAACCCTGTGAGCGTTTGAGCATTTCTTTCCCGACCGCCTGCGCCATCAAAAAACAGCCCGTCAGATTGACATCCAAAACTTTCTGCCATTGTTCGAGCGGCATCTCTTCGGGCATCGCGCCCCACGAAATTCCCGCGTTGTTGATCAAAATATCGACCTTGCCGAATTTTGCAATCGTCTCGTCAACGACCGCCTGCACGTCCGCCGGCTTTGAAACGTCGCACGCTTTTCCTTCCGCCCGAAAACCTTTGGCGCGAAATTCTTCGACCGTTTCCGTTAACCATTCTTCGCGCCGCGCACAAAGCATTAACCCGGCGCCCGCCTCGGCTAAACCTTCCGCCATTTCAACGCCGATCCCGCGGCTTCCGCCCGTCACGATCGCGACTTTTCCCGTCAGATCAAACAATTCTTTAATGTGTTTTGCCATAAATTATTCGTTAATCGTAAATCGTTAATCGTAAATAGTAAATTCGCTAAGCCGATTTACGATTAACAATTTACGATTAACGGCGGCTAACAAAACGGGCAACGTCCATCGCATTTTGCGTCTCTAAAGCCGTTGCGATTAAATATACTTATGAATAAAACACAGAAAGAGCTCGCTTTTCTGCGAGATTTATATATTGACGAACAATGGACACTGCGTTTTACCGATCTGGTTGACAAGCACATCGGCTTCGCCAAAGAAGAAAAACTCCTTTATATCAACGCCGGAACGGGCAATCACGCGCTGGCTCTGAGCAAAAAGCTCGGGCGCGACGCGGAATTTTTCGCGACTGCCGAGAACAAAGACGTTTTGACGATCGCCCGCGACAAAGCCGCCGCCGTGAGAGCGAATATCGATTTTTCGATGAACCGTTTTGACGACGAAAACTTCAGCGCGGTGATCGCCGACGCCAGTTTTGTCCGCCCCGACGAACTGCAAAATTTCGTTTCGGAAGCCGCCCGGGTAACGGAAACCGGCGGCACGGTCGCGTTTTTCACCGTTACGGCGGGCAGTTTCGGCGAGATTTTTTCGCTTCTCTGGGAAGTTTTCTTTAACGAAAATTTAGCCGATAACGGTGCGGTCACCGAACAATTGATCAGCGAGCTTCCGACGATTTCACGAATCGAGGAAATTGCCGCAAGCGCCGGACTCGAAAACGTCAAAACGCACACGCAAAACGAATTGTTCGATTTTAAAGACGGCACGGAATTTATCAATTCCCCGCTGATCGCCGATTTCTTTTTACCCGTCTGGTTTAAATCCCTGACGAAAAAAGAGCAAACCGTCGCGAGAAAAAAACTTGTCGCGCTAATTGATGCCGAAGACTTGGCTTTGACCTTTTGCTTTTCGGTCAAAGCGACGCTCGTGATCGGCGAAAAAGTATAAAAATTAGCCGCGGATAAACCGGGGATGGACGCGGATTAAATCAATAGATTCAAATCAGCGAAATCTGCGCTTATCCGCGGCTAATTTTTTTCTCCCAAATTACCAAACCGATTCCGCCCAAAATCAAAAGGCTTGCCAGAATCAAGCGCATCGAAACGGTTTCCGACAAAAAAGCGACGCCGCCGACGGCGGTTATCGCCGGAACCGCTAACTGGAGAACCGCCGCCCGCGTTGCCGTATGAAAGCGAAGCGCGGCGTACCAGACCGAATAACCGATTCCCGACGCGATCGCGCCTGAAAGAATCGCCAGTAAAATGCCTTTCGATGAAAGATGGATTTGCGTTAAGAACGGTAAAGCGATCAAAACAACGAACGGCACCGAGCGCAGAAAATTGCCCGCCGTATCGGCAAGCGGGTTGGTGCTTGCGCGCCCGCGCAAACTGTAAAAACCCCAAGCAATTCCGGCTAAAGCCATCAGAATCGAATTCAAAAGCGGCGGTGCGGAAAGTCCGGGAAAAACCAGATAAACCAACCCGCCGAACGCGAAGAACAATCCGAGCCATTCCAAAATGCGCGGTCTTTCGCCTTTAACGAGCGCGAAAATAATCATCGTCAGCTGTACCGCGCCGAACAAAATCAACGCGCCCGTTCCGGCGGTCAAACCTAAGTAAGCAAACGAAAAACAAACCGCGTAGGCAAAAAGAAAAAAGGCGGAAAGCCAGTTTCCGGCTCCTTTCGGCGCGTCTTTTTTGCCGAAAAACGAAAAGATCATGAACAGCACGAGCGCGCCCGAAACGAGCCGGATCAGCGTAAAAGACGGCGCGTCGATCTCATCGGATTTGAGCGCAAGACGACACAAGATCGAGTTGAAAGCGAAACAAACGAGCGCGAAAATTGTGTAAAAAGCAGGTTTCATTAATCTTTTTCGATAATCTCGCCGATTTCTTTTTGCAAAGTTTCGCGCTCGACCAGCAGGCGCAGAAACAAAGCGCGTTGGCGAAACAAAAGCCACGCCGATTTTACCCAAACCGTTAGATCGATCAGCGTTTCCGACGAACGAAGCGCGACATAACCGCACAAAATTGTCAGCGGAATCGAAGCGAGCGCTGGTTTCCAGCCGAAAAAATATAAAACTATCAAACCCGTAACCAGCCACGTGAGCGGCATAAAAACCATCGCCGCAACGACTTTATAAGTCGCGCCGGTCGCGTCCGCGCCGTGAGTTTTAAACATTAATCCGATAAAATTCGAGAAAACATACGCGGGCGAATGAATGATCGCGCCGAGAACCGCGAGCGGCGCAAGCAAAATCACGAGAAAAAGCCGGAAAATCAAATAACGGAAAACATACCACGTCGGATGCTGAAGCACGGAAAGACTTTCCGCCGTCACGCCGCTCGCCCGCAGATCGTCTTCGTAGCGCGTGATTTTCTCGTCAAGCGCAAGCATTTTCGCGGGTTCGTTCTGCCCTAAAAGTTTGTATTTTTTCGCCAGATTTTGCAGACGCTGAAATGAATGCGTCAAAGTTTCCTTGAACAAAAGATTTTCGTAAACCGATGAAAACAATGCCTCGGCTTTCAAAATTACGCCTAATTCTTCCGCCGATTCGAGATTTAAAGTAACGTTTCTCAGCGCCGTTTCGATCTTATCGGTTAATTTTTGAACTTCTTCGCGCGGCGGCTCGCCGTTTTCGTCGAGCTCGACCGGCTCAACGTCAAAAATCTCGCCGTAACGAATCAAAACCTCGCTCCGAAACGCCGTTTTTGAAGTGTAAAAAAGCCCGACTGCCATAATTTTCAAGTCAATTTTGTCGGCTGTCAGTTGTTCGTCGTTTGTTGCTGTTTTCTTGGGACTTGAGACTTGGGACTTGGAACTTGAAACTCCGAGCGCGCCGAGTGCAATTCTTGCCGCGCCGGTTTTGATCGGTTTGAGTTTGGTTTCGTCGTGCGAAATTCCTTCGGGAAAGATGGCGATGCAGCGATTCTGCGCGAGAAGCTCACGGCACACGCGGAAGGTTTCCAGATTTTTCGACATATCTCCTTCGGCATCAACGCGCCGATAAACGGGCAAGGCTTCGAGCGCTCTGATAATCGCGCCGCCGACCGGGATCGAAAAAAGCGTGGATTTGGCGAGAAACGAAACGCGGCGCGGCAGAGAAACAAAAACCAACGCCGGATCAATCAATCCGTTCGGATGATTGAGCACAAAAATTATCGGGTCTGAAACGGGAACTTTTTCGACGTTCGTGGTTTCGATTCTTCGGAAAAATAATCTTAAAGCAATGCTGATCGCGGCGTGAATGATCTGGCGCAGAAACGAGCCCTTGCCAAGAAAAATCATATTCCACCAACGCAAAACTTTGATGGTTTCAATCGGCTGAATTGTTTCGTCCGGTTTTTCCAAAATTTATTT
>DATLOR010000144.1:0-2539 GCA_035536135.1 Pyrinomonadaceae bacterium | reverse complement strand
AAGTCTTAGTCACGAGCCAGCCCGTATATGAACGGAAAATCTCACAAATTCGTGCTTCACTTCCTTCCTTAAAACACATTATTTTGATCGGTGAAAACGGCGCGAAAACCGATCTGCCCGGAACGCTCGATTTTTACGATTTGATGAGTGCGGCAAGCGATGATTTTACGATCGCCGAAACGGACGCGCAAGACGCGGCACTGCTTCATTTTACGTCCGGCACGACCGGTAAACCGAAAGGCGCGGTTCACGTGCACGAAGCGGTCGTCGCCCATCACATCACCGGCAAGCTCGCGCTCGATTTTCACGACGGCGATATTTTCTGGTGCACGGCTGATCCGGGCTGGGTAACCGGAACTTCCTACGGCATTATCGCGCCCTTGACGAGCGCCGTCACGATGATCGTCGACGAAACTGAATTCGATGCCGAACGCTGGTATAAAACCCTGCAGGATCAAAAAGTGACGGTCTGGTACACCGCGCCGACGGCGATCCGGATGTTGATGAAGGCGGGCGATGAAATTATCAAAAAATACGATTTATCGCGTTTACGTTTTATGGCAAGCGTCGGCGAACCGCTCAACGCGGAAGCCGTTATCTGGAGCGAAAAAGTTTTCGGAATTCCGTTTCACGACAATTGGTGGCAGACCGAAACCGGCGGCATTATGATCGCCAATTTCGCTTCGACCGAAGTTCGCCCGGGTTCGATGGGCAAACCGCTGCCGGGAATTGATGCCGCGATCGTGCGCGAAAATGCAGACGGCACGGTCGAAGAAGTAACTAAACCAAACGAGCAGGGAGAGCTCGCCCTGCGTCCCGGTTTCCCGTCGCTTTTTCGCGCTTATCTGAACGAACCGGAACGCTACCGAAAATGTTTCAATGCGGGTTTTTATTTATCCGGCGATCTGGCGCGAAAAGACGCGGACGGTTATTTCTGGTTTGTCGGTCGCAAGGATGACGTGATCAAAACATCCGGGCATTTGATCGGACCTTTTGAGGTCGAAAGCGTTTTGCTCGAACACGAAGCCGTTGCCGAAGCTGGAGTTATCGGCAAACCTGACCCGACGGCAATGGAAATCGTCAAAGCGTTCGTTTCGCTCAAAAAGGGATTTGAGCCGTCGGAAAAATTACGCTGGGAACTGCTCGGGCACGCCCGAAAGCGGCTCGGGGCGGTTGTTGCACCGAAAGAGATCGAATTTTTGCCCGGATTGCCGCGCACGCGAAGCGGAAAGATTATGCGGCGGCTTTTAAAAGCGCGCGAGCTCGGACTTCCGGAAGGAGATATTTCGACATTGGAGGCGAATTGAAATGGAGGCTGTTCTAGAAACCGCGAAATCGTCTTCAAAGGCTGAGCATTATCGCGAACTTTTGCGGGAAATGCTTTTAATTCGGCGTTTCGAGGAAAAATGCGTCGAGCTTTACAGCGCGGGAAAAATACGCGGCTTTCTGCATCTTTACATCGGCGAAGAAGCAGTCGCGGTTGGGGCTTTTCAAGCGTTCGAGGCGGAAGACAAGATCGTTACGACCTACCGCGAACACGGGCATGCGCTCGCGCGGGGCATTTCGCCGGGCGCGATTATGGCGGAAATGTTCGGCAAATCTTCGGGCTGCGCGCGCGGGCGCGGCGGCTCGATGCACCTTTTCGACAAATCTAAAAATTTTTACGGCGGAAACGCTATTGTCGGCGGCGGATTGCCTCTCGCCGTCGGTCTGGCACTTGCGGATAAAATGCAGAAAAAGACTGCTGTTACCGCGTGCCTTTTTGGAGACGGCGCGGTTGCCGAAGGCGAGTTTCACGAATCAATGAATCTTGCCGCGCTCTGGCGACTGCCCGTCCTTTTTCTTTGCGAAAACAATCTTTACGCGATGGGAACCGCCATTGCACGCTCTCAATCGCAGATCGATATTGCCCGAAAAGCTGATGGTTACGGTATGAGAAGCGCGACCGTTGACGGAATGGACGTTTTAGCGGTCGAATCTGCCGTCAAACAAGCCGTCGATTTCGTGCGCACCGGAAGCAAGCCTTTTCTTCTGGTCGCCGAAACCTATCGCTTTCGCGCGCATTCGATGTACGACCCCGAACTTTACCGCGCCAAAGAAGAAGTCGAGGAATGGAAACGCCGCTGTCCAATTCTAAGTTTTGAAAAAATTCTGCGCGAAGAAAACATTTTGAAGGAACCGGATTTAGCCGAAATCGAAAGGCAAATTGCCGGAGAAATTGACGATGCGGCGGCGTTTGCAGAAACAGGCGAGCTCGAGCCGCTTGAGGATTTGCTCAGGGACGTTTATACGCGCGTCTGAAATTTTATATGGAGGTATGAAAGCCGGTCCGGCGGTCGCGATTGAGGTCACGATTCACGTTTTGTTTTGGTTTGGCTTTTGACAATTGACCGAAAAACGCGCAGAGGCTGATAGGTATTTAAGTAAATAATCAGCCGGAGGTAGTTTTATGAGAATTAAAAAGATCAGTATTTATCTTATTTTCGCGGCAATTTTTATAATTGCCGGATCAGGTTTAGCCGGTAGTTCTGCTGGGCAG
>DATLOR010000143.1:0-4551 GCA_035536135.1 Pyrinomonadaceae bacterium | reverse complement strand
CGGATTCGGCGGAGATTTAACCGGTTACTTGGGCGTTGAAAATAACGGCAAACCTTTTGTCGCTTCGGTTATAGGATTTTCAAGCGAAATAACAGAACAGACCAATGGCTTTTATCAAGTCAGCGACGGTTTGGAGCAATTAAAGCAAACCGGAAAAATTACAAACCAGTATAACAAGGCATCAAATGGAAATGTCGTGCAGATGGCAAGGATTTTGAAGCCTTCGCGCTTTACGACGGTGCTTTCTTTTGCAAACGATTCAAGAAGCATCGCTCTTCAAAAAAATATTGGCTCATTGCAAAAAGGATTCCAAAAATCCCTCGCCGAATACGAAAAAGGCTGGGCGGATTACGTTAAGACAATTCCGAAAGTCGAGCCGAAATATCAGGCGCAGCTAAATATGGCGGCGATGATCTTGAAAGCGCATGAAGATAAAACCGTACGCGGTGCGAATATCGCGAGTTTGACGATTCCGTGGGGCGGCGATAAGAATGCGAACGAAAACACCGTTGGCGGTTATCACCTGATCTGGTCGCGCGATCTTTATCAGGTGGCGACCGCGCAGATGGCTTTGGGCGATAAGGATGCGGCAATTCGGGCGTTGAATTTTCTTTTCAAGGTTCAGCAAAAACCGGACGGCAGTTTTCCGCAAAATTCGTTTCTTGACGGCAAGCCTTTCTGGGGTTCGCTCCAACTCGATGAAGTCGCGTACCCGCTGATCCTGGCGTACCAATTACAGCAATTCGATAAAGCTACCTGGGAAAATCACGTCAAACGCGCGGCTGATTTTCTGGTTAAAACGGGACCGAAAACGCCGCAGGAGCGTTGGGAAGAAAAGTCGGGCTATTCGCCTTCGACGATCGCGGCGGAAATCGCCGGGTTAGTTTGCGCGGCTGACATTGCGCGGCGCAACGGCGACGAAGCTTCAGCGACAATTTATCTGGCGACGGCTGACGATTGGGCGCGGAAAGTCGAAATGTGGACGGCGACGACCAACGGCAAATACGGCGACGGCAATTATTACATCCGCCTCACCGAAAACGGCAAGCCCGACGCGCTTGAAAAAACCGAATTGAACAACGGCGGCGGAACTTTTATCGAAAACGAGATCGTTGACGCGGGATTTCTGGAACTTGTTCGATTGGGCATCAAATCGCCCGACGACCCGTTGATTGCGAAATCGCTCAAAGTCGTTGACGAACAAATCAAGGTCAACACGCCGAACGGCGAAGGTTTTTACCGTTACAATCACGACGGTTACGGCGAAATGGACGACGGACGGCGCTGGAATTGGGACGGAAAATACACGGGCAAAGGCAGACTTTGGGCGCTGCTTTCAGGCGAACGCGGGCAGTTCGAGATTGCGGATTGCGGATTGCGGATTGCGGATTTAAAGATTCAAGACTCAACGCTCAAGACCCAAAGCTGTTTGAGCAAAGCGAAAATTCGTCTTGATGCCATGCTCGGTTTCGCCAATGAAGGATTGATGATTCCCGAACAGGTTTGGGACCGCAAAGAAACACCGAAGGCTGACCGGCAGTTTGTGCCCGAGCTCAAATTCGGTGAAAATACGGGTTCGGCAACGCCGCTCGCGTGGTCGATGGCGCAGTTTATTCGGCTTGCGGTCAATTTGAAGGCGGGCAAAAATCTGGACACGCCCGACATTGTTTATAACCGTTACGTCAAAAACGCCGTTCCTGGACAAACGAGCAATTTCGGCGGAATGGACGAAGAAGTTATTTTACCCGTCAAATCCGGCGAAAAATTCATTTATCCGAGGTCTGCGCCGAAAGGCACGAAGATCGGGTATATTTTCGGCGGGAAAACGAATTTTATCGAGGTCGGTGATGATGCGAAATTTACGGTTGAAGTGATCGCGCCTGAAAAGGAAGAAATCGCCGTCATCGGCGTTCAAGCGCCCGACGGTTCAACGGCTTTCGAGCGGGTCAAAGTGCGTTCGGCGGACAAGACCGAACCGCAAAACTTTTCGGCTGAATTAATTGAAAAACTCAAAAATGCGAAGCAATCTCCGCTGATCGAGAACGGCAAAGCGATTCTTTTTTATCGCGGCGATGCAAAAAACGTCACGGTGGCGGGCGATATGACGGGCTGGAATCCGGGTCGCATTTTTATGCAGAAGATCGCCGATAATTTATTTGCCGTTCAATTGGATCTGGCACCGGCGGGGCGTGCCGAATATAAAATTATCGTTGACGGAAAATGGATTACCGACGAGCTCAATCCGAAAAAACTCGATAACGGTGTCGGCGGTGAAAATTCGGTTCTGGCTCTGCCCCGATATCAACCGACCGAATGGGACACGGACGAAAAATTGAATGTCGAGCCGACCAATCCGAATCAAGTGATAGATGTTAAAGTTCCGCCGAATCTACAGGAAATTGAAATAGATTCTAAAATTTACGGCAAAAAGACGGTCAAGATTTATCTTCCCGCCGATTACGAATCGCGGAAAAAAGGCGCGCCTTTTCCGGTCGTTTATTTTCAGGACGGAAGCGAATACTTCGTGCGCGCAAAAGCCGTGCAGGTTCAAAAAAATCTCGTCAAAGCGGGCAAAATCAAATCTTTTATTATGGTTTTTCTCGACCCGAAAGATCGTATGAAAGAATACTGGGCTTCGGACGATTACGCGAAATTCGTCGCTACGGATGTTGTTCCGGCGATCGATGCGAAATATAACACGATAAAATCGCGTGACGGTCGCGCAATTATCGGTGCAAGCCTCGGCGGAATTACGAGCATTTGGGTCGGATTAAAATATCCCGAAACTTTTTCGCGCATCGGCGGGCAAAGCTCTTCGTTTTGGATCGATAACGGGCGCGTTGTCGGGGAATTGGAAAAACTCGATGCGAATAAGGCGAAATACAAATTTTATTTCGATGACGGAACGCTCGAAGGCGTTGAAGACACGCGCCGCGTGAATGTGATGCTGCGCGGAAAAGGTTATCCGGTTACCTACGTTGAAGGCGAAACCGGGCATAATTGGACGAGTTGGCGGGACAGATTGGCAAACGCCTTTGTTGCTTTAATGAATTAAGTATAAAATCACTTATTGACAAGACTTGCAGATTTTAGAGGTAGCGCATCTCAAATCTTGAAAATAAAATCTGACGGCTTAAATTTTGAGATGAAAAAAATCGTTTTAGCTTGCGATTTAGGCGGAACAAATTTACGAATGGCGGCGATCGACCGCCAGGGAAATATCCTTTATCGCACGAAGCGCGACACCCCGAAGTCCGACCGCGCCGATGAGATTGTCCGAACTATTGTCGAAGAAGCCAATGAATGCCGCGAGGCGATCAAACCCGAAGGCTCAGTCGAAGCAATTGCGGCGGCGGTTCCGGCAACGGTCAGCGTCGAACGCGGAATTTTGATGAAATCGCCGAATGTGCCGTGTCTCGACGGTTTTCGGATGGTTGCCGCGCTTGAAAACGAATTGAACATCAAAGCCGTGATCGAAAACGACGCCAACGCGGCGGCGGTCGGTGAAAATTGGCTCGGTGCCTCGAAAGGCTGCCGAAATTCGATCATGGTCACCTTAGGCACGGGCGTCGGCGGCGGAATTATCATCAACGAAACGGTTTTGCGCGGGATCGACGGCACGGCGGGCGAGATCGGACATATCTGCGTCGAACCGTTCGGTGCGCCGTGCGGGTGCGGTTCACGCGGCTGTGTCGAACAATATTCTTCGGCGACGGCAATCGTCCGCCTGACGCGCGAAATGGAAGCGCAGTATCCGAAATCCATATTGCAGAACAAAATCCGCCTGACTTCCGAAGATGTGTATGAAGCGGGAAAAAGCGGCGATGAGCTGGCGCTGGAAGTTTTCCGTCAAATGGGATTTTATCTCGGTATTTCGCTCGTTGATCTGATAAATATTCTGAACCCCGAAGTGATCGTGATCGGCGGCGGCGCATCGGCGGGTTGGGACTTATTTATTCATCACGTCGAAGATCAAATTCGCAAGCGGGCTTTTCTCGAACCCGGAATGCGCGCCAAACTCGTGCGGGCGGTTTTGGGTGATGACGCGGGAATTCTGGGCGCGGCGCGGATCGCTTTTGAGTGAGTTTCGGGTTTCAAGTTACGGGTTTCAATTTCCCAGTCCCAAGTTTTTCTTGATGTATTTATTTTGCAATTTTAAAGATTAACTTTACAATTTAAGCGAAGTTAGAACTTGGAACTTGAAACCTGGAACTTGAAACTAAACATTTATGGACGTTTACCACAGAGTTTTAGTCAAACTTTATGAAGTGACCGGCGGAAAACCGGAAGCCGTCGATTTGAAGGAATTGGTCAAAAAAGAAGGCTTTCTGGGAAGTTACCCGCAAATATTCGAACATTTAAGCCGCCAAAGCTGGATTACCGAAACTCCGCGGGTCGATTCCGTGAAAATTACGCACTGGGGAATCAAGGAAGCTCAAAAAGCGCAAACGTCCGGCGGCGGCGATGATTCGCTTGCCGTTAAAAAGGAAGTCAACCGCACAATTTCCGAAGCGCGCGAATTGATCAAGATTTTTGAAGACCTTGCAAACG
>DATLOR010000142.1:0-2195 GCA_035536135.1 Pyrinomonadaceae bacterium | reverse complement strand
CTGCGATAGTCGCTTTCCCAAACTTTGTGTTTTTCTAAAATTTGCTCTTCCGTTAATTTTTCATTTGGTGAAACAAAGGCTTTGGTATCGGCTTGGACAATGTTCAAAAGCTTTTCGTCAACAATGAACATCCGGTTATTTCCTTCGTTGATAATTTCGATATCTTTACCCCTGATCTCCAAAGTAAATGATTTTTCACTTGAATTGCTGATAAATAAATATCCGTAAGCGGTTTTGATCGACACTTTTCCATAGGTCTTTTTTTGCTGTGCCGAAATCAACAGGCTCAACAAAAAAATCATTACTGGGGCAACCATCAATCTTTTTATGTTCATCGATCTATCTCCACTTTCTACTTCAAAATGCCGAAAACTTTCCTGAGCAGGCTTGTCGTTCTGCCGATCGGATCTTTACGGATTTTTCTTTCCTCTTCGGCAACCATAAAAAACAAACCGTCGAGTGCTTTCTGCGTCACATAACCGTCCAGATCGGTCGCGTCTCTGCCTAAAAGCTGGGCGGCAAAACCGTATTTTCCGATCATCGCTTTATATTTATTCGTGACGCCTGTTTCTTCGGTAAATTTTTCGACGATCGGACGAAATTTTTGCCGCAGAGTTTCTTCGCTCGTCCGGCGGAAAAACCGCGTTGCCGAATCATCTTCACCGCTGAACAAAATCTTTCGCGCATCGTCGAAAGACATCTGTTTGATCGCGTCAACAAACACGTCGGCAGCGACCGGCACGGCTTTTTCGGCGGCATGATTCATCGAAGCGACAAAATCGTCAACCAATTTGCCTTGCCGCGCAAAACGCAAAGCTTTTTCGACCTTTTGCAGATTTTTCGGAAGCGGGATCCTGACTCGGACATCGTCCAAAAAACCGTTTTCCCTGCCCAAATTGTCAATTGCAAAGCGCACGCCCCTTGACAGGGCTTCCTTCAAACCGCCGGAAATCTCTGTGTCGGAAACCGTCGCAGCCGTTTGTTTAACGGTCGCCTTTCGTTTTCTCGTAGTTTGTCCGAATGAAAGGCTCGCAAACAACCCAACGCAAATTAGCCCCGTCAATCCGAATTTTAATAAACTCATTTTTACTCCTTTTCAGATTTGGGGGCAAATTATTGATTTAATGTAATTTCTCCACAAATTTTGCCTTTTGCTTTATTTCGCTTTTCCCTGATTGGCAACCGCTTCCTGCGCCGCTTTGATCGCTTCTTCGTCGCCGAGATAATAACTTTTGGTCGGCGTCAGATTTTCGTCCAGCTCATAAACGAGCGGAATGCCGGTCGGAATATTGCGGCTGACGATCTCTTCGTCCGAGATCGTGTCGAGATATTTGACCAGAGCGCGCAGGCTGTTGCCGTGCGCGGCGATGATCAGACGTTTTCCAGCCTTTATTTTCGGTGCGATTTCTTCTTGATAATATGGCACCACGCGCGCGACGGTTTCCTTCAAAGACTCGGCACGCGGAAACATTTCGGGTTTGACCGATAAATAACGCGGATCTTTGCCGAGCCAGCGCTCGTCGGATTCTTCCAAAAGCGTCGGCAAGATATCGTAACTTCTGCGCCATTTCAAAACCTGCTCCTCGCCGTATTGCGCGGCGGTTTCGGCTTTGTTCAAGCCTTGCAGTGCGCCGTAGTGTCGTTCGTTCAAAAGCCAGGATTTCGTTTCGGGAATCCACATCAGATCCATTTCGTCCAGAATGATCCAGAGCGTTCGGATGGCGCGTTTGAGCACCGAAGTGTAAGCTTCGTCAAACGTAAAGCCCTGCGCTTTCAGCAATTTGCCTGCCGCGTGCGCCTCTTCTCTGCCTTTTTCGGAAAGGTCAACGTCCTTCCAACCCGTAAAACGGTTTTCCTTGTTCCATTCGCTTTCGCCGTGTCTGATCAAAACTAATTTATGCATAATTTTTTACGATTTAAAATTTAAGATTTCACAATAATTAAACGCAAAAATACAAAAACACTCAAGCCGAAAATCAAACTTGAGCGTCTTTATGTTTTATTAAAAGATTTAATTTGACCGCAACCGTCTACGGGTCGGCGATAAAACCTTTGATCGTGAGAAAAAACTTTTCCGGGGCGGTGACAATTTATAAACTAAAAACAGTAATTAATGAGCCGCAAACCTTATTTCAAGAAAAGTTATAACTATAATAACGACTGCTGTTTACGGCGGTAATTATTATTTCTCCGAT
>DATLOR010000141.1:0-16119 GCA_035536135.1 Pyrinomonadaceae bacterium | reverse complement strand
CGGCGGGCGCGGTTTGCGTGAACATTGAAAGCGACGATTCGACCTTGTCGCGCAAGCCCGAAGCCGAAGCCGAGAGATGTTTCTGCACAACCTCGGAAAGTCTTTCCATCCCGAATTCTTCGCCCTTTAAGTTTGCGGCTTCCGAAACGCCGTCCGAATAAATTACCAGGGCTTCGCCCGATTTCAGATAAGTTTCGCCGATCTCATATTCAGCGAGCGGCATAATTCCGAGCGGAAACCCGCCCGAATCGAGCTGTTCGACCGTCCCGCCGATTCTGCCGATCAACGGCGGGTTATGTCCCGCGTTAATGTATTTCAAGGTTCCGTCAAGCGGATTTAATTCGGCGATAAATAATGTCACAAAACGATTTGTCGGCGTATTTTCGGATAAATACTGATTGACCGAACGGATGATTTCGGGAAGCGGACTTTTTGCCGCAACCTGCCCGTGAATTGCCGCGTGAAGCGAGCTCATTAAAAGCGCGGCGGCAGTTCCTTTGCCCGACACATCGCCGAGCGCGATCAGCATTTTACCGTCGTGAAGCCGGATAAAATCGTAGTAATCCCCACCGATCTCATAACACGAGAATGAAATTCCCTGAAATTCGTAACCGTCCATAATCGGCGGCGCCGAAGGCTGAAAACTCTGCTGAATTTCGGTCGCGAGTTCGAGTTCGCGCTCCATCCGTTCTCGTTGAAAGCGTTCTTCCAAAAGCCGCGCATTTTCGACACGAATCGAAGCGACCGACGCGAGCGTCGTCAAAATATTCAAATGCTCTTCGGTAAAAGTCGCTTCGGTTGTCGGCGAATCGGCATAAACCAGCCCGAAAACGTCGTCTTCATTGACGCTTAACGGAACTGCCAGAACCGAGCGAATTCCCTGAAGCGCGATCGTCTGGCTCGCATAGCGCGGGTCGTGTTGGGCGTCCGCCGTCAGAACCGATTTGCGGTTTTGCAGAACTTCTTCCATCACCGTGCGGCTGATGCGGACTTCTTCGATGGTTTCATCCTTCCCGCGAAGCCGCGCGACGGAGATTTTCATTCCGCTTTCGAGCGTTTCATCGCGCAGCATGATCACACAGCGTTCCGCCGGAACCGCTTCGAACACGAGCGACGCAACCTGATTTAAAGTTTCGTCCAGACCGCTCGACGAAAGCAGCGCGATACTAATCTTGCTGATCAATCCGAGAAGTTCGTTGCGCGTCGTAAATTGCGAATCGAGAAATTCGGCGGTCGGATTCTTTTGGGGCGAAAGCGCGATCGTTTTCGACGGGTCGAGTGCTTCCGTGTGATCGGCGATCAAAGTCGCATTTTTACTTGCCCGCAGGCGTTCGTCTTCAAAAGTTATAACGGTTTCGCCGATCTGAATTTCGCCGCCCGAAATCAGCGGAATCGGCATCGAAACAACCGTCCCGTTGTAGCGCGTACCGTTTGCCGAACCCAAATCCTGAAGCCAGAATGCGTCGCCTTCCTTGCGAATTTCGGCGTGAAGCCGCGAAGCGAACGCGTCGGGAATACAGATATCGCTGCGCGCCGAACGTCCGATAGTCGTCCGAAGACGAGTCAGAAAAAACTGCTCGTTCTGAAATTCGGAATTTTTAATAATCAAATGGGGCATAATCTAATTTCGGATTTCTGATTTGTGATTTCAGATTTATAGGATTTAATCTTTCCGTTCGCCTTTCGGTACTATTTAACGAAATCGCTAACAATAAAAAATCCCAAATCCGAAATCCCAAATCCCAAATCGTATCATTCAGTCACTTCTTTTGAAATTCTCTGTTTGCCGTAAATGACAACCGTTCCGCTGACCAGATCCTGCAATGCGCGACCTTTTTGATTGAGAGCCGAAAACAGAAATCCCAAGCCCAAAGTCAGAGCCGTCAGGAAATATCCGATCGTATGCCGCAAAAGAAGCTGAACAAACGTCGGCGGCGTGCCGTCTTTTTTGACGATTCTGATCCCGGTCAGCATTTTGCCGATACTCTGCCCGCTGAACATCGGGAAAATCACGAAATTCGTCAATCCCAGTAAAAGCATGATCAGCCAACCAGTGTTGCTTAGTTCGCTGTTCAGAAGTTTGACGCCGTCAACGCCGTAAAATCTGCCGAGCAGCAGCGCCAGGACAGGAATACAAACGAGCAGAATGTAGTCGATCAAAAACGCTCCGCAACGCAGCAGAAACGGAGCTTTCAGCCGTGCGGCATCGAAATCTACGACGATTTGTTCGGGCTTGACTCTTTTTACAGCGATATTTTTTTCCGCGTTCGCACTCATATTTTAAATTCTTATTTTCAACCCTACTTTATCCGATCGTGAAATGTAAGGTCGTATCACCCAGTCTGATCTTATCGCCGTTGGTCAGAGTATGCGGCTGATGAGGCAAAAGCCTGACGGAATCGTTTGACGACGGCAGCAGTGTCGTGCCGTTCGACGATCCGAGATCTTCGACCAGAAAGCTGTTGCCTTCGCGCCAGATTCGCGCATGACGGCGCGAAATTTTCGTCTGCGGGTCGTATTTCGACAGATCGACTTCGGGGAAAATATTCGACATCGGGTCGCGTCTGCCCAAAAGATTTTCGGTCTTTTCGAGTCTGAAAGTTGACGGTTCGAGCTCGCCTGTTGCTTGAATAATGAGCTTTGCGGTCATTGGCTGAACAGCCAGCGAAGGGTTTGAAACGCCTTGCTGGGCGATCGGCTGTTGGGCACCGCAAAACGCGCAAAAGACGTCGGTTGCGACGATTTGTTTGCCGCAGAAACCGCAAAAAACTGCCTGTTCGGAAAAAGCCCGGTTCGACGGCGCAACTTTGACGCCGTAGGTCACTTTGCCGATTTGCAGATTGGTCAGATGTTCCTTCAATGCATCGCGCATTTCGGCGGCGGAAGCAAAACGCGCTTCTGAATTATATTCGACCGAACGAATCAAAATCTGTTCGATCTGGTCTGAAAGCTGCGAATTTATCTGTCGCGGACGCGGATTTTTCTGGAAATCGAAGATCAGCAGGGGATTGCTCTGCGGATCGGCTCCGGTCAGAAGATGAAACATCGTCGAGCCAAGGCTGTAAATATCCGAACGCGGTTCGACGTTGCCGCTGAACAGCTCGGGCGGCGCGTAGCCCATCGTTCCGACTGCCGTGACGCCTTTTTCTTCTTTATTGACCCAGCGCGCAATGCCGAAATCGATCAGCATCACGCGACCGGAATTCCCGTCGATCATCACGTTCGCCGGTTTCAGATCGCGGTAAACGATCGAAGGTTCGTGGTTATGCAGATAATGCAAAACATCGGCGATTTGAATTGCCCATTCGGTCACGCTTTTCTCGTCGATCCGACCTTCCGGCGCGGCACGCAGCCGTCCGGCAAGATCGCCGCCCGAAATATATTTCATGACGAGATAAAATCTGCCTTCTTTTTCGTCAAAGAAATAATCGTAGATCGTCGGGATCGCGGAATGTTCGAGCGATGTCAGGAGCAAAGATTCGCGTTTGAAATCGCTGACCGCCTTGTCCTGCTGTTCGGATTCGATATAGCTCTGCACCATTTCCTTGACGGCGCGCAGAACGCCGCCAAGATTGCGGTCATTGGCAAGATAAACCGCGCCCATTCCGCCGCCGCCGATTTTTCGGACGATTTCGTATCGACCGTTTAAGATCGTGCCTTCGTCGAGCGGCTTCAGTTTGGCGGCTTTGCGTCCGTCAGTGTCGCTATTGCCGATATTCGGGGTCGTAAACGGACGCGCTTCTTTCGATTCCTCGACAGGTGTTTCTTCAACCGCCGCTGGCTGAATTTCCGCATCAACCGGCGCGGCTTCGATCTTTTCTTCCGCAACTTCGTCTTTCTGAAAAATCTGCACGGAATCAAACCTGGTCGGTTCGTCCTGATTTTCCAGGATCAGCGGTAAAGACGGCATTTCGATCGGCGGTTCGGAAACTTCGGCTTCCGGCTCGCTGATTTCCGCCGCTGATCCGGTTTCAACCGTTTCCTGTTTTTCCGGCTCGGCAGAAATTTCCGCGAACGGCTGGCTAAACGGTTCCGAAACTTTTTCTTCAACGGGTTCGATCCAGTCTTTCGTTATTTCTTCGGAACTTCCTAAAACCGGGGCGGATTGTTCAGAAATCGGCTGTGATTCTTCCGCACCGGACGGAGAAATTTCCGCGTTTGAATCGGATTCGGCAGAACTTGCCGGAAAATTAGAAGAAATTGGACTGGATTCTTCGACTTTTTCTTCAAGGTTTTCGATATTTCCAACCGGATCAGAAACAGATTCAACTGATTCTTCGGCAATCAAAGATTCGGGTTTTTTATCCTGAAAATCGGCGGGCGCATCAATTATTCCCGAAACCCCAGGTTCTTCAAATTTATTTTCGACCGCCGCAGTTTGTGCGTCTTCCGTAATTGCCGGAGCCGGAATGTCGTCGGTATTTTCAGCTTCTTCCGTTTTTTCGGTTGGTGCGGAATCATTTACGGTTTCGCTTGCAAGCGGTTGCGAAGATTCAGCTGCGTCGGGCGCAGCAGTTTCCGCTGTGGCGGCGGGTTCATCGTCGCCAAAAACGCTCGGCAGAGGAATGCTTCGAACATCTTCGAGTGCTTCGGCGGGAATTTCGACCGAGTCGGTTTTCATCGTCCAGTTTTCCGAAGTATTTCCGGTTGAAAAAGCGTGTGCATCCTGTGGTTTTTCGATCGATTCGGAAGATGTCTGTGGCTGCTCGGCAACAGGCTCATTTTGAGTTTCGGTTTTCGGAGTTTCCTGATTGCTTTTTGCAGTCAGGGCATCTAAAGCCTCTTTGTTGATCGCGATCGGCTGCATATCAACAATAGTTTCAGACATTGAGCTGTCTTCAACCGGAGCAATCGGCTTGATAGAAATTCCGCAAAACGGACAAAAGACATCATCTTTGGCGATTTGTTCGCCGCATTCAGGGCAATAAGACATTTTTTTAAATTAGTTTCTAAAGTTGAATTTTCTTAACTTCGTTTAATTAATAACTTTAAATCGCAAAAAAGTTTTCCCGACAATAATTTCGTCGCCGTCGTTCAAAAGATTCGGACTGCCCGGAATAAGACGCCGTCCGCGATTGATATAAGTTCCGTTGGTTGAACCTAGATCTTCAACCGAAAACTTCCCGTTTTGATAAATGATCCGGGCGTGGCGGCGCGAAACTTTGGCTTCGGGGTCGTGCGCATCCAGATCGACATCGGGGAAAATTCCGTTGTCCGCGTCCCAGCGACCGATATAAGACTCTTCGGCTGACAAAGTAAACTGTTTCCCGACCGACATTCCGCGTTCGATCGTCAGTGTCGAATGGACGCCTTCAATTTTTTTGCCGTCCGTGTTTTCGACCGGAGTCGGTTCAACCTGTTCGATAATCGGCTCGATGCCGATCGAAGTTACGCTTGCCACGTTGAATGACGGTTCGGAAAGAGGCGGCTGATAACTTTGCACTTTTATTTCGTTATTATTATTGCCTGAAGACTGCAAGTTTGCTCCGCATTCATCGCAGAATTGCGAACCGTCCAGATTTTCCGTTCCGCAAGTTTGGCATTTCATCATTTTCTCTTTTTCCTTTACCTTGCGATTAAATTTTTATAAATTATTAAATTATCTTTGGCAAACTCATTTTAACCTTAAAATGCGAGTTCGTAAATCGTAAATCAATTATCCGAAAGCCGAAAGCGATTTTTTATTCTTAACTTATAAAATAAAACTCCTCACAGCAAATACAATTTTTTGAAACTAATCGGATAATTTAGACGTAGTTACGCTTTGACGCGGGACAAGCATTTATTTGCGTTAAAAATCATACACCTAAATTAAAACTTCGTTTAAAGGGGAAAAGAGAAACTATGGCAGTCAGCCGTAAAGGAAAAATAATCATCGGCGCGTCCGTTGGAGTTTTACTATTAATCATCATTATTGTCAGCATTTTTGCGACTCGCAAAGATACGCCCGAAGTAACGGTCGTGAAGCTCGAAAAGCGAAAAGAACTTCGTTCGAACGTGACGGCTTCGGGCGAGATTCGTCCGATCCAGTTTATCAATCTGACCAGTGAAGTGCAGGGTAGAATCGAAGAAATTTACGTCAAGGAAGGCGATGCCGTTAAAAAAGGAACGGCGCTCGTCAAGCTCGACCCGACCCAGCTCGATTCAAGCACGGATGCACAGCTTGCGTCGCTGCAAGCCTCGCAATCGGACGCACAGGTTTCGCGTTCGCAGGTTGTTGCCGCACAAAATCAGTATTCGCAGGCACAGCAAGGTTTGATCGCTTCGCAGGCATCGGTTGATACGGCGGTTCAGCAAGTCAACACCCAACGACAAAACGTCGTCGCGGCACAAACCGACGTTGATAAAGCACAGGTCGAAGTAAGTGCGGCGACGCGTGAATTAAAGCGGAACGAACAATTGCTGGAAGACGGCGTGATTGCCCGAAAGGAATATGACGATTCGAAAGACCGTGTTTCAAACGCGCAGGTCGCACTCAGAAATGCCCAGTCGCGCTTGAAATCAGCACAGCTTGCCGTCAATGAAGCCGAAGCGCGGGTCAAAGAAAACCGTGCGCGGGCGAATCAACAGCAAGTTGCCGTGCGCGATGCCAAACGCGGCGTGGATACGGCAAACTTAAGCGCGGAATCAAGCCAATCGCGTTCCAATCAGCAAGCCGCGCTTTTGCGCGGACAACGCACGCAGCGCGACAAGACTTTGCAAAGTGCTCCGATTGACGGCGTGATCGCCGATATTCCGTCGAAGGTCGGAACGTTCGCGGTTGCCAACCTTTCTTCGACCCCGCTTTTGACGATCGCCGATATGTCGGCGATCAACGTCGAGGTCAAGGTTGACGAAACCGAGATCGATAAGGTCGAAGAAGGACAAGTCGCCAAAGTCAAAGTTGACGCGTTCGGCGAAAAGGAAATTCTCGGTAAAGTTAAACTGAAAAATCCGCTCGCGATCGGCAAATCGCAAACGGCGGGCGGACTTTCGACCAACATCAACACGCAGGAAGCGAAAGAATTCAAAGTCGTCATCGAACTGACGGATATTCCGACCGACGTGCGCGAAGGCTTGCGTCCCGGAATGAGCGCAACTGCCGTGATCACGACCAAAACCGCGAACGATCTGGTTGCCGTTCCGCTGCAGGCGGTGATCGAGAAGAAACCCGATGCATCGCCTTCGCCGACCATTCAGGGCGATTTGCAGATGCCTTCAGAAAAACCGAAAACGATCAAAGGCGTTTACGTTCTCGATGGCAGCAAAGCCAAATTCGTCGAAGTTCAAACCGGAATTACGGGCGAATCCGACATTCAAATCACGAGCGGATTAAACGAAGGCGATGAAGTAATCACCGGTCCAAGCCGGATACTAAACACTTTAAAGGAAGGCACGGTCGTCAAGAAACAAGTGAAAAAGGACGGCGAGAACGCCAATAAATCTTAAAGATACAAAATTCAAAATTCAAGATTCAAAAACCAATGCGAAATCTTGAATTTTGAATCTAAAATCTTGAATCTAAAAGGCAATGTACAAATTCATGGAAAATGAAAACGGTAAACCGCAAAACGCCGACACTTTTGAGCCGGTTGCGGGTGAATCTTTGATTTCGATGCGAAACATCTGGAAAACTTATCAGATGGGCGTTGAAGAACTCCACGCCCTGCGCGGCGTTTCGTTCGATGTCAAAAAAGGCGAATATCTCGCGATCATCGGTCCTTCGGGTTCGGGCAAATCAACTTTGATGAATCTGATTGGCTGTCTCGATTCCCCGTCGAAGGGCGAATATTGGATCAACGGTCACCAGGTTGCCGATATGACCGACGACGAGCTTGCCAAGATCCGCAACAAGGAGATCGGTTTCGTTTTTCAGACATTTAATCTGCTCGCCCGCGCGACGGCTCTGCACAACGTGGAGCTTCCGCTGATCTACGCCGGAATGCGCGCCGGCGAACGCCACGATAAAGCCCAAGCCGCGCTCGCTTCGGTCGAACTCGGCGACCGCGTAATGCACAAACCGAACGAGCTTTCGGGCGGACAGCGCCAGCGCGTCGCGATCGCCCGCGCACTCGTTAATCATCCCTCGATTTTGCTCGCCGACGAACCGACCGGAGCACTCGATACGAAAACAAGCTATGAAATTATGGCTTTGTTTGAGAAACTGCACGAAGAAGGCAACACGATCATCGTCGTGACGCACGAACCCGACATCGCCGAACGCGCCCACCGGGTGATCACGATCCGCGACGGAGTGATCGAAAAAGACGAACAAACCGGATGATCGAAAGATGATTGAAAATATACCAGGCTATGTTTCAATAACTTTTATTCTGACCACTTTTCTCACCGTCGGCTTTTTACTTTACGCCGTCAAACAAACCGTTTTTGACACGATCCCGGCAAAGATCCTGATCTTTTTGCTTGCCTTTTGGCTGTTTTTCCAGGCAATCCTCGCGCTTTACGGTTTTTATCTGAATAATGAAGCGTTTCCGCCGAGAGTCGCGGCATTTGGCATCTTTCCTGCGCTTTTGCTGATCATCGCGTATTTTATTTTCTTCCGAAAAACTTTTATCGAACCTCTGCCGTTAAAGATTCTGACGCTTCTGAGCATCATCAGAATTCCCGTCGAGATTGTTTTGATGTGGCTTGCGCATCAGCAGCTCGTCCCGCAATCGATGACCTTTGAAGGCAGAAATTTCGATATTCTGTCGGGAATCACCGCGCCGCTCATTTATTTTCTCGCCTTTCGCGGCGGTCGCGTCAATCGTCCGCTGCTGATCGGCTGGAATTTTTTTGCGCTGGTTTTACTTCTGAATGTCGTGATCACGGCAATTTTGGCTTTTCCTTCGATCAGCCCGCAGCTGGCGCCCGAATTCCAAGCCCGCGCGGTTGCGTATTTCCCTTTTATCTGGCTTCCGGCGGTTGTCGTGCCGATCGTGCTTTTCAGTCATCTGGCAAGCCTCTGGAAACTTTTAAAGAATTCTTCCGTGTAAAATTCAAACATCTTTCCCGAAGAGCTTCGCTTCTTAAATTAAATCCGTGGTTTTCCTGATTCGGCTTGAGCGTCGAAGTGCAGCTTTCACATCTAAAAACTTTATGAAGCAAATTGCGTATTAGTAACTTGTTTCTTTAAACTTAAAATAGATGAACTTTGCCGAAACCTTCAAACTTGCTTTCGATTCGATTTGGTCGCATAAACTGCGCTCTTTCCTGACGCTTCTCGGAATGATCTTCGCGGTCACGGCGTTTATGCTCGTACTGTCGATTCTGCAGGGGTTCAGCGCTTACGTCGATGAAAAACTTGCCGGAATCGGTTCGAACGCCTTCACGATCCGCCGGTTCAGTTTTGATGATTTCAAAGACACCGATACGATTGCCGCCGCCCAGAGACGCAACAAGGAATTGACCTTTGAAGAATTGGATTTCATCCGGGAACGTGCCCAGCTGATTGACAAGATCGGTGCCAAAGCCCTGCCGAATACCCGTGAAGTAAAACGCAACGGCGAATCATTGCGCGATGTCCAGATCGACGGCGCCGACCCGGTGATTGCCGAAATCGAAAAGCTCGACATCGCGCAGGGTCGTTATTTTACGAACACTGAAAACAACAATAAAATGCGGGTTTGTTATGTGGGAATGGATATTGCCAACAAATTTTTCCCGCAGGGCGATGCGCTCGGCGGTGAGATCACGATTTCGGGAATTCCCTACAAGATCGTCGGGATTCAGACCGCTAAAGGAACGGTTTTCGGTCGTCCGCAGGATAATTTCGTGCAGTTTCCGATCAAAACCTACGGCGCGAATTTCGGCGGTTTGCGCGGGAGCCGCGGGATTTATTTTGAAGCATCCGCCAAATCCGACAAACTTTTTAACGATGCGGTCGAAGAAGCGCGAAGCCTGATGCGGATCAAACGCAAATTGGTATTCGGTGAAAAAGATAATTTCGGAATTTTAACCCCCGACGCGATCTCAAATTTGATCAAAGGTATCACGGGACCGATCGCCACCGTTATTTTAATAGTTCCGGCGATTGCTTTGGTGGTCGGCGCGATCGTCATTATGAATATTATGCTCGTCGCCGTCACCGAACGCACAAAGGAAATCGGCATCCGCAAATCTTTAGGTGCTCGGCAGAGCGATATTCTAAAACAATTTCTTTATGAAGCGGCAACGCTTGCGCTTCTCGGCGGATTGATCGGTCTGATCGTTGCCGAAATATTAGCTTTTTTAGTAACTATTTTCGTTGGAATACCGACAAAGATCCCGATTTGGGCGATTTTTCTGGCAATCGGAGTATCCGGCGGCATCGGTGTTCTCGCCGGACTTTTCCCCGCGTGGAAAGCCGCGCAGCTCGACCCGATCGAAGCATTGCGGCACGAATAAGAATGAAAGGTCGAGTTTCGACATTAAAATCCCGAGTCCTGGATCCTGAATTTTGAATCAAAGAATTTATGAGGTTTTTAACCAGTTCGTTTTACGAAAATTTTAAGATGGCGGTCGACACCCTGCGGAGTAATAAACTGCGCTCGTTTTTGACGATCATCGGTGTCGTGATCGGGGTCATTACCGTGATGCTGATCTCCTCGGTGATCAGCGGTATCAACGTCGCCGTCGAAAAACAGGTCGAATCCTTCGGCACACGCTCGATTTTTCTGTACAAAACGGACATCGGAATTCGAACGAGCGCACCGACCCGCGAAGAACGAATGCGGAAACCTCTGACGATGGAAGATTCCGAAGCCATCGGAAATCTTTCGTCAATCGAAGTTGCCGTGCCGTTTCTCGATATTTCAAACAATTTTTTCGGACAAAAGATCAACGTTACGGGCAAAAACGGTAAAACTTCGACCTCGGTTCAAATGAACGGAACTCTGCCGCAGATTGAAAAGACGACTTCCGAGGTTTTGCTTGACGGACGCTGGTTTTCGCAATCCGAAAGCGATGAAAAAGCCAATGTCTGTCTGATTGGCGATACGGTCAGGGACAGCTATTTTCCGTTTGAAAACCCGATCGGAGAAACACTCGAAATCGGCGGTACGGAGTTTCGAATTATCGGCGTGCTTCAAAAAAAGGAACAGCTGTTCGGCGGCGGCGGCGGCAATAACGATCAATCGAACGCGGTTTATATGCCGATGGGCGCGGCTTTGAAATTAAAACCGAACGCCGACGATCTATTTATTCTGGCGGTCGCCCGAGAAGGTCAGCTTGAGAAAGCAAAGGATGACGTGCAAGACCTTTTGCGAATCCGCCGCAACGTTAAATTCGGCGAGAAAAATAATTTTGCGATGGAAACCGCCGCGAGTTTGATCGAGCAATTCGGAGCCATCACGAGCGGGGTATTTATCGCAATGATTGTCATTTCATCGATCGGTTTGATGATCGGCGGACTCGGCGTGATGAATATTATGCTTGTTTCCGTGACCGAACGAACGCGCGAAATCGGCATCCGCAAAGCGATCGGCGCAAAACAGAGCGATATTCTTTTGCAATTTTTGATCGAAGCCGCCACCCTGACCGGTTTTGGCGGAATGATCGGACTTCTGATCGGCTGGCTTTTAACCCTGCTCGTAAAAATGATTATGCCGTCCTATGTTCCGCTCTGGGCACCGATCGTCGGTTTCGGAGCAAGCGTCGGGATCGGGATCGTTTTCGGACTTTTCCCCGCCTGGAAAGCCGCGCGTTTAGACCCGATTGAATGTTTGCGATATGAATAAAAAAAGTCCTGAGTCATTAAAACTCAGGACTTTTTTTAATTTATTTTGCTACAATTTAGCTCGGATTTCCCGAAAGTAATGCGCCGATTACGCGGAATGCGATACCGACCAAAGCTAAAATGATCGTCACTGCCCAAGCCGAACCGGACGAAATTTTATTGGTTTTCTGCAAACCGATCGCTGCCAGGATCCAGCCCCAAATCGCAAATAAATCAAACACGGAAATCAAAGTCGCCAAAACCGGCATTGATTTTCCGTCAAACAAAAATGCCAGATTTGCCTGCAGAAGTCCGCGCTGACTGGTCGCAAGATCAATCTGGTCAACCGATTTAAAAGCGAGCACGATAAAATTACCGATCATCCCGATTAGGGTTGGCGGCAGCGAAGAATAAACCGCCACCGAAACGGCATGCAAATAATTTCCGGTTCCGCCGAAAGCTTTTGCCCCCAACCAGTAAAATAAGCCCATAATGGCAAATCCGATCACGACAAAAACCGGAATTGCAAATCTGACAACCTTTTGAATTGTCATTTGTAAATTTATGGCATTGTTTTTTTGCTCGCCGGTCAGACTTCCCCCCTGCGGACTTTTATCAATTTGTTCCGTCACGAAATCACGGATTCCCTGTTCCCCGAGCTTATAATAAAGTCCAAACCCGTAAGCCGTCGCGAGTAATGCAATGATCAGCGTCGCGATGATAAAACGCGGCTTACGGCGCAAGTCTTCAAACGTTCTCCCCGGCTCGATAAAAATATTCCCGAGCGTTGCAGCTTCCGACATTTGCGGTTGTTCCGTTTCGGCTCTGATCTGTTCGGGAAGCGGCGGTTCCTGCCATTCCTTGTTTTCTCCGTCCATAAATTTTCTCCTTTTTTTTGCGTCCTTCAAATCGAAACTGCGGGATCGAAAAGACGCTTTGTTATTTGTTGAAATTACAGTTCTTACTACGCAAAGCTCCAAATTTTCGTTTCAAGTTTATTCGGCTTTCGGCGCCGTGTCATAACCTTCGATGCGGATGCAAGCCGCCGTGTGCCCTTTCGTAATCTCACGCAGTTCCGGCACGATTTCAGCGCATTGCGGGATTGCGATCGGACAGCGGGTGCGGAACCGGCAGCCCGACGGCGGATTGATCGGTGTCGGCACGTCGCCCTGCAGAACGATCCGCTCGCGTTTCTGCTTCGGGTCGGGAATCGGGATCGCCGAAAGCAAGGCTTTTGTGTACGGATGAAGCGGCAATTCGTATAACTCTTTCGCTTCGGCGATTTCAACGATTTTGCCTAAATACATTACGGCAACCCGCTGCGAAATATGTTCGACCACCGCCAGACCGTGCGAGATGAATAGATACGTCAAACCGAATTCCGACTGTAAATCCTGCAGCAGATTGACGACCTGCGCCTGCACCGAAACGTCGAGCGCCGAAACCGGTTCGTCGCAGATGATCAGCTTCGGGTTCAGAGCAAGCGCCCGCGCAATCCCGATGCGCTGGCGCTGACCGCCCGAAAATTCGTGCGGATAGCGAAACATATAATTCGGATCAAGCCCGACCTTCGTCAAAAGATCGGCAACTCGCGTTTTTTGCTCTGTTTTACTGCCGATGCCGTGAATCTTGAGTGGTTCGGAAATCGTCGAAAGTATTGAAAGCCGCGGATTAAGCGAGGCATACGGGTCTTGAAAAATGATCTGCATCTCGCGCCGCATCAGGCGCATTTTGTCATTCGGCAAACCGATCAGATTTTGTCCCTCGAACAAAACTTCCCCGCTCGTCGGTTCGTGAAGCCGCAGCAGACACCGTCCGACGGTCGATTTTCCGCAGCCCGATTCGCCGACGAGTCCGAGCGTTTCGCCCGCCAGAATATCAAACGACACGTCATCAACCGCCCGCACGACATCGTCCGAATCTTCGACCGCGAAATGTTTGACCAGATTGCGAACCTTTACAAGTTCTTTTTTTTGAGTTTGAACTGCTGTCATTTTTTAATTTCTTGTTGTGATTTTTTTATCTCTTCAGTTAATTTCTTGGCAGCTTTACAGGCTTCGTCTTCATCGCCGTATTGGCAAGACTGCGACATAACCTGAAGTGCTTTTTCTGAATCTTTGGGGCGACCGAGACCATAATACAAAATACGTGCAAACATCGTACAGCCCCAAGGGTCTTTTTTCTCGCAGGTTTTCTCAAACGTATTTCCAGCGCAAATGACCGCTTTTTCGTCATCGGCTTTGAAGCTAAGAATAGCAGCGGCACGATTAGTGCAACCCGACATAACGCCTAATTTACATGCCCGAAGAAATAAGGCTTCTGAATAATCCGGCTCCAACCATTTCTTTTCCTGAACCAGCAAAGCGAGCGAATAACATGCATTTCCGTTGTTTTCCTTGCATTTATTCAAACAAACCTGCGCATCGTCCGCGCAGCCTTCGCTCAGGTATTCGACTTTGGTTTCAAACTCAGGAATTAAATTAAACGGGCACACATCTCCCTCGAAAAGCCATTTTGGCTTTTCAGTCAGAGATTTATACGCAGTTTCAAATTTAGTTTTCGCATTGAATCTTTTAAATTGCTCTTCGAATTGCGCAAAAACTTGTCCGGCGGTCAACAGGAAAATAAACAAAAACAACAAATTAGTTTTGTAAAAGCGCATTTTCATTCCTCTATTTCCAATCTTCCTTGATAATCGCAAAACGCTCGTGGTCGCGCCAACGTCCGCCGACTTTCAGATATTTGCGCGAAAAACCTTCTTTTGTAAAACCGCACCGCATTAAAACGGCGATCGACGGCAGATTTTCGGGCTGGACGTTGGCTTCGATGCGATGCAGTTTTAAATCCTTGAACGCAAATTTCAAGATCAACCCGATCGCTTCGGTCATCAGACCTTCGCCCGTAAATTTGACGCCCAAACCGTAGCCGAGATACGCGTTGCAGAAAGGTCCGTAGAAAATCTGCGAAAGATTGATCATTCCGGCAATCGCCCTGTCCTTTTGCCGCACGATCAAAAAACATTCGTTCGCCGGATTTTCATTGCGCCCCAGAAAAGCTTCGAATTCCTCGCGGCTTCGCGACATTTTGATCAGTCCGCGATGAAAATTTTCGCTTTCCCTGCTCATTTGCAGATACTGCGCCGCATCCTCAATTTTCGGATACCGCAGAAAGCACTTTTTGCCTGCCAATTTCAAATTTTTGTTTTTCATCGTACAAAACGCACCGAACCTTTACGTCGTTCGGCAATTCAAAAAGCGGGATCGTGCCGTGTGTGCATCTCTCCATCCGAAATTCACAGCGCGGCGCAAAATGACAACCTTCGGGCAAATTTGTCGGACTCGGAACCGTTCCTTCGATCGTTTGCAGACGCGAAACTTTTTCGATGTGGTGCGCCGAAAGTTTCGGTACGCTTTTCAACAAGCCTTGTGTGTACGGATGTTTCGGACGCTCGAAAATCTCGTCAACGCCCGATTCCTCGACAATTTTTCCCGTATACATCACGCAAACGCGGTCGGCAACTTCCGCCACCACGCCCAGATCGTGCGTGATGAGCAAAACCGCCAGTTTGCGCGTCGTCCGAAGCTCGTCTAAAAGTTCGAGAATCTGCGCCTGAATCGTCACATCGAGCGCGGTTGTCGGTTCGTCGGCGATCAAAAGTTCGGGATTGCACGCCAGAGCCATCGCGATCATTATGCGCTGGCGCATTCCGCCCGAAAGCTGATGCGGATAATCCTTGACGCGGCGGCTTGGGTCGGGAATCGCCACTTCTTTCATCGCTTCGATCGCCGCGTCCCAGGCGTCTTTTTTATTCAGTTTTCGATGCAGGCGCAGGGCTTCGGCGATCTGTTCGCCGACCGTGTAAACCGGATTAAGCGAAGTCATCGGATCCTGAAAGATCATCGAAATATCGTCGCCCCGAATCTCGCGCATTCTTTCGTTGGTCGCGGTCGTCAATTCTTCGCCCTTAAACTTGATCGAACCGCCCGCAATACGTCCCGGCGGCGCAATCAGGCGCATCACCGAGAGCGCGGTGATCGACTTTCCGCATCCCGATTCGCCGACCAGCCCGAGTAGCTCGCCCTCGTTAACATAAAAGCTGACATCATTGACGGCTTTGACCAGTCCGGCTTTCGTCGGAAATTGCGTCTGAAGATTTGTAACTTCGAGTAAATGAGACATTTTTTAATAAATAGTAAAAGTATATTCCACCGGTTTGGTGACCGAATAATGAACACCGTTTCTCTGCGCCGGAATAAAAACGATTCGCATTGCGGCAGCAATCGCCTGCTCGGTTAAACCATCGGCGAGACCTGAGATAACACTGATTGAGCCAATTCCGCCGTTTGCCGAAAAAGTAACTCTTAACGTAACTTTTCCCTGCGTTTGTGATCTGCGCGCGCCGTCGGTGTAGTTAGCACGCGGCTTTAGGACAATTCTTACTCCGG
>DATLOR010000140.1:0-11786 GCA_035536135.1 Pyrinomonadaceae bacterium | reverse complement strand
TTTCCGAACGGCAAGCGTCGTCTGAAATCCCGCATTTCGCGCCGCGTCGAGCTCGGCTAAAATGTCGGAAACAAAAGCGATGCGTTTCGGCGGATGATTGAGCGCGGCGGCAATTTTGACATAACTTTCGGCTTCTTTTTTGCTGCCGATGTTCGTATCGAAATATTCCGAGATAAACCCGCTCAAATCGCCGGAATTTGAATATTTAAAAATAAGTTTCTGTGCCAGAACACTACCCGACGAAAAGATCGCGATCGTTTTCCCCTGCGCCTTCCAACGCTCAAAAGCGTGCGGAACGTCTTCGAACATTTCCGATCGAAGCTCGCCCGATTCATAACCCGCCTGCCAGATCTTTCCCTGCAAAGATTTGAGCGGCGTTGATTTGCGGTCAACTTCGATCAAAAACTTCAGATAATTTGCGACCGATTCGGGCGCATCGGCGCGAAAATCCCGCCCGTAGATCTGGTCGGTAAAATCTTTCCGGTATTCGGTTTTAAGCTGTTCGATCTCCGTCTGAATCTCATCGAAATGCGTTTCGACATATTCGCCAATTTTAGTTTTCGCGTACGGAAAAAGCCGTTTGTGAACAAAATCAATCGGCGTCGTCGTGCCTTCGATGTCAAGAAGAATTGCCTTCATAGTGGTGGAGCGGTGAGTGGTGAGCGGCAAGATTAGTTTTCACCAATCACTCAGCACTCACCACTCACCACTAAAGATATTTTTGCTCAACGCCGCTTTCCGTGTAAATTGGCGTCCAGCCCGAAGCGTCCTGAAAAAGCCGAATTGCCCGCACCGTTCGCGTTTCGTCGAGATCGAACCAATGGCGAGTACCGTTCGGAACACGAATCAGATCGCCCGCCGTCATTTTAACCGCCGTGACATCGCCGTTTTCAGGAGCAATATGAAAAATCCCGCAGCCTTTGACGATAAACCGAACTTCGTCTTCGTCGTGCCAATGTTCGGGACGAAAACGGTCGAGCATCGTTTCGAGATTCGGAATGTCGGCTTTGATATCGATCACGTCCGCCGTCACATAACCGCCTTTCGCTTTCAATTTTTCGATCTCTTCCGAATAAGCCGCTAAAATCTCCGCTTCGGAAGCATCGGGCGAAACGTTTTTCGCGTTTCCCCAATATTCGTAATCAATGCCGATCGACGCGAGATGATCTTTAATCTCATCCGCATCCGTCAACGTTAAATTTTTATCAGGAATTGTTACAACTGCCATAATTCTTTCTATTTTCGCACAATTCTCACGAGCGTAATAACTTGCCCCGTGTGCCGCGCCGTGTGTTCGGCGATATGAAAAAGCAGACCGAAAACATTTGTCGGCAACCTTTTGCGCCCGACAAAACGCTCGTCCAACAAAATTTCTTCTGAAACCGTCCGGCAAAACTCGAGCGCGTTTTCGATTGATGAAACTGTCTGGTTGACTAATTCTCGGGCGTTTAACCCGGAAGTTTCCGCCGTTTCGCTTTTCAAAAACTCAAATTGCGCGTCGCTCAAATTTTCGTTTTTCGCGTAGGTCAAAAGCCGGTCAACGCTTCCCGAAATATGCCGCAAATGAAACGCGACCGACGATGCGCCGTTCGGTTTCACGAATAACTCATCGTCGCTCAGATCCGCCGCCGCTTTTTTCAGATCGACGATCGCCTGCCGAAGGGCGTGCGCCGCCGGCATCATCACGGGCGAAAATCCGTCTAATTTTCCGCTTAACCAAGCTTCTTCAGCCATAAAATCTATTTCAAACTTCTACCCAGAACTTCAAACAAAAACTCGAAAATCTCGATGTGCCGGCGCGCTTCCGCGACATCTTCGCCCCAGGTATAAAGACCGTGACGGCGCAGATAAATGCCGTGACATTTCGGATTTTCGCGCAGAACATTGTCGATCACGTGCGAAAGCGCGATGTAGTCCTGCGAATTTTCGACGATCGGAACAATCTCTCGATGTTCGTGTGTTTTCACGCCCGCCAAGCCTTTGAGCATTTCGAAGCCTTCGATCTCAATCGAACCGTTTTCAAAATGAACGTCCGAGAGAATCGTTCCCCAGACCGAATGCGTGTGCAGGATCGACCCGACATTCTGGCGCATACGATAGATCGTCAGATGAATCATCGTTTCCGCCGAAGGTCTGCCGAAGCCCTGAAGAACATCGCTGTTGTCGTCGATTTCGAGGAAATGCGTTTCGTCGAGCGCGCCTTTATCGTTGCCGCTTGCCGTAATGCATAGGCGCAGAGGCGCGTCGGAGATTTTCGCGCTGAAGTTTCCGCTCGTCCCCATCACCCAGCCGCGCCGGTAAAATTCGTATCCCGCCAATGAAAGATTTTCCGATAATTCTTTAAAATTCATCTTTCAAAAGTCTAACCAACAACAAAGCGTGAACGCAAACAAAAAAATACGGACGCTTTTTACAGCCATCCGTCTTTTTCATAAAAGCCTTTGATTTTCGGATTATTTCCTGATCAAATCCTTGATCACCGACAGCTCGCGGTCGAAATTATTTCCGATGTCTTCCGGTCGGCGTTTGACCAAAATATCGGGAATCACGCCTTCGTCCTTGTTCAGGGTTTTAGGCGCTTGAAAATAAACCGGAATATCGATTTCAATGCGCGAATTCGGCAAATACAGAAAGAAATAGTTTCCGCCGTTGATGCCTTGCCGGTTTCCGCCCGTCGTCTGCCCGACTATCCGAGCGAGCCGGTTTGTTTTGACATAATCGAGAAACTGAAACGTCGCCGAAGCATTGCTCGCGTCACTGATAATAAACGCCTGACCGCGAAAATTGTTTTCGTAAGGCTCAATTGCCGGATAGTTTTCTTTGCCGGTAATTTCAAAATAGTTTGCGCCCGATTTGCGAAACCTCTGTATTGGCACGCCCGATTTTAAGTTTTCTTTTAATTCGTCGCTGTAGGTGTCGAGATTTTTCAAAAGTTCGGGCTGCGGCGCGATGTTCCGCACAAGTCTCCGGCTTTCGGCATAAGGCGCAAGTTTTTCCCGTGCCAGATAACGCGCCAGTTCAAAACCGATGTCCATACTTCCGCCGCCGTTTCCGCGCAGATCGATGATCAGGTTTTTAATATTTTTTGCGCGAAGTTCGGCAAATGCATTTGCCAGAAATTCTTTGAATTTGATGGTTTTCAGTCGCCAGGTGATTGAATTATCGATTTTCAAATACGCGGTCGAATTGTCCTGGATCTCGAATTTCCAGCCGTCGTCGTAAGTCGGCGTCGCGCCGTAACGCTTTGCCATCTCCAAGGTGCGTTCTGATTTGGTCATCGCCAGGATTTCGAATTTCGTTTCTTTTTTCCCGGCAAAATCAACGGCTTCGATCGAATAAATTTCGTCCGTTAAGGGAAAGAAAAGCGGGAAAAACCAATCGAAAAGCGCGTAAGTTTCGGCTTCACTGCGCGCCAGTTCGATCGAATTCAGGCGATGTTCGAGCGTCGCATTTCCGTCGCCTTTCGTGACGGTCAAAAGCTTTTCGACTATTTCTTTGACTGCAAAGCCGTTAATGCGCGTGATCTCGCTTCCCGCAGAAATATTTTTCGACGAAGCGTTTGCCGTGATGATCATTTTGCCGTCAACGATCCGAAAATAAAACGGCAAATAATTTCGGCGGTTAAAAAGCCTTTCCCGTAAATCTTTGTCTTGATTGTACGGATTCGTAAAGGTGTGACCGCATTTCAGCTTTTTCGTAAATTGCGCAATCAAAATAAAAAATTCGCCTTCGCGCAGCGGATTTTTGAGTTTTGATTCGAATTCGGCAAAGTCTTTTTCCAAACTCTCAGGCGAATTATAGCGGTAAATTCCGGGATGAATCGCCACGAGAATCTTTTTGAAAACCGCGAAATCTTCCTGTAACTCAGCGGCGGACAAAACTTTTTCCGATTCCCTGTTTTCGACCACGCGTTTCAATGTGTAAACGTGGCGAAACATCCACGGCGTGCGCGTTTCCTTCAAAATCGTCAAAGTGTCGTTCGTAAAAGTGATCGTTTTGCGGGTCGGCTCGATCGAATTGCCGTCCTCGGTTTTTCCCGAGATGACGAGTTTGCCCGGTTCGATTGATTCAACCCTAAATTCCGTTTCGTCATCAAAAAACTTTTTCGCCGCCGGATCGATGCTTTCTTTACTGTTTGATTTATAAATCTTGCCGAAATCGTCGTAGACGGTAAAAACTTCCGCCGAATTTCCGTCCGCCGAAGGTTTGAAAGTGATCAGTATGTTCATCGTCACGCGCTTGTTCGATGTGTAATCCTGATATTCGAGCGTGCCTTGCCATTTTCCCTCAACCGCTTGAAAAAAAGTTTTGCTGTTTTGAGCAAACGCGTTGACCGAAAAAAGAGCGAAACTCAAAATTGCCGTAAAAAATAATCTTTTCATTTGTTTTCTCGCTGAAATAATTTTTGAAAAACTATCAGCAAGATTATTTTTTCGCGCACTAAAAATCGCCTCAAATTACGATTTGAGGCGATTTTGTGAAGATTTGAGCCGTCTCAAGACTAAAAATTATTCAATCACGATGTCATATTTGTCCAAAAGTCCGGCTAATCCGGCGATTGAAAACTTTGCTTTATTGACGCGGTTTATCTCAGGATCGATCGAGAAATTATAGGAAGTCCGAAAATCCGCCTGTTCTAAATTAGTGATTCTGAAAACGGCTTTTTTCAAATCGCAGTTATCAAAGACGGCGCCGCTCAGAACCGCACCGGAAAAATCGACATCATGAAGCGTGCAGTTTGTAAAACTCATATTTTTGAGTTTCATTTCAACAAAGGATGAAAAGTTCAAAACGCAGTTATCGAACTGCATCGCGAGCAGAAATGGGTTGCAGCCGTCGAAAAACAAACCGAGCATTTTACAGTCCTTAAACTTAACTTCCTTGAACGAAGTCTCATTGATTTTCGCACTGCTCAAATTACACGCGGAAAACACGCATTCGGAAAAAGATATTTTGGACAGATCCGCTTCGGAAAAATCGCACGCCGCAAACGTGCAGTTTTCAAATTCCCGCGCGGGTAGATCTTCTTTAGTGAAATCTATTTTTTCAAAGTTTTTTTCTTCGATATAAAATTGCTGCATAATTTTTAATATAAATCATCAAACCGAATTTCCCTGAAACTCCTTTGGCGAAACGCCCGTGAATTTTTTGAAGGCGCGGTTAAAGGTCGCTTTGGAGTTAAAACCGCACTCGAACGCGACGGCGAGCAAACCGGAATCATCCGAGGTTTTGAGTTTTTCCTTGACTTCCGCAATGCGGAATTCGTTGACGAAATCATTGAAATTTTTTCCGAAACCGTTGTTAATGACATACGACAATACGGCGGAATTGACCCCGATCTGCCGCGCCAGATCCGTTAAAGTCAGATTCGGTTCGCGGTAAAGGCGGTCATTTTCCATCAGATTTTGCAGTCTGGTTTTGAGCTTTCCAAGCTCTTTATCCGGCAGAAGCGTCTTGCGTGTTTCGTTTTCCTGCGCTTTCGGCGTGAAATCAAGCTCGATCGTTTTCGACCGCAGATATCCGGCAATCGCCAGATAATAGGTCACGAGCGCGAGCACCAATTCGAAATAAAAATATTGAATGTAGGAAAGCTTGAAAACAAAACTGTTCGTAAAATCGAAAACCGCGCCTAGAACAAAAACGAACGTGAAAATGTAAAGAAAATTTCTGAGCCAATCGAACTTGATCTTTTCGGTGTCCGAGAAATTTTCCTCGAGCCACGCGCGGTATTTTTGGTAATGTTTGATCGCGAAATAAAGAAACGCGACGTTCCACGCAAACTCCGTAATAAAGACGAACGGACCGACAAAAGGATTGTAATAATTCGCACCGAACCAATCCTTGAACTCAAGATTTTGCGCGAAAAGTATTAAACGAAACGCAACATAGATCGCCGACGGAATAAAAAAAAGTAAATCACGGCGGGAAAACCCGCGTTTTGAATTCGTCAGATCGGCGACATAAAACCAGATGCAGACGCCGTAGCCGTAAGCGATCGAAAACGGGAAATAAGTCAGCCATTGATTGCGGTCGTAAACATTCGCAAACCCGATCAGCGGCGTGATCAGGCTGGCGCAGAGCAAAATCAAGAGAATTGCGAGCCAGATATCAGCCGTTTTCTTGTGATTAAAATAGCGATAAATGAGAAGCGCGGCGAAAATTGCGCCTTGCAGAATGGCGATAAAACAGATGATGCTGCGCGGATTAAAAAAATCCAGTTCCAAGCCTTCGATGAAAAGGAAATTAACCACCGATAAAACTCATTGAGCGCGACGCGGACGCGAATTGCGCGTCGTTGATGTAATGGCGCGGCTCTTTTTTCAAAACAACCGCTTTGATAAATTCGATAATTTCCGCGCGCTTTGCGCCGCTTCGCAGAACGTCGCGCAAATTATGTTCTTCGGTCGAAAAAAGACAGGTTCGGATCTGCCCGTCGGCGGTCAGGCGAATCCGCGAACACGCGCCGCAAAACATTTCCGTGACGGGCGCGATGATCCCGATCTCGCCGCTTGCGCCGTCCGCGAAAGAATATTTCCAAGCCGTTTCGCTGCCGCGCGAAGTTTCTTTTAAGACAAGCGGAAAACGAGCGTTTATTTTCCGGTAAACTTCCCTGCCCGAAACGATCTGGCTTTTGTCCCATTCGTGCGCCGAATCGAGCGGCATATATTCGATAAAGCGCATCGAAAGCGCATTTTCACGCGCAAACGCGGCAAGATCAACGATTTCGTCGTCATTCCAGCCGCGCACGACGACCGCATTGACGCGAACCGGCTGCAAGCGGGCACGCTTCGCCGCTTCGATCGCCTGCAGAACTTCGTCCAATTTATCAACGCCCGTAATCTTTTTGAAATTTTCTTTTTTCAAAGAATCGAGCGAAATCGTCACGCGGTCGAGCCCCGCTTTTTTCAAGGCTTCGGCACGGCGTTCGAGCGAAAATCCATTGGTTGTCAAAGCAATGTCCTTCAATTTTTGATTTTGGATTTTGGATTTTGGATTTTTTAACTCGGAAAGTTTTTCGACGAGCTTTTCAATGTCTTTTCTGAGCAGAGGTTCGCCGCCCGTTAAGCGAATTTTTTCGATCCCGAGTGAAACAAATATTTCACATATTTCGACGATTTCCTCAAACGTCAGGATCGTTTCTTTGCGCGCCAGCGGCGGTTCGCCATTCGGCAAACAATAAAAACAGCGGAAATTACAGCGGTCGGTCAGGCTGACGCGCAAATCCTTAATTTGTCTGCCGTATGAATCTGTAAGCATAATTTAGATTGTAGATTTTTGAGGCGGATTTGTCAGTTGTTCGTGGTTAGTTGTTCGTTGCAAATTCAAAGGCAACGAACAACTAACCACGAACAATGAACAATTTTAACGATATGCTTCGGCGATCTGGCGTAATTGCTGAAGCGTTTTTTCTTTTTCGACGAACGGCAGACGCGCGATGATCGTCCGAAGCTCGGCGATCAGATTGTTGAATTCGGCGCGGTCGGTGACATCCGAAGGACCGTGATAAACCGCTTTTGCCTGCAAATCGGCGACGATCGGCGAAAGATAATCGGTCGTATTCTTTAACGCTTCAGCCGCGTTTTTACCGTTCGGGTGCAGGTTCAGATATTCGCCGAAACGCATCCGCATATCGAAAAGATAGCAATTGACATAACCTTCGCATTCGCCCGGCAGCGGATTATTGGCGGCTTCCCACGCAATCGCGTCGGAGACGGTCGATTTTTTATATTTATTGTGCAGATCCCAAAACTCGTTTGAAACAACCAGCCATTGTCCGGCGGGTTCGTTATAGACGATTTCCTTTTCCTGCGTTTTCAAGAATTCCTTGTAAGGCGAATTTTCGCGTTTATCCGTTGGAATCGTCTTTAACGCGGAACGCAGCGCGAGCAGGCGTTTTAATTCGATTTCCGCCGATTTGTCGGAAGCGTCGAGCTCGCCGCGGGCATTCGACAAAAACTCGTAAAACTCCGAAGCGGATTCGAAATCCATCTGCGGTTTGTAATTTCTTTCGACGATCTGGCGGTAGATTTCCGTCTTGCCCGAAGCGTTCAGATCATTGACGGAATTTGCCGAAACCCAACCAACGGAAGTTTGTCCGCCCGCCGAATACTGAACTTTGTACCACGCCGGATTTTTTTCGGTCACGCGGAGAATCGTCCCGAGCTTGACGTTTGAAAGCGTCGCGGCGTCGGGTTTCGCCTGACTTCTGAGGGGAACCGAAAACGTCGTGACGATGATTTGCGGAAGCTCGGCGGAAGTTTTTTCAGTCGTTTTATCGGTTGTTTTATCGGTTGTTTTGGTTGTGTTTACGTTTTTCGATCTTGTGTCAGCCGTTGTCTTCGGAGTTTTTTTAGTATTTGTTTTTGTCGAAGTCGTTTTCGCGGTCGTCGGCTTTGTTTTGTTCTTTTCAGCCGTTATCGCCCGCGTATTTTTTGACGAAGAATTTTTGTTCCGGTCGCTGGTTTTCGAGTTTTTATCGCTTTTCGCGTTTTTCGACGGGATTTTGTTGTTGGCGGCTAAAGTCTGTTTCGAGTTTTTCGTGTTTGCCGTTTTCGAATTCTTGCTGCGGTCGGTCGTTTTCCGGTCGGTTTTCGCCGCCGTCGTTTTTTCGTTCTTTTTACTTGCAGTTTTATTTTTCGACGCCGCCGGCGTCTGATTTTTAGAATTCGTTTTCGACTTGTTCGGGGTCGGTTTCGGGGTCGGTTTGGTTTTCGCCTGCGCCGCTTTTTTCGGTGTCGGCGCCGCAGCTTTCTTCTTTGGTGTCGGCGTCGCTTTCGCTTTATTGCGCTGCGCGCTTTCGACCGTCGTCGCGATCAGAGCAGGCGCGAAAAGCATTAAAAGGGCGATGATAAATCCACGTACGGGGCGCGAAAATTTTTTGGTAAATCTTAAAAACATTTTTCTCTCCGTTATTTTTTGCGGCTTTTTTTCAAAGCGCGCGCGTTTCTTTGCAAACCCGCAAGTTTGGTTCGTTTCATCGCGCTGCGGCGAAACTTTTCGGCGTATTTTTCGGGCGAAAGCGAGAGAATTTCCTCTAAATCAGCCGTCACGTTTCCCGGGCGCGGTTCAAATCTTTTTTCTTCGGTCGGTTTTTCGAAACGATTCCAGGGACACACGTCCTGACAAATATCACAGCCGTAAAGCCAGCCGTTTAAGTCTTTAATTATTTCTTCGGGAAAATCCGGGGCGCGAAGTTCGATTGTAACATAGGATAAACATTTTCGGGAATCAACCGTAAAAGGCGCGATGATCGCCCCGGTCGGGCAGGCATCTAGACAAGCCGTGCAGGTTCCGCAATGGTCGGAAACAAGTTCGGTGTCGTAATCAAGCTCTAAATTGAGCAGAATTTCGCCCAGGAAAACCCACGAACCGTATTCTTTGGTAATTAAATTCGAATGTTTGCCGATCCAGCCCAATCCGGCGCGCGCCGCCCAAGCCTTGTCCATAATCGGCGCGGTGTCAACGCAGATTTTTCCTTCCGCCGCCGCGTTTTCGGCTTTGATAAACTCGAAAAGCTCGCGCAGTTTTTCCTTTAGAACATCGTGATAATCATCGCCCCAGGCGTAGCGCGAAACTTTGCCTTTTGCCGGATCTTCTTCGTGTTCGTGCGGCGTGAAATAGTTGAGCGCGACGGCGATGATCGATTTTGCTTCGGGAAAAAGAATTTTCGGATCAGCGCGTTTTTCGGGTTCGCGCTCGAGCCACTGCATCTCGCCGTGATAATTTTTGGCGAGCCAATCGCCGAAAATTTTTTCTTCTTCGGGCAGAGGTTCGGCGCGAACGATGCCGATCTTGTGAAATCCGATTTCAAGGGATTTTTGTTTGATTTTCGCGGAAAGTGAAGCCACAAATAAATTTTGCCACAGAATCCGTGTGATTCACAGAGCGAAGACGGACTCTGTTTCACAAGAATTCTGCGGCAAAAAAGTCTAAAACGAAAATTTAGAAGCTAAATTTCGCTCCGAACTGGAATTGACGCGGATCGTAAGCGGCAGTCGAACGGCTGTAATAACGACCGTTCCCCGCACGCTGATTGAAAGCGTTGACATCCGTGACAAACGGCGTTGCCGAACCTTCGTTGAAGCGATTGAAAAGGTTGAAACCTTCGGCAATCAAATCAAGACGGAAACGTTCGCCGAACCGGATCGCCCGTGAAATCCGCAGATCGACCGAGGCGAAACCGTGGGTCAAGCCCATATTGCGTCCGAGATTTCCGCTCGAAAATCTTCCGTTCGTAATGAGCGGAGTAGAACAGCCGGCGGCTCCGGGAACGCAAAGCGTGCCGTCTGCATTAACACTCGGACGGTCGGTTTGGGTTGACTGGTCGTTGTTCGCATCAACGTTGGTGATGATGTTGAACGGACGACCCGACGAAAGCTCGATGATCGGCGCGACGGTGAAATCCGCGAGGAATTTCTTGAAACCGCTTCCCGAACGCCACGAATCAGGCGACATCAAAACACCGCTGAACACAAAACGATGCCGCTGGTCAAACAACGAATCGGCACGTTCCGCATTGAAATCATTAACATCCTGCGCGATCAGCAATGTTTGCAGATCGGATGAATCGTCAATCGAATGCGACCAGGTGTAGCTTGCCAGGAACGTAAAGTTATTGGCAAACCGCCGTTTGAGCTCCAGATTCATTGCATTATAGCTCGAATTACCGTCCGAAATTTGGGCATTGACCGAACCGAACGGCGAAATTATGCCGGGAGTTCTCAAACTTCCAGCCAGTTGCGAATCCAACACGCCTTTCGTCACCAAACCGCCTGAAAGTGCCTGTGCCAGAAAATAGTTCGGCGCATTCGGTCGGAAGAAATTGGCAACCGCCGGAGCAACAATGCGGCTTCCCAGATTTGTAAGCGGCGCGGCAATCATTCCGGGAATGATAATCGCGTAGGTTTGTCCCGCATTTGGATACGGAATCGGAGTTGTTGCCGGCGTTGCCAATGTAAAACATTGAAGCGGAACGCCTCCGGGACAGGCGGAACCTGCCGTCGGAATAGAAAACGCAACGGCTTCGGTTGTCGAAAGCGGATTACGACCCGCAAAACGCTGGAAGTTCTGAATTTGCAATGCGGTATTCGGCGTATTCAAATCTGTCGGGTGCGGAAGATGATGCGCTCCGACATAGATATACGAAGCCGACAACGACATATTTTTTGTCAACTGACGCTCAATTGACAAATTTGCCTGAGTTGCCGAAGCGTATTGGAAATCTTTTGAAACCGGAAGCGTGAACGGTAAAACCGCGCCGAATCCCGGAAACGTCTGATCATTAAAACGCTGTCTGCCGAATTGATACTGCGCCGACGGAGAAACGCCCGGCGTCACGGTCGCGCCGCAAATCGTCGGAACAGAACCGACCACGCCGCAGACTGTTCCCTGAAAAACTTGCGCGGCATTCAAAAGCGCTGTCGGCGCCGGACTGCCCGCCGTCAAAACCGCCTGTTGTTGTTGAGCCGCATCGGCAATATCGGAGTTGAACGCCACCGCCAAAAGCGGATGGTCATAATACAACCCGATCGAACCGCGCAGAACCGTTTTGCCGTTGCCGAACATATCGAAGGCAAAACCGAAACGCGGCGCAAAATTATTGGTATCGCGCGGAAAACCTTGCTGAACGCCGAGCACATCCTGTGCCGCCAGAATATCGTTTGCCGATAAATTGATCCCTGAAAGCGGGTCGCGGAAGGCGACCGGCGCAATCTGCTGCGTAAACTCGACATCATACCGCACGCCGTAGTTGATGTTCAGGCGCGGCGTAATTTTCCACGAATCCT
>DATLOR010000139.1:0-2361 GCA_035536135.1 Pyrinomonadaceae bacterium | reverse complement strand
TCTCGGCGTCACACAGCAGCTGCCGGAAGGCGACCGCCACAGTTACACGAAAGAATATATTATGAGCCAGATCGCCATTTTAATGGGCGGACGCCTGGCGGAAGAAATCTATTTCGGTGCCGATAATGTCACGACCGGTGCTTCGAACGATATTGAACGGGCAACGGAACTAGCGCGTTCGATGGTTTGCGAATACGGAATGTCGGATTTAGGTCCCCTGACCTTCGGCAAGAAGGAAGAGCAGATCTTTTTGGGACGCGAAATTTCACAGCATCGCGATTATTCCGAAGATACGGCGATCAAAATTGACCAGGAAGTTAAGAAGATCATTGCCGGACAATACGAATTGGCGAGAACCGTCCTGAACGAAAACGCTGATGCGATGGTTCGTCTTTCCGAAGCATTACTCGAGTTGGAAACGCTCGACAGCGTGCAGATTCGACGCGTAGTTGCCGGACTTCCGCTTGACGGCGACGACAGTGCGCCTTCGAGAAACGACGACGGAAACGCGACCGAATCGGAAGAAAAACCGAAGAAAGGTTTCAAAAAACCGATTCTGCCGCCGATCACGCCGAATAATCCTGCGACGGCGTAATTGATGGATGAATTATGATGGATGAGGGATGAAGATTTTTCTTCATCCCTTTTTTTGTAAAAATAAAAGTTTATGGATTGGCAAACTTCGCGCCGCGAAATTTCACTTGGGAAAACTCTCGTAATGGCGATTTTGAACGTCACGCCGGACAGTTTTTCCGACGGCGGAAATTTCTTTTCGCCTGATGAAGCCGTAAAACAAGCTGAAAAATTCATCGAAGAAGGCGCGGATATTATCGATATCGGCGGTGAATCAACACGACCTGACAGCGCGCGTGTTTCGGCGGAAGAAGAAATGCGCCGCGTCGTGCCGATCATCGAAGCCATTGCAAAACGGTTTGATACTGCGATTTCGGTTGATACATCAAAAGGTGAAGTTGCCGCAAAAGCCATCGAAGCAGGCGCTGAGATTATTAACGATATTTCTGGATTGCGTTTTGATGAAAATGTCGGGGAGGTTGCCGCCAAATATAAGACGGGTTTGGTTTTAATGCATTTGCGCGGCGATTTTGAAACGATGCATCGACAAAACCCGGTCGCTGATATTTTATCGGAAGTTTCTAAAGGTTTTCGCCAAAGCCTCGAAAAAGCCCGGAGCTTCGGGATCGCCGAAAATCAGATCGCGCTCGACATAGGCATCGGTTTCAGTAAAACATTTGAACAGAATTTAGAACTTCTCGGTAAACTTGATAAACTTGTCAGGGAATTTCCAAGTTTCCCGATTTTTGTGGGCGCATCGCGCAAATCTTTTATCGGAAAAATTCTCGGCGGCGCACCGACCGGTCAAAGGCTGCAGGGAAGTGTGGCAGCCGCAGCAATCGCTGTCTGGAACGGCGCACGAATTTTGCGGGTTCACGATGTCAAAGAAACCTTGGAAACCATAAAAGTCATCGAAGCAATCAAAAAGCAGTTATGAAAATTTTTCGTCTGACCGTCGTTCTTATTATTTTTCTATTTGTTTCGGGTTTTACCGAATGCTACAAGCCCGTGACCAATTCGGGATTGCCGAGCAATATCAAAAAGGTTGCCGTTCCGGCGTTTCAGTTTGAAGCAAAAGGTTTGCGTTACCGCGTCGAATCACGTTTTACCGAGGCGGTTTCGCGAGAGATCATCCGGCGCGGGCGCGGTTTGAAGGTACAGGGAACCCGCGACGGCGCAGATGCGGTGGTCGAAGGAACGATCCGCGATTTTAACTTTTCGGGCGTTCTGCTTGACCGCGAAGGTCGCGCCCGCGTTTATGAAGTAACAATTACGGCGGCGGTCACGGTGCGCGATTTGAAGTCAAACCAGATTCTCTACGATAATCAGAATTTTATTTTCCGCGATTCGTTCGAATTTTCGTCCGACCCGCGCTCGTTTTTCAACGAAGAAGATCCGGCGGTCGAACGAATGTCGCGGGCATTTGCCGAATCGGTCGTTTCGACGATTGTTAATGGCTTTGGCGTTAAAGAAGAAAAGAAATAAGGCAAAAGTAAAAAAGTAAAAGACAAAAGGCAGGAAATGGCGATTCTTTCAAGAGACGATTTAAGAAATCAGTTAAAAAAGCGTGAGATCGCGCCGGTTTACCTGCTTTTCGGCGGGGAAACCTACCTGCGTGATCTGGCGGCGAAGACGATTGCCAATCTGGTCTTTGATGAAAATTCTCTGCGCGAGTTTAATGAGAATGAGTTTTCCTTGAATCAAGCGGAAAATCTCACCTACGCGCTTGCTTCCGCCGAGCAGTTGCCGATGATCGCTGCGCGCCGCGTTGTTTGGATAACCGATGTC
>DATLOR010000138.1:0-7041 GCA_035536135.1 Pyrinomonadaceae bacterium | reverse complement strand
GTCAAGCCCGTTCGCCGCAGATCCAGAAGATACGGATTATACTGAAAACCGTCGCGCACCGCCCGGTAAAGTGCCACGGCTTTTTCCTTTTCGGTTTTTGCGCCGACCGTGTTCTTTTCGGCAAATTCGCGCACGCTTTCGCGGTCAAAATCCAAAAACTCCGTCGGCTGTAAATATTCCTGCATAATAGCAATTTGAGAGATGAGCGACTTTTTCATCCCTCATCCCTCATCCTTCATCCCTCATCAGGCGTTGACCGATTTCATCATCGCTTCGGGATAACGAAGTCCGCTCGCCGCGTCTTTCGGGAAAACTTCCTCGATCGCCGCGAGTTCTTCCTGACTCAGAATAATATCGACCGCCGCCGCGTTTTGTTCGAGATATTTGACGCGTTTTGTTCCCGGAATCGGGACGATGTCCTGTCCTTGCGCCAAAACCCAGGCTAACGCAAGCTGCGAAGCCGTCACGTCTTTTTCCCGCGCGATTTCTTCGAGTTTTTCGACAAGCTTGATATTCTTTTCAAAATTTTCGCCCTGAAAACGCGGATTCGTGCGGCGCCAATCGTCGGCTTCCAAATCTTCGAACTTCTTGATCTCGCCCGATAGAAAGCCGCGCCCCAAAGGCGAATACGGAACAAAACCGATGCCGAGTTCGCGGCACGTTGCGAGCACGTCGTTTTCTTCAACGTCGCGTGTCCACAAACTGTATTCCGACTGCAAAGCCGTAATTTGATGAACTTTCGAAGCGCGCCGCAAAGTTTCCGCCGAAGCTTCCGAAAGTCCGATATAGCGAATCTTGCCTTCTTCGATCAACTTCGCCATCGCGCCGACCGTGTCTTCGATCGGCGTATTCGGATCAACGCGGTGCAGATAATAAAGATCGATCGTTTCGATTTCAAGACGCTTCAAACTCGCTTCAACCGCCTCTCGGACATACTCGGGCTTGCCGTTGATCCCGCGAATTCCCCAATTCTCCGGGTCAACGACAATGCCGAATTTCGTCGCCAGAACAAATTTATCGCGTCTGCCTTTCAAGGCTTTCCCGACCAGAACTTCATTCGTGTGCGGACCGTAAATATCCGCCGTATCGAGAAAGTTCACTCCGAGTTCGAGCGCGCGGTCGATCGTCGCCAAAGATTCCGTTTCATCGCTCGCGCCGTAAGCAAAACTCATTCCCATACAGCCCAAACCGATCGCTGAAACTTCCAGATCATTTCCCAATTTTCGTGTTTTCATCTTTTTACTCCTTGAATTTATTTCCCTTAAAACCTAAATCGGCAGAGGGTTGCGCACCGCAAACTGCCGCTGATGCCAGTACGGATAAACCGGCGTTCGATCGCTTGCCTGATCGAGTTTGGCAACCTGTTCTTTCGTCAGATTCCAACCGACCGCATCGAGATTTTGCCGTAATTGCTCTTCATTTCGCGCACCGATAATGACGTTTGCAACCGAAGGACGTTGAAGCAGCCAGTTCAGCGCGACCTGCGGAACGGTTTTGCCGACTTCTTCCGCGACTTCCGTTAAAACGTCAACAATATCGTAAAGCGTCTCGTCCGCGACCTGCGGACCTTGTTCCGCCGCTTTGTGTAGACGGCTGACTTCCGGCAAGGGCGAGCCGCGCCGAATCTTTCCCGTCAGGCGTCCCCACCCGAGCGGGCTCCAAACGATCGTGCCGACCTTTTGGTCGAGCGCGAGCGGCATCAATTCCCATTCGTAATCACGCCCGATAAGCGAATAATACGCCTGATGCGCAACGTAGCGCGACCAACCGTGCGCGTCGGACGCGGCAAGCGATTTCATCAAATGCCAGCCCGAAAAATTCGATGCCGCGATGTAGCGAACCTTGCCGCTTTCGATAAAACCGTCGAGCGTCCGCAAAGTTTCTTCGACCGGCGTAATGGCATCGAAACCGTGCATCGTGTAAATATCGATGTAATCGGTTTTCAAACGCCTGAGACTTGCTTCGATCGCTTTGGTTAAATAATACCGCGACGAGCCGAGTTCGTTCGCGCCTTCGCCCATCGGAAAAGTCGCTTTCGTCGAGATCAAAACTTTATCGCGTCTGCCTTTAATCGCTTCGCCCAAAACTTCTTCCGACAAACCTTTCGAATAAACGTCCGCCGTGTCGAACATATTCACGCCCGATTCCAAACAAATATCGACAAGGCGCGCGGCTTCCGCGACATCCGTTGCGCCCCAAGCCTTAAAAAATTCGGTTCCGCCGCCGAAAGTCGCCGTTCCGAAACTCAGAACCGGGACTTTCAGCCCCGAACCGCCAAGCTGTCTGTATTCCATTATCTCCTCATTTGGAATTTGGGAATTCGGATCGCGGATTCGTTTCTTACTGAAACGTTAATCCGCGATCCGAATTCCCAAATCTGAAATCAACTATTTGCCGCGAGTTCAGGAAAATCCGCGCCTTCCGAAACTTCTGCCCAGGTGTCGAAATCCTTTTGCAGACTTTCCAGTTTCAAACGCGCATTTTTCAGCGCGGCGCGTCCTAAAAGCAGATTGAGCGGCGGATTTTCGGATTCGACCGCCTCGACGATGGCTTTTGCCGCCCGCACCGGATCGCCCGGCTGATTGCCGCTGTAACCGCGAATCGCCGCCTGATTTGCGCCGGCAGTTTCAGCGTAATCGGCAATCGTATTCGTCGCATCATTCGCCGAACGTCCTGCCCAATCGGTGCGAAAACCGCTCGGTTCGACCGTGATAACTTTGATTCCGAGCGGCGCAACTTCTTTTGCCAGGGCATCGGAAAAACCGACGACCGCAAATTTCGTCGCGTTGTAATAACCGACGCCCGGAAAACCGACCAAACCGCCGATCGATGAAATATTAACGATCGTGCCGCTTTTTTGTTTGCGCATATTCGGCAAAACGGCACGCGTCATTTCCGCCAAACCCCAGAAATTCGCTTCAAACATTGCGCGAACTTCCGTGTCGTCCGACTCTTCGATCGCGCCGAAATAGCCGAAACCGGCGTTATTGACCAAAACATCGATCGCGCCGAAGTGTTCTTCCGCTTTCGCAACGGCGTGCGCGACTTGCGCTTTATCCGTTACATCCAAATTGATCGCCAGAGCATTTTTCTTGTTGATCTCGACCAGATCCTGCACCTTGTCCGCGTTTCGCGCCGTGACGACGACGCGGTAATCGTTTTCAAGCAAATGTTTCGCCAGTTCGCGTCCGAATCCGGTCGAACAGCCCGTAATAAACCAAACTTTTTTTTCACTCATTTTTATTTTCCCCTTTTTCAATCCTTAAAATTCCGATATGAACCGTTTTCAATATCGTCCAAAATCGTTTTGTTGGAGCTGATTTCCCACTTCAAATCGCGTTTCGCTTTTTCCGCCGAAAGCTGATTATTGATCGAAAGAAAAAAGAACATTCTTCCGAATTGCTCACGCGCTTTTTCGGTCGAAATGCTTTTCGCTTTGATATTTAAAAGCCGCGCCGCGGCTTCGTTCATCGCCCGCATCGAAACCGATTCCGCCGCGACGTTGTAAAGACCTTTCGCCGTGCTTGTCTCTAAAGCTAAAAGATACAGATCCGCCGCGTCTTCGATATGCACCGCCGAGACTTTGTGTTCGCCCGATTCCACGTAATTCGCCGAATTTTCGGCTTTCGCCTGATTGATCACAAACGGCACGAACGAGCTTCCGCCGCGCCCGTAAACAAACAGCGGCAGACGCAAAACGATGCCGCGAATGCCTTTTGACGAAAGTTGAAGAACATCGCGCTCGGATTCGCCCCGAAGCTTGCGCGGTGAATTTTCGCCGAACGGGTAATCTTCGTCCGCTTCGTTCGAGCGCGTGTCGCCCAAAACCGATGAACTCGACGTGACGATCAAAGGCTTGTTCGTCTGCGCCAGCGCTTCGCCGAAAGTTTTGATCACTTCGCGGTCGAGATTCACCGCGTCGTCGTAATCGGAAAAATTATGGCTGAACGCCGTGTGAATCACCGCGTCCGCGCCTTCAGCACCGCGCTTTAAAACTTCAAGATCTTCCAAACCGCCGCGCAGAGCGTTGATTTTGCGCTCCGAAAATTTCCTTTCGGATTCTTCATTTCGCGCCAAACCGACGACTTCGTGCCCTTTGCCTTTTAATTTTTCCGCGACAACCGAACCGACATACCCGCTTGCGCCCGTCAAAAATATTTTCATTCTTTTTCTAAGATCGCTTCCGCTTCCCGCGCCGTCAAAGTTTTGTTGTAAACCGGCGCGTCGGGTTGCTGAAGCTTTCCGCCTTCGTGCAAAAATCCCGTATCAACCGCCGCGAAACCGATCTCTTCGATCAATTTGGCGACCGTTTCTTTCGCCTTCGAATCGTCTCCGGCAATAAAGATCACGCGTCTCGCTTCGAGCGGCAAATCCTTATTGCCCTGCGTTTTCAAATGCTCGAACCAGATCGTATTAAAGCCTTTTACAATTCTCGCACCTTTCAGATGATTTCCCAAAAGTTCGCTCGAAGTTGTTTTGCCCGCATCGAGCTCAAGATAATTTCCGTCGCGTCCCGGGTAATAATTGTTCGAATCTATGACGATCTTGCCCTCAAAGCCCTCAGCCGGAAGCGATGTGTATTTGCCGAAAGGGATCGAAACAAAGGCGACTTCGCCGAATTTTGCCGCGTCTTCAACGCTGACGGCACGCGCTTTTTCGCCCAACTCACTCACCAGATCCTTTAAAGTTTCCGCGCCGCGCGAATTGGCGATCGCCACGTCGTGTCCCGCTTCGATAAAAAGTTTCGCGGCGTTTGCGCCGATGTTTCCCGCACCGATAATCCCGATTTTCATATTTTTCCCTCCATAAAATAAAATTACAATCCCGTTAAAACCATCTTAACGGGATTGTGTTAAATCATTCTTACCAGGGCAATTCATTGCCGAGGTAGATGAATTTGCCGGTATAGCCGTCCGCCGGAAGCGTCGCTAAGCTGACGGATGTTTTCGCCCCTTCTTCGACCGGAATCTCGCCGTTCGCGTTCATATCCGTGACGACCGAACCCGGATGCGCCGCGTTGACCTTGATCGGCGTGTCTTTCAGTTCGTAAGCAAGATGCACCGCGTAACCATTCAGAGCTGTTTTTGAAATGTCGTACGCCGGAACCTTGTAATTGTAGATCGCCGAATTCGGATCGCTGTGCAAATTCAAAGAACCCAAACCGCTCGATAAAAAGACGATCCTGCCCGCGTCCGATTTTTTGATCAACGGAATAAACTGCTGCGTGACGGCGATCGTGTTGAAAAAATTCGTATCGAAAGTTTTGCGGAATATCTCGAGCGACGTTTTGCTTGCCGGCACAAATCCGCCGTTTTCCGCTTCGTCGAGATAAATTCCCGCATTGTTGACCAGAATATCGAGCCGCCCGAATTTTTCTTCGATCGATCTTGCCGCCGATTCGTGCGTTGCCGGGTCGTCTACGTCAAGATGAATAAATTCGGCGTCCAAGCCTTCGTTTTTCAAAGTTTCCGCCGCTTCTTTTCCTTTTTCCGCGCTTCGTGCGCCGAGCAAAACCTTGATGCCTTGCTGTCCCAATTGTCTGGCGGTTTCAAAACCGATTCCGCGATTCGCACCCGTAATTAATGCTATTTTCTTTTCACTCATTTTATTTTCCCTTCCTCTAAATACCCTAAAATTCCTAATTTACATCCGACTTTCGGTCGTTCGACTACTTGCCGTTGACCATGATAAAAGGCGAAGTCAGAAACGACAGAAATCCCAAACCTTCACCTGCGCCCGTCGAGAATAATCCGAAATATAAGCCTGAAATCATCATTAATAATCCGAATACAAGTCTGACTTTTTCGGCAAGTGTTGAAAAATCCGTTCTTTTTGTTATTTCATTAGCGTAGCTCATATCAACCTCCAATTTCAAAATCCTTTAAATTTCCTCTCAAGCCGCCGTTGCCGACGCATCGAATTCCGTCTGCACCGCGCGCGTCCGCCACGGCGCAATTTCCGCTTTAACCTGTTCGAGTTTTGCCTCGATCGCGTCAAAAGCGAACTGCCCCAAAGGCAGACGAAACGGCGGATTTTCCGATTCGACCGCTTCAACGATTATTTTCACCGCTTTGCGCGGATCGCCCGATGTCGGACCATCGAACTCCGAAAAAGCATTGGTCAATCCGGCGGTCGAAGGATACGCTTCGGGCAGCAGATTTTCGCCGAAAGTGACTCCTTTTTGCGAAAAACCCGTGTAAAACGGACCCGGTTCGACGACCGTCGTTTTAATGCCGTGCGGCGCAACTTCCGCCGCTAAAGCTTCCGACAAACCTTCGAGCGCGAATTTCGTCGCCGAATAATAACCCATCGAAGTAAACGCCGAAATTCCGACCAGCGAACCGATGTTCACGATATGACCGCTTTGCTGTGCACGCAAAACTGGTAAAGCCTCGCGAATCACATTCACCGCGCCGAAAACATTCGTGTCGAACTGCTGTTTGATCTGTTCGTTTCCCGCTTCTTCGATCGCGCCGACCAGAGCGTAACCCGCGTTATTGACCACAACATCGATCCGCCCGAATGCTTTGACCGCTTCTTCGATCGAATTTTTCACGTCCTGCGGATTTGTGACATCCAATTTCACGGTGCGTGCCGTTTCAGGATATTTTTCAACCAGATCCGCCAAAACTTCGGGTTTCCGCGCCGTCGCCACAACCCTTTCGCCTTTTGCCAAAACTTCTTCCGCCAGTAAACGTCCGAAACCGCTCGACGTTCCCGTGATAAACCAAACTTTCTTTTCACTCATTTTATTTTTCCCTTCCTCGTAATTTATTTGACCAACCAAATGTCTTTACATATATACAACTATCTATATATGTATTAAAAAATTTATCTTCCTTCCGGATTCAAACGAATTCTCAGCTCGCCAATATAATCATTGATCGTTTCGTAATTGACCGCAAAATATTTGAATTGTCCCTCGCTGTTCGGCGTGATCAGATCGGCTTCGGTCAATTCCTTTAAATGATGCGAAACCGTCGCCTGCGCGACCGAAACCGTTTCGCAAATATTGCCCGAACAAATTTTTCCGGCATTGCT
>DATLOR010000137.1:0-15673 GCA_035536135.1 Pyrinomonadaceae bacterium | reverse complement strand
CATCACTTAGCAAAAAAGTTTGGGATAAAATAAAAAAAGATTTTGAACCTTTCAATCAGACCGAAATTTCAGAGACATTAAATTTGTATAATGATGACGAACGCGAAAGGGTTCAAATATATATTCTTCAGCTTGCTAAAGGAAATAAAGATGAGGTTTATAGTTTAGTTGAATCTGCGAATCAAGATTACCGCGACATAATATTTTGGGCGGAAAATCCTGAAGAATCTCAAACCAACGCCGCAGTAATAGAACAAATAATAAACGAATTCGGCGAATCAAAAAAGTAAAATATCGAATGAAAATTGCAAAAATCGTCAGTTCAAACTCACATATCGATTATGTCGGGCGCGTGATCGATTCGCTCGATGTCGCCGATCCGCCGAGTGCGGAGGATTATGGTTTCGCGCAATTCGTCCGTTTGCCGGTCGCCGGCGCGGGGGAGATTGTCGGCGTGATCTACGATTCGATTCTCGTGAATCCCGATTATTCGAATTTCGGTCCCCGTCTTTCGCCCAAACCCGAACTCGGTAGTTTTAGTCCCGATTATCTCAACGAACAAGGCGTTTTGATCGGAATTCTGCTGCTCGGCACAAAAGAAAAAGACGGGCGCATTCAGCACGGCGTGCCGCGCCGCGTGGTTCCCGCCGGACAGGATGTCGTAAAGATCGAAGCGGGCGAGGTCAAAAAATTTCACTCGGACGAAAACGACTGTCTGCAAATTCATTATTACTCGCAGGTGGTCGCGCACGCCGGACTTTTTGCCGTGCCGCTTCTCGAATCAATTATCGAACAACTAACTTTGGATTGCTCCGACCAGGATAAACAAAGGCTCGGCGTTTTAAAACAAACTCTGCTCTGGCAACGCACGATGAGCGGAATGCGTCTATAAGTTTAGATTTCAGATTTCAGATTTCAAATAAAAAATTAGGATAAAAATTTATGAAAAAAATATTATTTTTTCTCGCGCTGAGTTTATTTGCCTGCGCTTCGATTGTTTCGGCTCAGCCGCGTCCGGTTGATAAAACTCAAACTCCGACCGCGCCCGTTAAACCCGCACCGGCGTCGTTCGTCGCAAAATATGAAGGCGGAATGTTCGGTTTCAGCAAAAAACAGGAAGGCACGCTCAAATTTGAGGACGCCAACTCGCGGCTCGTCTTTTTCGATAAAACTCAAAAAGAGGTATTTTCAATTCCGTATAAATCAATGCTCGTCGTTTCGCCGCAGTCGCAGTCGGTGCAGTCGACGACCGGAAAAGTCGTCAGTATGATTCCGTACGGCGGAATCGTCGGCGGATTTATCAAGGAAAAACGCCGCTATCTGATTATCAGTTTCGACGATCCGGATGTCGAAGCGAAAGGCGTTACGAGTTTTAAGATTGACGACCCGATTTTGCTCGATTCGGTGGTTGCCGCGCTCGGCACAAAAGCCGAATTGAAACAGCGCGGGGATGCGTATATTCGCCCGAAAGTCGTCAAAGTTGACGCTGACAGCGATAAATAGTTTTCAGCGCAGATCGCCGAAGTTATGCTGTAAAACGGCGGAAATAGCGATCGCCGCCGTTTCCGCCCGCAAAATTCGCCCGCCGAGCGTGATGATCTGAAAGCCGTTCGACGCGGCAGATTCGATCTCAGCGTTTTCCCAACCGCCTTCGGAACCGACGAGGGCGGTTATTTTTTTGTCCGCTTTGATCGCGGAAAAACTCGCGCCGCTTCGTTCGGCGAATAAGATTTTTGCCCCGTCCGCCGTTTTGATGAATTTTTCAAAATCCACGGGCAGTTCGATTTGCATCAATCGCGCGCGTCCCGATTGTTTACAGGCTTCAAGCGCGATTTTCTGCCAACGCTCCTGTTTTTTATCAGCGTCTTTAAGACGCACATCGGAGCGTTTCGTATTGAGCGGAACAAGTTTCGTGACGCCTAGTTCGACCGCTTTTTGAATCACCAGATCAAATTTTTCGCCCTTCAAAAGCGCGACCGCGAGCGTCAGCTCCAAATCTGATTCGAATGAGGACGGCGCGGTTTCTTCGATGATCTTCAGTAAAATTTCTTTCTTTGCGACGGTTTCGATCTCGCACAAAAACTCTTTTCCCGCGCCGTCGAAAACACTGACCTTTTCGCCTTCGCGAAGCCGCAAAACATCGCGTAAATGGCGTGTTTCTTCGAGACCTAATGTGATCATATTCGCGCCGCTAAAATTCTCCGGCGGCGCATAAAATCGGCGCATAAAATGTTATTCCACTTCGAACTTTTCCTTAAAATCCTTTGAATTCTGCCTGAGTAAAACCCAGTTTTCAAACATTTCGGGCGACTGCATCCAGAGCGTGAACCATTCGGCGATCTCGGCTTTTTCGGCACGGTTTTTTTCTTCGACCCGTTCGTTTTTGGAAATCATCTGGGCGCGGTTTTTGCCTTTGATCGCCACTTCGCGCAGCTGGCGCAAGCCTTCTTTGTCGTTTTCCGCGACGAATTTTTTTCGCAGATTTTCGAGCCGCCGGATCGAAAATAAAGTTTGCCGAAAATCCGAAAACTTTAAGATGTTGCGAAACATCGCGTCGTAAGGCGATTCCTGGCGGCGTTTGACATCGAGTTCGAGGATTTCCGAATGACGCAGCTCCGCGCCTTCGTCGGCTAACAGCCGCGCAATGATCATCGGCGAATCGACCGCGCCGAAGCCGAATCTGTCCTGCACGGCGATCTCGATCGCTTCGATTTCCCGTGCGCCGACCGATTCGCAATCGAGTTTTTCCCAAACTTCGATGATCAGGTCGGTTTTTGTGCGTGAATTCCACATTTGTTCAATTACGAATTACGAATTTCAAATTTCAAATTAAAAGCAACATTCGTAATTCGTAATTTGAAATTCGTAATTTTTCAACTGCTGACTAATTTTATCAAATCCGTTGACGAATGGTCTTTCGGGTCGCCGACGATCACAACTTTGCCGCCGTATTCTTTGACGATTTCGCGTTCGGGAACGGTGTCGGTCGTATAATCCGTGCCTTTCGCGTGAAAATCGGGACGGACGGCGCGAATCAGTTCGGTGACGGTCGGCTCGTCGAAGATCGTCACAAGATCAACGAACTTAAAGGCGGAAACGATCTCGGCGCGTTCGCGTTCGGGCATAAACGGACGATTTTCGCCTTTTAGTTTTCTGACCTGTTCGTCGGAATTGATGCCGACGATCAAAAAATCGCCGAGCGATCTTGCGCCCGCGAGATAACGAATATGACCGACGTGAAAAAGATCGAAACAGCCGTTTGCGAGCACGATGCGCGCGCCCTTGCGGCGTTCGATCGAAACCCGCGCAACCAGACGATTACGCTCTAAAATCGGCGCAAATGAGCTTTCCTGAATCATAAAGTTTGTGCTTTTTGTTCGATGACGGCGGTTTTCGATAGCGATGCGATCAATTCTTCCGCAGACACGGAAGCCGTCCCTTTTTTCATCACGACGATGCCGCCCGCGTGATTTGCCAGATTTGCGCTTTCGGCAAAACTTAAGCTACAAGCCAAGCCCAGAGCGTAGGTCGCGATCACCGTATCGCCGGCGCCCGTAACATCGACGGGTTCTTTTGAGCCGATCGCTTCGAGATGAAAAGGCGTTTTGTCTTTTTCGATCAAAACCATTCCCTTGTTGCCGCGCGTCACGAGCAGGGCTTCATAGCCTAATTTTCCGCAGAGCGCGGCGCAATCGATTTGGGTAAAATCTTTGCCCAGAATCTGTTCGACTTCTTCCTGATTCGGCGTCGCGGTCGTTGCGTTTTGAAAATCCCGCAGACTAAAACGCGAATCGACGAGCAGGGGAATTTGTTTTTCGGCGGCAATTTTTTTAGCGATTGCGGCGATTTCGCGATTAGCCACGCCGTAATTATAATCCGAAATGATCAGCGCGTCGGCTTTTCGGGCGGCTTCGGTCAGGTTTGCTTTTAATTGCTCCAGAGTTTCGGCATCGATCGTCTGCTGATTTTCGTAATCGATCCGAATGACCTGCTGGCGCGGCGCGTAATGCTGTCCGGCGAGAACGCGCACTTTGGTCGTGGTCGTCAGTTTTTCTGAAGCAATCACGAAATCGCAATTAACATTTGACGCGGCGAGTTTTTCCAAAAGCGCGCCGCCGTTCGGATCTTTGCCGACCACGCCGATCAAAACCGCCTTTCCCTGAAGCGAAGCGACATTGGTTGCCGCATTTGCCGCGCCGCCCGCGAAGGTTTCGGTTTCGTCGTGACGCAGAATAAAAACCGGTGCTTCACGCGAAACACGCGCAATCGTCCCGCGCAAAAACTGGTCGGCAACCAAATCGCCGACGATCACGATCGTTTTATCCGGGAAAGTTTGGTTGATGATCTCCGAAAGATTTTTCATTCTAGTTACAAACAAATTATCACAAAACGAACAAAAAGGTTGAAGACCGTCAAAGTCCTCAACCTTTTCATTTGACCATTCAGCAAAAATTAGTGCGTGTCGTAAGCGGCAATCGGGAAGTCGCTCGGCGAACCCCACTGAACAACATTCAAAACGCCGTCCGAGCTTCTCAAGATGTAAAAACTGCCGTTTGAATCGCGCCAGACCGCCAAATCGGTTTTGCCGTCGCCGTCATAGTCGTTTTGCGCGTTCAAATCCGAACCCGTAATGCCGTAAGTATTGGCGATCAAACCGCCGTCCGAACTTTTCTGAATATACCAGACGAGATTCGAAGTCGGTGTCGCGCCTTCGCGAACCACTGCAATATCGGTTTTGCCGTCGCCGTCATAATCGCCCGGCACGACCAGATCATTGCTCAAGCCCCAATTGGTGATCGTAAATCCGGCGTCCGAACTTCTCAGAATGTAAAAAGTCGATTGAGCCGAAGCCGTTGCGCCCGGACGTTGGATCGCAAAGTCGAATTTGCCGTCGCCGTCATAGTCGCCGCATGCCGTGTAATCGGTTGAAAGACCGAATTGGTAAGCAACAAAGCCGCCGTCCGAGCTTCTCAGCACATACCAGATCATCGCGCCGTTAGTGCGGCGGACAACCGCGAGATCGGTTTTACCGTCGCCGTCATAATCTCTGCCGACCGGTTCATCGCCGGTGATGCCGAAGCCGATCGCGGAAAAAACGTTATTGGAACTGTTCAGACGATACCAAACGCCGTCCGTGTCGCGCCAAACCGAGATGTCGGCTTTCAGATCGCCGTCAAAATCGCCCGGTGCCATATAATCGGAGTTTGCGATGCCGAATGTTTGAAACAAAAAACCGCCGCCGGATTTATTGACATACCAAACATTGGTGCTTGGACGAAAAACCGACAGATCGGCTTTACCGTCATTGTCAAAGTCGAGCGCGCGGCGCAATTTAACTTGCCCCGAAACCGAAACTACGAGAAGAACTACGAGGGCAAAGAATACGCTAAATTTGCCGCTTTTGGTCAAAATACTTTTCATTTTTGTTATCCTTAAAACTATATTGATTATTGCAAAGGTTTTGGCAATAGTTACGCCAAAGACTACAGGAATGTCAAATATACTACTTTAGCCGAACTAAATGCAAGATATTCGACGAAAAACCTTGTCAAAAACGAAATTTTTACTCTTACCTTTGGCTTATTCTGCGTTCTTAGACGCACTCAAATTAATAAAAGTTGGAAAACCGCCAAAATTTTATCAAAATTAATTTCTTGATTGCGTAACCGTTAAAATCTGGTCGCCGATTTTGATCGTTCCCGTCCGTGAAATCTGCTGATTGGTCGACACGCGGAACGTCACCGCGCCGTTTCCGCTGAGCGGCGATGCGCTTGTCACGGAAATCCATTTGGCACTGCTTTTTACCGAATAATCGCAATTTGACGCCGCGGTAATATTAACCGTGAACGTGCCGCCTTTGGTCGGTGCCGGCAAATTGGTCTGCGATAGATTGAAACTGCAAACCGTCTGGTTCTGCAATGCCCGCTGAACATTCAATCTGCCGCCGGTTTTGACCAAACCGTTCCAAGCCGCCAAAACATCGACCGTGTTCATCAGGGTCGCTTTGAGCGAGGCGGCGGAAAGATTCGGATTAAACGACGAAAGCAAAGCCGCCGCGCCCGCGACATGCGGGGTCGCCATCGAGGTTCCGCTCAATGTCGCGTAGCTTGAATTTGAACTGTTATAAGTGCTGTAAACGCTCGATCCAGGTGCCGCCAGGTCAACGCTGATCGGACCGATATTTGAAAAACTCGAACGCGCGTCGGTCGAAGTCGAAGAGGCGACGGCTAAGATCGAAGGCAAATTATAGCTTGCCGGATAAAGCGGCTGCGTATCGATATTTCGATTGCTGTTATTTCCGGCGGCGAAGACATTCAAAACGCCTGCTTCGCCGAGCGCGTCGAGCGCATCCCGGGTTGCCTGGTCATAACCGCAGGCTTCCGGACAATCGGCGTAGGAATTATTCGTGACGCGAACGTTCACGCCGCGGGTTTTCATCAAGCGAACGTAATTGTAGGCATTAACGAGCATCGCCGAAGTCGAATCCGTGCCGCCCGCGCTGTAAATTTTGATCGCCATCAGTTTGACGTTCCAGTTCACGCCCGTGACGCCGATGCCGTTATTGCCGACCGCGCCGATCGTGCCCGCCGTGTGCGTTCCGTGTCCGTTTTCGTCCAATGGATCGGGATCGTTGTAGCGAAAATCATATCCGTAATAATCATCAATAAAACCGTTGCCGTCGTCGTCAATTCCGTTGCCGTTGATCTCGCCCGGATTGGTCCAGGCGTTGGCGGCAATGTCTTCGTGCGTGTAGCGCAAACCCGTGTCGATATCGGCTACGACCACGGTCGAGCTTCCCGTCGTCAAATCCCAGGCTCCCGGCGCGGAGATTTTCGATAATCCATACATTCCCGTGTTCGTGTATTGCGGGTCGTTCGGCGTGGCGAGCAGATGATAGTAAAAATTCGGCTGCACGGCTTCGATCTCGCCGTATTTTTTATAATCTTCGATGGCTTTTTCGACCGTCATATCTTCAGGCAGTTTAACGCGTATCCAACCTAGATCGCCGAGCGTTTCCAATAAATTTGCGCCGACCAGAGCGTTCGTTTGGGCAACCAGCGACGAATCGGTTCCGCTTTTGAATTTCACGAGAACTTCGCCGTCGGCAAATGCCTTTTCAAATTTTTGACCAAATGCAAAATTGACGGCGAAAAGTAGAATTACAAAAAAGCACAGTGGTTTAATTGGTTTCATAATGGATTTTGTAAAACTACCTGAATAAACAGTGCAGTTTTTTGAACGAAAGAGACAAAATTATTAACGAAAGAGACAAAAGTTTTAAAGATTATAAATTTTTCAGGTAGAGAATTACAAATTTATTTTGCGGGAATTCGGAAAAGAAAATTTATGGGGCGGCTAGTGGGGGTCGAACCCACGACTTCCTGAACCACAATCAGGCGCTCTAACCACTGAACTATAGCCGCCACAAACGCGATTTCGGATTTGAGAATGCGGATTGCGGATTGAATCCAAAATCGAGATTTGTATTATACAATCCGGAATCCGAAATCCCAAATCTAAAATTTTAATACCCCCGGCACGACTTGAACGTGCGACCCACAGCTTAGCTTACCTCACTTGGTTTCCCAAGCCCTGTTTTCCCGAAAGAAAACAAGTTGAAAGTCTGGACTATATCTTAGACATTTCAGTCTGAGTGCGTATAGTCTCTACGGAACCCCTGCAAAGTCTTCAGCGAAATTTATATTTTTCGACTGATTATTTTTCGGAGCGTCAATTCTCAACGAAAAGTAAGTTTTGACATTTTCCGGCTTAAAGTAATAACACTTGTCTGTGTCAGGACAATAAACGCAAAAAACATCAACCTCACTTTTGTCAATCGGCTTACCATGCGAACCGTTTCGGTCAGCCCACCAGTTTTCAAGTCTGATTTGAACTGAACCATTAACGGCTCGGCGATATTTAACCTGTATTCTTATAAACTTAATTCCGTCATAAGCTACAAGGTCAAACGGCGCATGTTCGGTTGTCGGAAACAAAACTACGTAACCTTTTTCAACCAAATCACAATGAGCCTTTGCTACTCCTAAGTCGCCTTTATTTTTTGTGTGATGAATTCTCATACAAAATTAACGACTCCAAGGTTTCCTCGGTATTGTCATAGGAAGTTTTCATTTCCCTTAGAGTTCCACCGATACAGCACTCTCCACTGTGCAAGTTTCTTTTTCCCTGCACAGGCTCCTATTTGAAGGCTGTTGCTCTATCCAACTGAGCTACGGGAGCATAAAAAGAACGAATAGAAATCTTAACTATTGAAAAGTTTTAAGTCAAATTGACGCTTCCTGCTTTCGCCGATTTTTCTTGGATAATTTGCATCATTTGCTCGAAAACTTCGGATAGATCGAGTTCGCTCGTATCGATTACGACCGCATCTTCGGCGATCATCAAGGGCGAATCTTCGCGCGAAACGTCGCGTTCGTCGCGTTCCTTGATCTCGGCGAAAGTCTGTTCGTAACTTGTCGCCCGCTGCTTTTCCAGATCTTCTTCGTAACGGCGGCGCGCCCGCGCTTCGGGTTTTGCGGTTAAGAAAAATTTGACGTCAGCCTGCGGAAAAACAACGCTTCCGATGTCGCGCCCGTCAAGCACCGCGCCGTTTTTGGCGGTTTCGCCGATCGTGCGCTGATGTTCGACCAAAATTCGGCGAACCTCTGAAATAGTCGAAACGATCGAGGCGGCTTGCCCGACTTCGTTTGTCCGAATTTCTGCCGAAACATCGCGCCCGTCGAGAAAAATCTGCAAATTTTCAGGCTCGCCGACCAGCTCGATTCGTGCGCTTTCGGCAATCTCGGCGACTCGCGCGCGATCTTCAAAACTCACGTTGTTTTGCAAAACAGCCAGACCGACGGCACGATACATCGCGCCCGTGTCGAGATAAAGCAGGTTCAATTGTTTGGCTAACATTTTACCGAGCGTCGATTTTCCCGCGCCCGAAGGTCCGTCAATGGCAATTATCATCGAGTTTTAGTTTATTTGATTTCGGGGCATTCTGTCTAAATCAATCAGCATTTCGAGTTTTTTGCCGTCCGTCCAACACTCGCGTTTGAAGTTTTGGTGATATTCGTCAATCGCGTGAACCGACTTTTGGACGGCTTCTTTGGCACGTTCAAAGCTTTCGGCTTTCATCAGATAGATCAAAAAATCGCCTTCCGTATTTTGGTCGAGAAAAACCGTTTCCAAAATAACGCCTTCATCGCGCAAAGTTGCCAATGCTTCGTTCCGGCGTTCGTTAACGGTTTTTGCCCACATCCGAACTTTTTCGATCGAATCCGGTTTTAGTCTGATTTTAACGCAGCGCGTTTCGTAATTCATCGGCTTTGATTCAAGGATATAATTATTCGGAAAGCAGTTTGTTTTTTGCCGCTTTCGGTAGTTTTTCCCAAACCATTTCGTATGAGTTTTTGATCAGATCCTTAAGTTCGGCGGTTTCGAGTGCGTCCGGGTTTTCGACCGTCACCCAATGATAGCGGGCAACATAATGAGCCGGAATGATGCCGTCCTGTTCGACGAGTTCGGCAAATTTTTCGGGCGTGCATTTAAAGGAAACAGCCGTTTGCGCCGTTTCGAGCCCCGTCACGGCGAACATTTTTTTGCCGACCGTGAACGTCAGATCGTTTCCCCATTTAACGTCTTCCGTCGCCCCGGGAAATGAAAGACAAAATTGGCGAAGTTCATCGATATTCATTTTATTGATCCAAAATTTTCAGCAAAAGTTTTAATGCTGAATTTCTATTTATTTTTAAAATCCGTTTCGCTGTAGGTCGCGATAATCCTTCCCGCTTCATTGACCGTTTTTTCGTAAACCCAGGATTTGTAGCAGTTGAAACAACTATAAAATTCCGATTGTTTATTGTTTCGCAGTTGTTTCATTAGCTCATTGCAATTCGGACAAACGATTATGAATCGCTTTGTTTGTGCTCGAAATTCCAATAATTTTTCAATCATAAAATCCCGCTTAACACTTTTAATGTCGTTTCGATGTCTTCGCGCGAAACGTCGCAGTGCGTGACCATCCGGATCGCTTTGCCGAAGGGAATCGCTAAAATGCCGTTTTCTTTTAAGGCGGTGCAGATCTCCGCCGAAGTTTTGCCGGTTTCCGAAACGTCGAAAATGACGATGTTGGTCTGAACTAATTCAGCATCGATCGCAACGCCGCGCAAATTTGCCGCGCCTTCCGCCAATGCGCGGGCGTTTTCGTGGTCGATATGGAGGCGTTTCGGCGATTCTTCGAGCGCGATCAAACCTGCCGCCGCGAGAATTCCGGCTTGCCGCATTCCGCCGCCGAAGCGTTTGCGCCAGACTCTCGCTTCCGCGATAAATTCCTTCGTTCCCAAAAGCATCGAACCGATCGGCGCGCCCAAGCCTTTTGACAAACAAAACTGCACCGAATCAACCGATTTTGCGAGATTCGCCACGGTTTCGTTTTGCGCGACCGCCGAATTAAAAATCCGCGCGCCGTCCAGATGAACGGGCAGATTTAATTGATGCGCGTTGCCGCAGATTTCGTCGGTCGCCGACGCTGACATAACGCTTCCGCCGCCGAAATTATGCGTGTTTTCAAGGCAAATCAAGCCGGTCGGGCAAGCGTAATACGGCTGATCGATGTGCAGTGCCGATTCGATTTCCGCCCACGTGAGCATCCCGCTCGGGTTCGCGGCGCGCACCGGGCGAATCATCACGCCGGAGGCGACCGCCGGCGTGCCCATCTCGTAATTAAAAATATGCCCGCGTTCTTCGATCACGACTTCATCGCCGGCGCGCGTGTGAAGCTTGACGGCGATCTGATTGCCCATCGAACCCGTGGGCACAAAAAGCGCGGCTTCTTTGCCGAATATTTCCGCGGCTTTTCTCTGCAAAAGATTAACGGTCGGGTCTTCGCCGTAAACATCGTCGCCGACTTCCGCCTCCGCCATCGCTTTGCGCATCTGCGCGGTCGGTTTCGTCACTGTATCGCTTCTTAGATCAATCATTTGTTCTGTTATTTTGCACTATAAATTAAACTTTTGGAAAATGCTCGTTTCAAAGATTTTTTGAGGGCGACTGCGGGATTCGAAATTTTTGAAACTACTCGGCAAATTTTTTCGATAAAGTAGTCTTAATACAAGTACTTTAGAAAATCTTTTCAAAAAAAATCAAGGCATTGGTTGTTTTCATTCAAATCAGCTGATGTTTCTCGGAAAAGACGTTCTGAAGACCGGATTAGAAAGCTATCAGACGGCGGGCGGAATTTCGGAATATTAATTCTCTGAGCTCCGTTCGTTTGAGTACTTGGAATATTTTGATCACCCGAAAAAGATATTTTACGGTCTCCGATTATGAACGAAATTGATGAACGACAGCGGTTGAATGTTCTGATGGTTTTGATACCTATTGGTTAAACTTTAAAAAATGAAAGGAGAATTTTGTATGTTGAAGAAAATAGTTTTGGTTTTGGCATTTGCCACGATATTGATGGCGATCCCGGCTCTGGCGGGCACGGGTTGTAAAGGTGTTAAATTTGTCGGCAGTTATACAAGCACGACCGCAAATGTTGATGTGTTTGGCGACGGAACGCTTTTTCATACCTACGTCAATCAATTAACACTCAATGAAAACGGCACGGCAAATCTGTATTGGACGGGTTATAACGATTATTTTACCAATCTGGGAACGGGATCGCCGTCGATCGGCAGTTGGACTTGCCGCGGCGATGGTAAACTGGTCGTGAATTTGATTACCGCGTTATATATTCCATCAACTCCATCCGGCAACGCACCGGCACCGGATGTGACGCTTTACCAGCATTATAGAACCACGTATTTATTCTCTATTCCGGACGAGAATACCATTACGAGAATCCAAAGCCGATCGAGACGCTATACTCCTGCGCAGGATCCCGGCGATCCGAACGGCGGAACTCTCGGCGCGCTGAACAATACGCAATCGACCTATACACGGGTTGTCGCCTCGGATGCCGATCTCCTGCTTCCGTAATTTTGGAGAAATCTTTTACAAAAAAACCGGCAGTAATTTATTTTACTGCCGGTTTTTTAGTTTACCGATTCGCTCTTTTTCTCCGGCGCTTCTTAAATCATTGCTTCTCATTACAGCCTAACGAAAACTTTCGTTAATGCTTTTTAAGGTTTCCGAGCCCGGACAAAGATCGGATTCCGTCAGTGAATTCAAAGGCTTTTCGGTTGTTTCGATCAAATCGTGCAGCTCCTGGCTGTCGGGATTCATGTAAAGCAAACCCGTCAAAATTTCGCTGTTTGCCCGTGCTTTTCCGACGGCGTTCATCGCGGAAATTCGATCCAATGGATTCCAGTCTTTGGCAAGCTTGTGAAGCTGGATGACCGAACCGTCGTGCATCGTCAGATTTTGTGTCGTTCCTTCCTCGTAAGTCGTTTTGATCTCACGCGCGAGCGGCACGAAATCGAACGTCGAGGTCGCTTCCTGATGTTCGCGGACGTAATCGTAGGATTTGGTCGAGCCGACGTTGTTATTGAACGTTACGCACGGGCTGATGACGTTCAGAAAGGCAAATCCCTGATGCGACATCGCGGCTTTGATGAGCGGGATCAGCTGTTCCTTATCGCCCGAAAAACTCTGCCCGACAAAAGTTGCGCCGAGCTCGATCGCGAGACTCGACAGATCGATCGATTCAAACAGATTGATGTGTCCCGATTTGTTTTTCGAGCCGTGGTCGGCGGTCGCCGAATCCTGTCCTTTCGTCAAGCCGTAACAGCCGTTGTTCATCACGATATAGACCATATTCAGATTGCGCCGGATGACGTGGACGAATTGTCCCATGCCGATCGAAGCCGTGTCGCCGTCGCCCGAAACGCCGAGGTAGATCAAATCGCGGTTCGCTAAGTTCGCGCCCGTCGCGACCGACGGCATCCGCCCGTGAACGGAGTTGAAACCGTGCGAATTCGACAGAAAATACGCGGGCGTTTTCGACGAACAGCCGATCCCCGAAAGTTTCGCGACCTTGTGCGGCTCGATGTTCAATTCAAAACAAGCCTGCGCGATCGCCGCCGAAATCGAGTCGTGACCGCATCCGGCGCAGAGCGTCGAAAGCGAGCCTTCATAATAATCAACCGTGTAGCCCAAATCGTTTTTAGGCAAGTGCGGGTGGCGAAATTTAGAACGTAGATAAGACATATGATTTTAATTATTAGCCGCGGATAAACGCGGATTCCGCAGATTGAATCAATTAATTTCAAGGACTTTTAGTAGATTGATCTAAATATTGACTTTTATTCGTACAAATCTAAAGAAATCAGTGAAATCCTCGGTTTATCCGCGGCTAAAAAAACTAACTTTCCAAATTCGATTTTATCCGGTTAAAAATAAAATCGGCGGTGATCGGCATTCCGTCGTAATTCAAGACCGAAACCAGCTTTTCGGGATTGATGCCGAGCTCGATCATCATCAGACTCTTAAATTGCGCGTCGCGGTTTTGTTCGATGACGAAAACCTTTTCGTGCGCGTTGATAAAATCCTCGAACGCCGCGCCGAACGGAAACGCACGAACGCGCATTGCGTCGAGCGAAATTCCTTCCGCCTGTAATAACTGACTCGCTTCTTCCGCCGCGTAGCTTGAAGTTCCGAAAAACAATACGCCGTATTTTGAAGCGTTTTCCGTCTGCAGAAATTCGGGCGCGGGGACCATTTCTTTTGCCGTGTCGAATTTCCGCGCCAATCTATCCATATTGCGCTGATACGTCGCGCTGTCTTCGGTGTAAACCGCGTATTCGTCGCGCGAACTGCCGCGCGTCACGAACGCGCCCTTCGTTTCGTGCGTTGCCGGAATCGTCCGGTAGGGAATTCCGTCGCCGTCAACGTCAAGGTAACGACCGTATCTTTCCAGATTTTCGAGCGCTTCGGCGGTTAAGACTTTTCCGCGGTTGTATTTGCGGTTGTCGTCCCATTCCAGCGGCTGTGAAACGTGGTCGTTCATTCCGAGATCGAGATCGGTCATAACGATTACGGGCGTTTGCAGTTTTTCTGCCAGATCGAAAGATTCCGCCGTCATTTCAAAACATTCTTTGGGCGAAGCGGGAAAAAGCAGAACGTGTTTCGTGTCGCCGTGCGATGCGTAAGCCGCGAGCAGAACATCGGATTGCTGCGTGCGCGTCGGCATTCCGGTCGAAGGTCCCGTGCGCTGAACATCGATCAAAACGGTCGGAACTTCCGAGAAATATGCTAAGCCCAAAAATTCGTTCATCAGGGAAACGCCCGGACCGCTCGTCGCGGTGAACGAACGCGCGCCGTTCCAGCTTGCGCCGAGGACCATTCCGATCGCGGCGAGCTCGTCTTCCGCCTGCACGATCGCGAAATTCTTTTTGCCAGTTTCTTTGTCAACACGGAGTTTTTCGGCGTATTTCGTAAATGCGTCAACCACGGAAGTCGAAGGCGTGATCGGATACCACGCGGCAACGGTCGCGCCGCCGTAGATTGCGCCCAAGGCACACGCCGAATTGCCGCTCATCATGATCGAATCGCCGACCAGATCGCGGCGTTCGACACGAATCGGAAGCGGAAATTCAAAGTTTTGATGAACAAAATCAACGCCCATTTTCAATGATCTGATATTCGGCTCGATCAGTTTTTCCTTGCCTTTGAACTGTTCGCCGAGAAGGTCTTCCAAAACATTAAATTCAATGTCGAACAAGGCGGAAAGCGCGCCGATGTAGATAATATTTTTGAAAAGCTGACGTTGGCGCGCATCGGTAAAAGCGCCATTGGCAAGCTCCATCAGCGGAATTCCGAGATAGTTGATGTCGTCGCGAATGTATTGCGAATGCAGCGGTTTACTGCTGTCGTAAAGAAAATATCCGCCTGGGCGAACGTCCGATACATCTTTTGCCAGACTTTGCGGATTGACCGAAACCATAAAGTCGATGCCTTCGCGCCGTCCGAGAAAACCTTTTTCGCTGATCCGGACTTCGTACCACGTCGGCAGACCCTGAATATTCGACGGAAAGATATTTTTCGGCGTCACGGGAATGCCCATTTTAAAGATCGCTTTGGTAAAAAGCGCGTTCGCACTCGCCGAACCCGTCCCGTTGACGTTGGCAAATCTGATCACAAAATCGTTTATTTTTATTTCGCTCATTAATATTTTACAAAAATAGTTTCCGTCTAAAGATTTTCAGCCGACCAAACCGGCAATCGCATCAAGCAATTTGCGGGAAACACGGGAAACTGTTGCCAATTATAATTTCGGTTTGATAGTAATCACGTTAACGGATTTTCACATCTGATGGAACTCCTTTTAACTTTCGACTGAAAAAATCATTAGCTAATGTCAAAAACTCACCGCCGATACTGGTATGATCTTTACCGGGAACGATTTGAAATTCGAAGGTTTTACCTTCTTGTTTCAGTTTGTCGCGTAATAAATAAGCCTGATTGGTCGGCGCATTTAAATCAATTTCGCCATGCACTATCAAAACGGGAGATTTTATTTTTTTTGCACGAAAAAGAACTGACCTTTCTCTGAATGCTTTTTCGGTCAAACCCGTTTCGGTTTTAATATTATCCTTAATTCCTTCGATCGTTAGGTCAGCGTAAGCTTGTTTAAGATCGTATATTCCGCCGCCTAAAACAGCCGCTTTGACATCTTTTACCCGTGAAATCACCAATGATGCTGCAATCGCACCGCGTGAATATC
>DATLOR010000136.1:0-2373 GCA_035536135.1 Pyrinomonadaceae bacterium | reverse complement strand
TCGAACCGCAACCAGGCGAAAGACGGCGACACCAACGTTTTCATCGCCGATTGGGTCGAGTAATTTATGAGAATAAAACTTTTGCCGGTATTTTTCTGCCTATTTGTTTTATCCGTTCTTGGACAGGAAAAAGAAGCACGGAGATTTGATGAGTATGGAACGATTCCGTGCGACGAATATCTTGCCCGCGCCGATAATATGATAATTGCGCAGAAAAGTAATCCTGATTCAAAAATTTATGTCTTCGTTTACGAAGGCAAAGAAAAAAGATCGGTTTACAACAAAGGAGAAATGACCTATAAATCCGTTTTGCCGCCGCGCGGATTAGCAAAGGCAAAAATTGATTCGATGAAAAAATATGTCGCTCTGAAAATAAGCCCGATCGAAAGTTATGTTTTTGCAAACGGCGGATTGCGGGAGGATTTTTGGGTTGAGATTTGGGTTGTTCCAAACGGCGCGGAGCCGCCGAAACCGACACCGACATTGAAGAAAATAAAATATCGTAAAGGCAAAGCAAGAGGCTTTTGTCTGGACTGTTGTTAATTATGAAAAAGCAATTTTTAAGTTTTCTTCTCCTCTTATCGTTCGCGTTCGGTGCGGCGGCGCAAAAGGCTGACGTTACCGAGCAAAATCTGCGGACGAATATTGCTTATCTCGCTTCCGATCAGCTCGAAGGTCGCCGCACGGGTGAAACGGGCGCGACGACCGCCGCCGGGTTTATTGCCAATCTTTTCGCGCAATACAAACTTAAAGCGGGCGTTTCAACCGTCGCGGGCGGTAAGACGAGCAAGAATTTCCTGCAAAAATTTCCTTACACGACCGGCGTTGAAATCGCCGAAACGGGCAACGAATTTAAGCTGAGTCTGAAAAATGTCAACGCCCCGCAAGTGCAGGTTGAAGAAAACAATCCGGTCAGACCGCTCGTTTTTTCGCCGAACGGCGAAGCCCAAAATGCGGCGATCATCTTTGCGGGTTACGGCATCGAATCGGCGGAATCGAATTTTAACGATTACGACGGTTTGAACGCTTCGGGCAAAGTCGTTCTCGCGTTTGACGGAAATCCCGAAAACGATGTGCCGCGCTCGCCTTTCTCGCGTTTTACGGTTCACGCCAAAGCAAAAATCGCCAAGGACAAAGGCGCGGTCGGTCTGCTTTTGATCTCGCGCGAAGACAAATTTGAAAACGACCGCTACGCAAAGATCAAATATAACCAAACCGACGGCGAAACCGCCGTCCCGGTCTTTTCAGTTTCGCGCACGACCGCCGCGAACATTCTCGGCATCAAAGACTCGGAACTAAAAACCATCGAAAGCCTGACGGCGATGAAAAAAGACACGACCGCGCGCGTTCAGGTCGGTTTTCGCGATCTGTCGCCGACCGTGAGTTTTAAGGTCAATCTCGTCAAAAAACAAACCGACGCCTACAACGTGATCGGCGTTTTGGAAGGCAATGACGATGTTCTAAAGAATGAAGCGATCGTCATCGGCGCGCATTACGACCATCTCGGCAAAGGCGGGCAAGGAAGCCTCGCGGTCAACTCGACCGAAATTCATCACGGCGCGGACGATAACGCTTCGGGAACTGCCGGATTGATCGAACTGGCACGGATCTTTGCAAAGGAAAAGAAAAACAAACGAACGATAATTTTCATCGCGTTCGGCGGCGAGGAAGAAGGACTTTTGGGCTCGAAACATTACGTCGCCAACCCGGTTTTCCCGCTCGAAAAAACCGTCGCGATGCTCAATATGGATATGGTCGGACGGCTCACGGAAAACAAACTGACCGTCGGCGGCATCGGCACGGCGACGGAATGGAACGATTTGGTCAAACTAAGAAACCTTTTCCCTGACCTCGAATCGAGTTCACCAAGCAAGCCAAATAAAACTTCAACTAATCCGGTAATTACACTAGCCATAACACCGCTCAAGACAATTTTTAATCTTCAACTAAACGAAGACGGCTTCGGTCCCTCAGACCATTCATCGTTTTACGGCAAACAGATTCCCGTGCTTTTCTTTTTCACGGGAACTCATTCGGATTATCACAAACCATCGGACACGGCGGACAAGATCAATTACGCGGGTCTGGAAAAAGTCATCGGATATGTCGCTGAAATTGTGCGCAGTGTTGACCAAAATCCGGTAAAACCGACTTATGCGGTTGCCAAATCTTCGTCAACGGGCGGTGGACGAACCGCTTTTAACGTGACGATCGGCGTTATTCCGGGTTACGGCGAATCGACCGACGGAATGCTGCTCGACGGCGTGCGCGACGGTTCTCCGGCAGCGATCGCCGGACTCAAAGCCGGCGATAAGGTCGTTAAATTTGCGGGCAAGGAAATCCGCAACGTGCAGGATTACACGTTCGTTCTCG
>DATLOR010000135.1:0-20129 GCA_035536135.1 Pyrinomonadaceae bacterium | reverse complement strand
GACGTGCCGAATTTGGCTTCTGCTTTCGGTTATACGAACGCCTCCTGGACTCTTAAATGCGACCTGACAGCGGAATACGTCTGCCGAATGCTCAAATTCATGGACAAAAATGGCTATGAAATTTGCACGCCGCGCGTCAATGATCCTTCGATCGAATCCGAACCCGTGCTGGACTTTAAATCCGGCTACGTTCAAAGAGCGTTGGAAAGTTTACCGCGGCAAGGCTCGAAAACGCCTTGGCGCCTGCACCAGAATTACGTCAAAGACTTGTCGATGCTGCGTTTCGGGCGCGTGGACGACGGCACTATGGAGTTTAAGTCGGCGCCCAAGTAGAAAAGAACAAAGCCTTCGATTAAAACCAAAGATATGAGTTTAACGAAAGAAAGCGTTATTGTAATTACAGGCGCGGCTTCAGGAATCGGTCGCGCTTTGGCTGTTCGTCCCGCGCAGGAAACGGTTGCGGGAATCGCCATTTCAGATGTCAACGCGGAAGCCTTGGCAGAAACCGCCGCATTAATTGATAAAGCAAATTTGAAAGTAACAACTCATCGGGTCAACGTCGCCATTGAGGAAAGTGTCCTTGAAAGTGTCCTCAAACGAAAAAGGCGACTCCGAAGAATCGCCTAACTTAATGTTTATGGTGGCTTGGGACAGAATCGAACTGCCGACACGCGGGTTTTCAGTCCTAAATATTGAAATAAATAAGTTTACATAAAATTGAAAAAGTTTGTTTTAGCTGGTTTTGACATTGCTTCAGTCTGAATAATGCGGTCACTATAATTCAAGATTTGATAAACCGTTGCACCGAAGTTGCACCACGATTTTGAATCAAATCAGAATTGATGGGTAATACCAACTTCGACAATTTTTCTTTTATTTACAGTCGGTCTGAAAGACTTCAGTTAAAAAAAACTAAAAAACAGCCGTCGCCGTAGTACGGGGGTTGGTAGTAGTTAGTTTTCGCTTGTAGAATCGGGACATCGGAACCTTAGCGATTCTTTTAGAATACCCGGTCAGAATAACCGATCAACAGGTAACACCGACTTTAGGTTCAAATTCAACAACGAGGAAATAAATATGACTAACGGAAATCATTTACGATTTCTTATACTTCTGACTGCGCTTTTTGCTTTGATCGCTGCACCCGTCATTGCGCAATCGCCAAATACGGCGACGATGATCGTCATTGTCGCCGATCAAAATGGAGCGGTCGTGCCCGGCGCACGCGTTTCGGTAACGAATACCGCGACCGGAGCCTCACGCGAGGTCGTTACGGAAGGTGATGGCAGCATCACCATTCCGGCGCTGTCATTAACCGGAACCTATACTGTCAGCGTTTCCAAAGACGGATTCGGCAACGAAGAGCGTAAAGAAATTACGCTGCGCTCGGGTGAGACGGCAACACTCAAAGTGACGCTGACGGTTGCCGGTTCACAGAAGGCGGAAATTACGGTCTTCGGCACCACGGAAGGCGTGCGCGCCGACCCGCAAATCGGACGCCGACTCGACACCCGGCAGATCGATGAAACTCCGATCCTCGGTCGCAAGGTAACAACAATTCCGCTGCTCAATTCAGCATTCCGGCAGGCTAAGGGAACGGGTGACCTTTTCGTCAATCAGACCTATTTTGTTACCGGTGTCGGCGGTCGCCGCCAGACGACCGTCACGCTCGACGGTGCCAACAACGACGAAGGCTGGGGACGCCAAACAGCGGTTGCGATCGTGCCGCTCGGCGCTATTCAGGAAGTAACGGTGCTCTCGAATGCTTTCTCCGCCGAATTCGGGTGGACCTCGGGACCCGCGCTCAATATTGTCACAAAGTCCGGCACCAAGGATTTTCGCGGAGAGGGAATTTATATGGTTCGTCCGGGCGGCTGGCAGGCAAAGAAATTTTCAACCAAAAACTTTTGTCCGTCGTCCGTGCCGAGCTGCGTGACGCCGGCGACGCTCGCTGCAATCAGCCCGGTCGATGTTCCGGACAAACTGAACCAAGTTTCCGGCTCGCTCGGGGGACCAATTATTAAGGACAAAACGTTCTTTTTCGCGACGGTCGATTATACGCGGCAGGATCGAACCACGTTTCTTTCAAGCGATTTGCCTGCCTCTCTACTGCCCGCAGACGGTCATCTCGACTACACGGGACATTATCGTCAGACGCTCTTTGACGGGCGGCTCGATCACCGGCTGACAGCTAGCCAGAACCTGATGTTTCGAATGAATTTCGACCGATTCACCGACGATAACCCGCAGGACGCCGTGAGCGGCACAAATGCGCCGAGCGTCGCCCGCAGCTACACGCGCGGATCGTTGACCGGTCAGGTCAATTACACTTTTGTTTTGGGACCGAATCTGGTCAACGAGGCGCGATTTGCCTATCTGAACGGCGATCCGGTCACGCGCTGGAAGGCGAACAGCATTTCAACCACTTATACTCGCGGCGGCGCTAAACCGTTTACGATCGGACAGTCGCGCTTGTCCGATATTTTCAGCCGTCAGGCACAGTTCTCTGACACGCTTTCGTGGTCGGCGGGACAGCATTATCTTCGCTTCGGAGGAAGCATCATTCGTCATACCTCGGGCGGGACGGGCAGCGAACCGGGCACAGCCGTCCTCGGCACATTCACTTTCAGAAACACGACCACTGCGCCTTTTGATCAATTGACGTTGGCTGACGTGCAGAATTACACCCAGCCGATCGGTCTTGGAATCAGCAGTTACAAATTAACGCAATGGCTTTTAACCGGTTTCGTGCAGGACAGTATCCGACTGCGAAACGATCTGACCGTCGATCTCGGGCTGCGCTACGACCGGCAGACACTGACCACCGCGACCGCCAATTTCGCGCCGCGTATCGGTTTCGGCTGGCATCCGGGCGGCGCGGCGCGCTTTTCGATTCGCGGCGGCTACGGTATGTATTACACGCAGATTCGCTCAAATGCGATTGCCAGTTATCTGCTTAACGGGCTTGACGGAATAGCGACCTATACGGCTTCTCCCGGACAGCCCGGCTTCCCGACCTGTCTGACCGGCGCGTGTCTGCCGGTCGCGCTGTCAGCCTCGCAATTACCGGCGCGCGACATCACGATTCGTGCCGGACAACGCGATTACTATAAAGCCCAGTTCGCCCGCTACGGCTTGAACTTCGACCTGCTGCCGAACTATCCCGATAAATTTAAAAACCCGCGCAGCCAGGTATTTTCGATCGGGACGGAACGCGAATTTTTCAAAGGCTTTTTCGCCGAAGCCGATTTTGTTTACCAGCGAATAACCGGACTTGACCGGACGGTCGATCTGAACGCTCCGTCGATTTTTGACCGCACAGCGCCGGGGCAGACCAGAAGCGTTGCGGTCGCAGACACCACCCGTCCGATCCTGCCCGTTCGCGGCGGCGTCCGACAGGTCAATGTTTTGATGAATCTCGGCGTCGCCGATTACAACGGATTACAGACGCAGGTCAGTTATCGCGGCAATTCTCGCCTTTATGCGTCGCTCAGCTACACCTTGTCGAAAACGACCAACACGAGTGAGCCGGACGGCAACGGCATCGGTCCGAATCAGAGCATTATCTCGCGACTCAGCGAAGAAGAACGCGGACCGAGCCTGCTCGATCAGCGTCATCGCGCGGTCATCACCGTCAATTACCGTTTTCCGTTCGATTTTACCGCCGGAACGCTGATGCAGTTCGCTTCGGCGCGACCGTTTAACGCGACGACGGGAATCGACAATAACGGCGACGGCATCAATAACGACCGCCCGGTCATCAACGGCGCGGTCATTAGTAAATCGGCGTTTCGCGGCTCGGGAACGCAGGACGTTTCCGTCTTCATCGAAAAAAGGTTTAACTTGTCCGAACGCAGAAGCCTTCTGCTTCGTGCCGAAGGTTTTAATCTCTTCAACCACGGAAACTTTCTCGGTCGCGGGCAGACCACCTATAGTGACACGCTTACACCGAGCACCACATTCGGTCAATTCGTCCCCGTCACCAGCAGCACTACCACGATTGCGATTCCGGCGTTTGCCAATATCGACCCGCCGCGAATGTTTCAGCTTCAGGCGCGGTTCATCTTCTGATGAATCGAACCTTCGGCTTTATCTCCGACCAACTTTTTAAAACAGATTCTCTTCAAAAAAAGGTCCGGCGGCAATTGCCGCCGGACCTTTTTTCGTCCAAGGATTTGTTTGGTTCCTCTACTGAAAAAACTCGACGACCTTTTCCAGAATATTATGAACACTCAGAAAAAAATTATAATTGATCGCCAGCCCGAAAACCGAAATGAAGATTGCTCCGGCGTAGAGAAGATAATTTAAGTTTCGCGTTTTAAGGCTATTTTCCCCTGAAGCCATCTGCAAAAGATTGTGCACGCGAAAGGTAATGTCGCCCCGGTTTTCCTCAATCAAAAAGACACCTGCCGGCATTGCGGGACTGCTGACGCGCGGAACGATTCGAGCGATTTTGACGAGTGCCGCCGCCAGATCGAGCGCCGCTTCGTTTCCGCTGACCTCGGCGGCGTATTCGTCCGCCACCGTTTCCGCCGTTTCCGACCACGTCCGGTCAAGCCGGTTTCCGATGGGAAAAATAAGTAAATCCTGACTGAACCGCAGCAGCCATCGTTTAAGGTTATCGTGATTTTTCAGATGCCCGTATTCGTGATTTATCGCCGCCGCCAGTTCTTTATTATCGAGCAGCTCGATAATCTGGTTGGAAATAAATATTCGCGGGCGAAAAAATCCGACCAGAGAAACGACCGGAAAAGGATGCTCGATCCGATAAACCGGGATTTTCGAATCACTGACCGGCATCGGACGGCTGTCCCGGCGCCAATTTTCAATTAATTGCCGGGTTTTTCGCCAGGTTTTAAGAACGCGATAAAATGCCGCCGCAATGACGATTGCCGAAAGCGCTGCGACCAAAACCAAACTCAGCCCGACGGTTTCCCCCGAAGCGAACGGTTCATATAAAAAGTACGACGGCAACAGAAAAGCGAAAATAAAAACCAGAGTTCCGGCGAGCGGAAAAATGCGCAAAGCAAAAATGATTTGCGCGCGCGTTTGCGCTTGTTGGCTTTGAACGCGCTTTTCGATTGCGCGCCAAAAGAGGGCGACAATCAATGAAGCCGATATATTTAGCGCCAAAAACAGCGCCAGCAGCAGACAAATGCCGAGTAGAAAATACATCGCGCCTGTTACTCCTCCGATTCGATTTCAAGCCGCTTTTCCCGCACTATCCGCTCAAGCTCGTCAAGCAAAAGCCGGTCTCGTTCACTGACGGCATCAACAATACACGAAAGGATCGGCTCGATTTGCCCGGTCGAAGTATCGAGCAATTTTCCGATCACGTTTTCAGTGACGAAAATTTCCAGTTCTTCGGGCGAAAAGCGCGGCGAATATAAAAAAGCGCGGTTGTCTTTTCGCCGGTTCAGCAGCCCTTTTTTATAGAGCCGGTCAAGAGTCGTCATAACGGTCGTGTACGCAACGGGCTCACGTAAAGCCGCTTTGACCGCGCTGACATTGCCTTCTTTCAATTTCCAAAGAACTGCCATTGTTTGGTGTTCGAGCGGACCGAGAGACTCTACTGTCGGTTCATTTGGAAAGCGAGTGTCGCGTTTCAAAAATTTTAGCAGTTTCATAAAAACTATAATCGTAAATCTATCAACAAATTTAGAGGCTCAGGATTTTCTGAAATCGTCGTTTTTGCAACTTTAATCCGAGTCTGCGATAGAAGCAACTCCGGGTGAAACCTTTTTCTCAAAAATCGTGATAAATACGCTGGCGGAAGATAACCAAGTGTTTCGCAAAGAATGACGAAAAAAGGCGTTTTGCCGTGCGGTAAAACGCCTTTTCCCTGAAATTTTCGCGCGTGGCGCGAAAATCAATTTCCGTCGGCGATGAAATCCTGATTCGAAACCGTGTCCAGAACATTCAGAACCCGCGTCGGCTCTGAAAACTGGTATCTCGAACTCGTCACCGAAAGCGTGTAAATTGCTCCGGAAGCCACTCCGTCGAAATTGTAATTTCCGAATGAATTGGTCGTCGCATAACGAATCTGTCCGGCTCCATCGATCAGGGTGACCGTCGCTCTCGAAATACCCTGTCCGGCGGACGTCAGAACGCGTCCCGAAACCGAAACGCTGGCGGCGGTCGGCGGTAGAATATTAATGATTCCGGTGCGCGTTACCGACTGCCCGTCGGGATTGATGATCGTCAAATCGCGAACGCTCTCCGGACTTAAATTCGTATCCGAAATAGTCGCGCCGACCGTGTTCAGATTCAGGGTAATCGACGTTGGACTGTTATAAGTAACGCTGTTGACCGTCACGTTCGTTCCGCTGATCGTGGCTGCAATATGATTAAACGGACGCGCCGGAGCAGGCAGATTCGCGCCCGGATCGAACCATCCCGAACCGCTGACTGAAGTGCCCGTAATCGTTACGTTGACCGACGGCACTCCGCCTTGAACGTTATACAAACCCGCGTTCGGTCCATTGGCGATCGAAGCCGGCGGCGGCGCCTGAAGCTTGGCAACCCGCACGGCGTAAGAATTCGTCGCCTGGCAATATTCGCCGATTGTCCACATCGTCATATCGTCCAGCGGATCGACGCTCGTATATGAATAATCGCCCCAACGTCGTCCGGCACTGCCGCCCGGATCGGACGGCGGATTATACGCGGTCGAAGAGCTCGTATAACCGATGAGCGAGCCGGGTCCGCCCTGCATCGTGCCCAAAGTGTCGCCGGACAGGCGTCCGATCGTAAAGGCGTCGATGAAAAAAGGCGTACCGGCGGTGCTCGCGCCGATCGCGGCGTGTCCCTGACCGGAAACGGCGATGCTCGGAATCCAGTATTGACGCGCCGCCGCTAATGTCGCGGCATTGTCGTAAACCGTTCCCGATTGAACAAGCGCCGGCGTGGTATTTAGGTTTTGTATTTCATACCAGCGAATCGCGTTTCGCGCCGCGGCAACGGTACTGGCGACTCCGGTCGTGCCTACGCGGATATTGTGGGACGTCCACAAACGACCGTTTCTCATCATCGCCGCGTAAAGCCGGTCGTCGAGCGAGTCGAGCCTGCCGTTGTTTCCGCCCGTGTTGCCCGAATGAGTAACCGGATTCGGAAATGTCGTCGTCGGCACGGTCAGCGAGATATTGCCGGAAATCGTGGGCGACACGGCGGTGCTTGAAGGATTCGTCACGCGGCGAATCATCAGCGTGCTGAACGTCGCATTGTCGGGACCGATGAAATATCCGGTGGCGGTCGGTCCGGTGTTCGTCGGGTCGGGATTATCGACGCCGCGCGGCGCGAACGGACCGACTGAGGCTACCAGAAGATTGGCGAACCGCCACGAAACGATCGGACCGGCGCCCAAAATCGGCGCTTTCGGAACGACCCAGGCGTCGGTGCTGACAAACGCTCCGGCGCCGGAGAATTCATTACAACCGATGTAGAGCGCGTTCGCGTCAACGCCGAGCGACGGGTAATCGCAGAAGTTTGCCGGGTCGTTCTGATACTGGAAGAATGTCCAGACCGTGCCGCCGGTCAGCGCCGAACTGCTCGCTGCGTCCGAAACTGCGAAAAGAATTCGGTTTCCGGCGGTCGTCGTACAGGTCGCGTTCGTGCAGGGCACGTCGATGATCGTCATAAACCAGCGTCCCGTCAAACGGTCGTAACGCACATTCGGATCGGATGTGAAATTCAAAACGACCGAGCCTGCGACCGGCGTCATAACGGACGCGAAAAAGACGTCCGGATCGGCATTCAAAACTCCGTCGGCGACGCCCGCTTTAGTGAAACTACGAATTCGTCCGTTGACGAACGTGACGAACTGCGACGGACCGACCGCGCCCATCGTATCGGGCGGAAAAGCGCCCGTGTCGGTCAGTGTCGCTCCCGTAAACTGCAGCGCGACCGGTTGCGGCGCAATCTGCTCCAAGGATTGAGAAAGTTTATTTTTTCTCTGCTCGGTCGGACTCAGGGCAGGAAATTGCGAAATGGCGGGCGCATTCGGATTTTGCGGCAAACGCGACCGATCCGGACCTTCCATTTCAGGCGCGATGCCTTTTTCCCAGAGCATCTGGCGGGTCGTTTTTTCGCCCTCCCGCAACGACTGTTGCGCCATAATTTCTGCGGTAGATTTATAAACCGGCTCGCTGGCGACCACCTTCTCGCCGATAATCTCGCCTTTTGAATTTATCAACGGCTTTTTAACAGCCGCTTTCGTACTGTTCGCGAACCGCCGCGCTTTTTCACGCTCGCGCTCGTTTTTTTCACGCTCCGAAAGTTTTTCGGTCGTTTTTCTCCGAACGCCGGAAACTCTCGATTGCGCAAGCGCGGGAAGCGTTGTTGCCCAAAACAGCATGGCGATTAAGCCATAAGATAAAAATCGATAGAACATGGAATAATTTATCGATTTAAAAAATATAAGAAAAACTTTCATCCTTTGAAATCCCTCTAAGTGTTGATACTGGTTTGCTTATTGACTGGTAGTTTTATGGGAAACGGCTCTACTATCGGACGATAGTACTTTAAATCAAGAGCTTTATCAAGTTTAAACCTGGCTGGGATTTACCAAAAACACGTCCTCTAGTGAAAACACCCAGAATTTCACCCAGAAATTGAAAAGGCGACTCCGAAGAAGAATCTGAGTAATATGAAAAGAGTCTCAAAAATGACCCTTTTTGAGAAAAGTTTTGATTAAAAATGCGAAATATGAGAAAAGCCAGAACTTATAAAATATCCTTTAAAGTTTAATCTGTCCGTGTTAGTGATGTGCGGAAATATTAAATTTAAAGTAAGACGGCTGTCAACTTGTTCCTTGTTATGGCACAACAATCTCTATTTGTCATTAACTAATCTTAACCGTTCTAACAATTCTTAATTGTTCTTAACTCAGATTAATTATTCTTAATTTTGGGGTATGGGAACAAATTAATAAATTAAGTGTCCAAATAGATCGAAAGCCAGTATTGACGGGAAATTTTTATTTTCAGCCAAAGCAATTAAAAGCCGATTTCAAATCTCATTTAATTAATTTATTGATTTTTGTTGAAAAGGGGGTTGGAAAAAAGATTGACTTTTATTTTTGCTTCGTGTTAGATTTTCTCTCAACCAGATGTAAACCAAACAATTCTAGATTGTTTGTTGACGAGCGAAAAATTCATCAATTTGAATTCATTCGCATTTAATTAAGGTCATATGCAAAAGGGCTTCCGCAATTCAACATTTTATCGTGAGACTTCCACTAAGTTTCAAACTGAGATTTTGCGTATCGGAAAGCGTGCCGCAGAACCGCTCAATAAAAAGATTTATAAAAAAGCTGATTGCCGGTGACGGCGATCGGCTTTTTTGTTTAATCAAACTGTTCTTTGATCATTGATTTGGATTGACCAAAATAAAAACCTGATTGATAACGCCAATTATCAATCAGGCTGTTTGGTTCGATGAAACGGAGTGTTTCAAAGATGCCATCTAACAACTCGCATCTTAAATCATTCCGTTTCTCAAAATCAAGCAACCGTTATAAGAAATAAATATTTACGGTCGAAGTGGCTACATTTAAGGCTGCCGGCGCTGCCGTTTAAGCATTTGCTGGTTTTAAGCAAAAAGTTATGTCAAATACCGGTACACATCATTTAAAGTTTCACGGTCAGAGTGGCGCGGTCGCCCGAGCGTTTGTGCAGTTTCGGTTTTATCAAGCATTGGTTCGATCAAGAATCTATTGTTCAGCTGTTAATTTTTTGTCTCGTGCCAAAGTGTGAAGTTTATCAAACTATTTCTGAGATGGCTTTCAATAATTTTTTTTGATGAGGGCAAACTTAATATATGTTTAAAAAACACAAAGAATTCATAGTCAATTTTTTGATAGTTGTTGCAGCACTGGGAATTGTGTGGAACATTTGGTCATATTTTAGACCAAATAGTGTTGATATACCTGCACCTGCGATAGGGTCGGAATTTAAAGTCACCGAATTTAACCCGGCAGGTTCACAAATTAACGTATTGCTCTTCCTTCGAACTGGATGTACTTTTTGTGATCAAAGCATGCCGTTTTACAGACGTATTACACAGCTTTCCAATACTGGAAAAGTTAAAGTAATTGCATTTTTTGCGCATAATGACCTTGAAGCTACCGAGTATATGAAACGGTCCCAATTGATTGATGTTGAAATTAGCCGGACGAACTTCGATTCTCTCGGTATTAAAGGAACTCCAACATTTGTGTTGTTAGATCAGAGCGGAAAAGTGCTGAAAAGCTCGGTTGGTAAACTTAATGATAAAGGTGAACAAGAAATTGAGAATTATTTGAAGTCGGTTATAACCCAATGAATTTATTGATAGATGACTGGAGTTCAATAAATTCTACGTCTTATAAATTTGCCTTTGCAGTTTATTTAAGGCAATTGACGAAGACCATCTTGAGTAAGTCAAGAACGAATTTTCAAATTGATTTGGTTGACGGTTTTATGAGTCAATCCGGTTACTGAGCCGTTCGATTAGCGGTTAAGTCAAATGCGAAACATTTGATAGTTTCTCGAAGCTTCTTTTCGGAAGCTCGGAAACGCCGCTAATCTCGGTTTGGTTATTTCATCGTCGTAGTCTAGCTTGCGTTAATTTAGCTCAACTACATTTAATCCCTTAAAAATAGGGCTAAAAGATTAGGAGAACAAATGAAACTAAGAAAACTTGTATTACTGATGTTTGTGGTGGCGGGTCTTTTTGCGACTTCCCAACTTCCGGTTTCGGTCAGTGCTGATTGTGGTTTAGGACGTGAGTGCTGCATCGGGTCTGGCGGCGATTGTCCTCAGACAGGACGAACTTGCTGTAAGGGCTTAACCTGCGCCATACCACCGGGCGGCGGGAGCACTATTTGCATCACTCCATAAACACCACTGCCAGAGTAGATTCCGAAATGATCTGATGGCTAAATGTCCAGGGTAATTTCTCGAAAAACTTCCCATTAGCTTATTTCTTAAAAAGTTTCTGGTTTCGCTACTCTGTGCGAAAATTTTCGAGCGACCATCACGTCAGCTTGCTGATGTGATGGTCGCTCGAAAATGACAAATTTTCAATTCACTCGCGCCGCCAAGGTAGAATCCTGTCGGCTAAAATTCAGTGAATAAAAAACAATTGTCCAAAATCGTATTTTTAATTTTGCTCTTGAATCGTTTTCAACATGAATAAGTCTGTGCAGTCGCTTGTACTAAAGATACCGCTAATTGTATTAGATCCTGCAGGAGAAACAATTCCAGGAGCAAAAATACTATCGCTTAGTTCAGCAGATTATCCCGTGTTAAAAAGACAGATAAGAATGGTGTTGCAACAATTAGATTGCGGTGAATTTTTTCAACAACTTCTTAACTTGTTTTTACCAACGCTAAAGATTTTGGCGAATTTCAGTATATAATTTTATTAAATTCGTTATGTGAATCAAGCTTTTTTTATCGTCGAATCAAAAAATAGAGAATAAAATTATGAATCCCAAATTGTCGCTCATTTTAATCGTCTTTTGCGCTTTGGCGTCTCAAGCGCAGAAAGTTGATGACAAGGCAAGAATCGCCGCACAGCAGCAGATCCTTAAAAAAAAGATTGTTGTTGACGACCTGGATAATCAGGCGAAGAGCGTCCCGCTCGCCGCCGCGAGGATTTTTGCAAGATTAAAAATCGCCGAATGGTTATGGAAAGACGGCAAGGACGATACCGGACGCGCCGAATCCATTGCCGTCAAAGCGTTTGAAGAACTGTACGAAAAAAAAAATGAGATTCCCAATCCCTATCAATTGAGTGCTCCTTTGCTCGCGCTGCTCGAATTAAATGCAAAAGATGCGGCGAAGAAGCTGAAAGCGAAATACGAAATCGAAGCGCGAGAAGATTTGTGGGGCGCGGGTTATTTGCTCGACAAGCCAGGCGGCGACAAAATCCTGGCAGCGAAAATCAAACAGCATCTGACGAACGGTTATGATCTGTATCAAATAAGCTATTTAATTGGTGAATTGCGGGACCGGAAGTCGCCGGAAGTTTTAGCAATCCTGGCTCATATTATCGCACTGGAGGAAACCGGCGGAAACAATTTTCCGGCGGACGCCCTGTTTAATTTGGCGGATTATTTTAGAGACCCGACCGTTCCGATTGATTTGAAAACCAGGTTTTACCGCATTGTTCTCGGCGAAGCCAGAAACGCAATGCAATCGCCGGACGAAAGCATCCTTTCATCTGCCGACAGCCTGCTTTACGCAGTTTTGCCGGACATCAGCCAAAATGCGCCGGAACTTTCGGGCGAAGCGACGGCTTTAAGGTCTATTTTATCGGCTAAAACTTCACAGTTGACGAGAGAAGCACGGGAAAGAGACGAGCGCATCGAGGGAAGCGAGGACAAATTAGCAGCGTTAATCTCCGAAGCGGAAAAAGCCGACAGCAAAAACGTCAAACGAGACCTCTATGATGAGGCTGGATTACTGGCGACTAAGCAGGAAAAATTTCAACTCGCTGCCGATTTATTTGGAAAAGCGCTGGAGAACATTGCCAACCCCGAAAAAGAAAAACCTGATATACTTTACGGTTATCACGACCAACAGTTAAACGAAATCGTCAAAGCGGCGTTAGCTAAAAACGATGTTGAATCAGCCGAATATGCGATGAAAAAGATTGTCGGTGAATTTAGAAAAGCAGATGCCCTACGCCAGCTAGCGATTTATTTCTTTGAACATAAAGATTCAACGACGGCTTTGGACAACTACTACCAATCGTTAAAGCTCGTTGCCAAACAAGAAAACAAACAAATGAGATTCTACATGCTTTTTCGTCTGATTCCCGCCGCCCAGACAATCGATCCCGACCGCGTTTCAGAGACGACGGCGCTTACCGCCAAAGCGATTAACAATTTTCAGACGCTCAACCCCGAGGACAAACCGGGAACCGACAAATTCAACGAATACACATCAACGATTATGGCGATAAACTATAACGTCAATCAGGTAATGGGCGGTTTGATCAAGAAAAACAAAAGCGAAGCGGACGATTTCGCGGATCGGATCAACCGCAAGGAAGTAAAAATAATCGCCGACCTTGTTTTAGCGATCAATCAGTTTGAAACGGATAAGAAGCAGGTCAGCGCAAAATGAGTTTAATATTGTTAACAATGAATTTCACCTATTCAAGAAGATATGGCTATACACGGGGATAAGATGGTCAGCAAAAAGGGGGCTGTCAGGAATTTTGGGACAGTCAAAAATCTGTCTCATAAGTACCGTTTTTGAGACACTCTAAACCCTTATAATCAATAGAAAAAAGCTCTTTTTGTAATTAAGGGCTTTTTTTTATTTTGTCTCATAAGTCGTCTCATAACTAAAATCCCAAAAACGTATGGCTTTTGAGACACTTTTTTACGGTTTTTTTGATAAGCATATTTGGCGTTTTTGTCCTAATAAAATACCTTTGACACACCAACGACACACCAAAAGCGAAAAGCGCATCGAAAGATGCGCTTTTCCTCAATAAAAATGGTGGCTTGGGACAGAATCGAACTGCCGACACGCGGATTTTCAGTCCGCTGCTCTACCAACTGAGCTACCAAGCCGTTTTTCGTGTGTGTTTTAAAACAGCACGAATTTGTTAGTGTAAATAAACCGAATTTTGATGTCAAATCCAAAGATAAAAAAGCGGGAAATATCAAGAAATATCGGCAAAATTTTAAAAAGGTATTGACATTATCAGTTATAAGTCTATAATCACATTTTAGTAGCTGCGTTGCCCATGTCAGCTGCTGAAACCTTCCGAATTCCGTTTGATACCTGCCCGTGCCGGTTTGAACGCCGTCGCCGCCCTCCGGAGGCGCAACCTTCAAACCGGCACAGCTATTTTAAATTTTGAGGTTTTATTTTGATGAAAAAAATTTTGTTTATTACATTTATTTTTCTTGTTGCATTAAATACAGCTTGTTCGACGGCGACCGCGCCGAGCGGAAATTCCAATTCGGCAAGCAATTCCAATTCAAATACTGCGGCTAATATTCCGCCCGAGTTTTCGACTTCGCCGGTCACGCCGAGCGGAAATTCAACCCCCGGCATTCCCGATCCGAGTAAGGTTAATGTCAACAGTATGCCGAAGGGCGCAACGCCGACCCCGGGCATTCCCGACCCGAAAACGATCGGTAAAACGCCGGTTCCGAAAGGCGCCACGCCGACACCCGGCATTCCCGATCCGAAGGTTTTGAAAGAACAAATGAATAAAACGATCAGTAATAAAAATATCGTTAACGAACTTCCGAAAAATCAGAAAGATCTGGAAAAGAGAATTGACGATACTTTAAAAACCGTTCGTAAACCGAACTAGTAAAAAGCCGCCGACTGATGAAATTTTTCGTCAACCGGCGGCTTTTTTATTTTAAATTAAGCCGCTTCTTCCGTGATCAAACCGAGTTTGAGTTTGACGTCGTGTTCGATGCGCGCAAACATTTCCTTATTTTCCTTGAGCAGGTTTTTGACGTTTTCGCGTCCTTGTCCGAGCCGTTCGGTCGAATACGAAAACCACGCGCCCGATTTTTCGACGATGTTATGCGTCACCGCCAGGTCGAGAAGGTCGCCTTCGCGCGAAATTCCTTCGCCGTACATAATGTCGAATTCGCATTCGTGAAACGGGGGCGCGACCTTATTTTTGACGACTTTGACGCGCGTGCGGTTTCCGACCATGCGGTCGCCTTCCTTGATCGCGCCGATGCGGCGAATATCAATTCTGACCGAAGCGTAAAATTTCAGAGCCTTGCCTCCCGTCGTCGTTTCGGGCGAACCGAACATCACGCCGATCTTGTCGCGCAGCTGGTTGATGAAAATAAAGCAGGTGTTCGTCGTCGAGATCGTGCTCGTCAATTTTCTGAGGGCTTGCGACATCAGACGCGCCTGCAGTCCCATATGCGAATCGCCCATTTCGCCGTCGATTTCTGCCCGCGGAACGAGCGCGGCGACCGAGTCAATGACAATTACGTCAATGCTCGCCGAACGAACCAAAGTTTCGGCAATGTCCAAAGCCTGTTCGCCCGAATCGGGCTGCGAAATCAACAGATCGTCGATATTGACGCCGAGTTTTTCGGCATATTCCGGGTCCATCGCGTGTTCCGCGTCAATGTATGCGGCAACTCCGCCGGCTTTTTGCGCAGATGCGACAACCTGCAAAGCAAGCGTCGTTTTACCCGAACTTTCCGGTCCGTAAACTTCGATAATTCTGCCGCGCGGGAATCCGCCGATGCCGATCGCCGCGTCCAAACTCAAACAATTTGTCGAGATCGCGCCGATTTCTTCAACCGGACGCTCGCCCAGACGCATAATCGAGCCTTTACCGAATTTCTTTTCAATTTGCGACAAAGCCGACTCGATCGCCTTGCCCTTTGTGTCTCCAGTACTCATTGCTACCGCCTCTTTTGCCATGTTTGTTTCTCCTATGTTTTGTGTGTCTTTTCACAACTCGAAAACGAGTTTAGCACAAAAAGGAGTATTTGTGAAATACTGTTTCATTGCTGAAACAAATAATTTTCCTAAGTATTCGGGAAAATAGTTTTTAAGTTACTGGAAAATAATAATTTGTGTCAGCCGAAAAAGCAATAAATAATTTCAAGTAGTTCGCCGATCAGGTCAGATTTTTCGATAAACTTCGACCCCGGTTTTGAATTCGACCGCGATCTTGCCTTCCGATTCGGCGTAATCGAGATGCGCGATCGATTCGGAAATCGCCAGAAAACGGTGAACGTCGCGGTCAATTGCGTTCGGAAAAAGTTTCTGCGCAATATCGAAAGCCGTTGCGCCGCCAGCTGAAACAAGCGAAATCACGTTTCTCTGGCGTTCATCGATCGCCCGCACGTAGCGGTTGAAAATTTCCTCGAAATCCTGAATCGGTTCGCCGTGTCCGCCGTACACAAGCGTCGGCGAAAACGAGCGGATCTTTGCCAGACTGACGAGATATTCCGCGAGCGATCTGAAACGCCGGTTCGCATCGATCGGGTCGGGCGAAACGATCGGGTTCGGCGTGATGCGTTTTAAGACGCAGTCGCCGACGATCAATGTGCGATTGGCTTCGCGGACAAACGAACAAGAGCCGGGCGTGTGTCCGGGCGTGTGCAGAACCTTCAGCGTTCCGCTTGAAAATTCGAGCTCCTGCTCGTCGTGAAGCGCGGAAAATTCGCCGTCCGAGAGAGCATCGGTCAGCAGCGAAATATCCGCGTAGATCGACTGCATTTCCTGAAAAACCGAATCGGGAACTCCGGCGCGAATCATTAATTTATGATGTTCTTCACGCGCGAGCCGTCCGAAAAGATGTCCGGTTTCCCAGTTGTGCACGAGAATTTCCGCGTTTTTCGCTTCGTCGCGGATTTGTTTGGCGAGTCCGCAATGGTCTTCGTGCGCGTGCGTCAGAACGATTCTTTGAATGTCTTTAAACTCAATGCCTTCGCGCGCCAATTTGCTCCGCAGAACGTTTGCGGCTTCTTCGGTTTTCGGTCCGGCATCGATCAGCGTGAGCGGGTCTTCCTTGATGAGATAAACATTGACATCGCCGACATAAAAAGGCGTTGGAACTGAGATCGGAATTATCTTCATATTTCGGATTTGGGATTGCGGATTTCAGATTTGTTTTGGAAATCTCGTTTTATCAATCGCAAAAGGTTTATAATAACTTTTACCTTAAAAATGAACAAACAATCCGCAATCGGCAATCCCAAATCCCAAATCATCATCGTCGGCGCCGGTCCGGCAGGCACGAGCTTGGCGATTCGCCTTGCAAAAAACGGTTTCGATGTTTGTTTGATCGAACGCGAAAAGTTTCCGCGTCATAAGCTCTGCGGCGAATTTGTTTCGCCCGAATGTTTGATTCATTTTGAAGATTTAGGCGTCCTCGAAGAAATGTTTGCGATCGGCGGCGACCGGATCACGGAAACCCGGTTTTATGCGCCGAACGGAAGAAACGTTTCCGTCCCGAGCGAATGGTTCGGAAACGCGCAGGGCGCACTCGGCATCAGCCGCGCCGAAATGGATTTTCGGCTTTTAAACAAAGCGAAAGAAGTCGGCATTCAGGTTTTGGAAGAAACGCAGGTTGTCGGAGTTTTGTTTGAAAACGAAAAGGCGTGCGGCGTCAAAGTTAAATCAAAAAGCGGCGAAACGTCGGAAATTACGGCGGATTTGACGATCGATGCGACCGGCAGAGCGAATGTTCTGGGGAAACTTGCTGAAAAGTCTCAAGTCTCAAGTCCCAAGTCCCAAGTCAGAAAAATCCCAAATCCCAAATCCCAAATCCACAATCGCCTGGTCGGATTCAAAGCGCATCTCGAAAACGTTCATCTTGAAAAAGGTCTCTGCGAGATCTATTTTTTTCGCGGCGGTTACGGCGGTTTGAACTTTGTTGAAGACGGTCGGGCGAATCATTGTTTTCTGATCAAAGCGGATTTGGTCAAAAAATATATTGGTCAGACCAATTTGTTGGTCGAAGAAGTAATCTTTAAAAACAAACGCGCTTTTGAAACGATGAAGGATGCGCGCCCTCTTTTCGACTGGCTGGCGGTTTCGGTTGACGGTTTCGGGATGAAAAACTTAAATCCCGCGCCGAATCTTTTAGCGGTCGGCGACGCGGCGGCGTTTATTGATCCGTTCACCGGAAGCGGAATGCTGATGGCACTCGAAAGCGCGAAAGTTTTGACGGAAAGCATCACGGAAAACCGTTTTTCACCCGCCGAAATAGCGGAAAATTATAATTTAAACTTTCAGCAAAAATTTCAAAAAAGATTACGGATTTGTTCGCTGATGAGACGCGCGGCATTTGTCCCAAACCTAGCCGGAACGGTCATTTCCGCATTGAGCTTGAGCCGCGTCGCCCGGGAAATACTGGCGCGTTCGACGAGGCAATCAGGCATCATAAAAAAAAGTAATACCTAAAACCGCAAAAACTTCTCCTTAATGCTTGCCTTTCAACGGTTTTTAGGATAAAAATTTCAAAGCATATCTGAAACTAATTAAAAAAATCTGTCGGTTAATTTTTCCAAAGCAGGGGCGATGCACGAGTCGCCCGAAAATCTTTAGTTACTAACAAATGCTGATTGCCCCGAGCAACATTTGTCTTTTTCCGACAGAATCCGTAAGAGAAAAGTTTATAGTAAGGAGAAAAAATTTTATGAAATCGAATCCTTTTGGGATTTCTGCCATCGTCGGGCGAATTTTGATGTCGGCGATAGTAATGATTTTCAGCGTCAGTGCGATTTTTGCTCAGGCACAAGTCAGCACGGCGGATCTAAACGGCACGGTGGTTGACCCGAACGGCGCGGTCGTCGCCGGTGCAACCGTCACGGCAAGAAGCACTTCGACCGGCATTACGCGCACCGTCACCGCGAATGAATCGGGCGAATATTCGTTCATCGGTCTCCAGCCGGGCGATTATGAAGTCACGGTCGAAGCCGCCACATTTAAAAAGACGGTCATTTCACCCGTCAAACTGACGGTCGGACAGAGCGCTTCGCTCGAAGTCAAACTCGAACTCGGAACCCAGGACGTAATTGTCAATGTTTCGGGCGATGCGGTCGAACTGATCGAAACGACCCGCACCTCGGTTGCCAATACGATTGACCAGCAGCGCATCGAAAATCTCCCGATCAACGAACGCAGTGCGACGGGGTTTGCCCTGACGCTTTCAACCGTCGGACGCGACAACGGTCGCCCGATCGGACCGGCGCCGACTTCCGGTTTGAACATCGGCGGACAGCGCGGGCGTTCGACACAGGTTAATGTGGACGGCGCGGATTTTACGGATAATTCGGTCAACGCCGCGCGTTCGACCGTTTCGCAGGAAGCCGTGCAGGAATATCAGGTGAACACCAATTCCTACACCGCCGAATTCGGACGTGCCACGGGCGGCGTCGTCAACGTCGTCACGAAACGCGGAACAAACGACTGGACGGGAAATGTTTTCGGATTTATCCGCGACAAGAGCATTCAGGCGCGCAACGCTTTTTCGCCGATTGATAAACCCGATTTTCGCCGCACGCAGTACGGTGCAACCTTAGGCGGTCCGATCATCAAGGACAAGATATTTTTCTTTACCGCGTATGAACGCCGTCAACGCGACGAATCGGGATTTTTTACGAGTGATGTGGTTGGCAATTTGACAAGTTCGGTAACTCTGGGAGCCCCGATCCTGCCCTTTACACAAACCTTTAATCGTTTGACAGCTGCCCAGGCGGCGTATGCCAACGGCTTGATTGCCACCGGAAATTCGACGTTGATAAGCACGGCGGTGCAATACTTGTATCTTGCCTCGAGCGGCGGTAATACGGCTTTGACAGGAACGAATCCGCTGATCAGCGCCGGCGGCGCGATTCCGGCGGGAACGGTTGTCGGTTCAAGGTTTTTCTTAACCGGAACACCCGTTCCGGTGGGCACGACCGGAACGAATGGCTTGCCGATTGCCTTTCGTCCGCTGAACAATTTGCAGAGAGTTTTTCCGGTCACCGAAAGGTCGAATTATTTTTCGCTTCGCGGCGATTATAATGTTGACGCGAATAATCAATTCAGTCTGCGCTTAGGCTATAACCCGAGCGAAATCACGGGCATCCAGGTTGAATCGCAAAACCAATCATTGGGACAAAACGATTTTTCGCGTACGGGCATTACGACTTTGAAAGATTTTTCATTCAGCGCAAGTCTGAACTCGACGCTGAGTGCTTCGACGGCAAACGAATTCCGCTTCAGCTTCGGCAGACGCGGAACGACCTTCAAATCGCAAAACGGGGAAGCCGTCGCGTACAACATTTCGGGTACGGCTTTCATCGGACGCGAGCTTTTCTCGCCGGTTGACCGCCGCGAAAACCGGTTCCAGATTCTCGATAACTTCAACTGGGTTGTCGGCAATCACACTTTGAAATTTGGCGGCGACATCAATTTCATCGAAATTCCGGCGGCGCGATTTGAATTAAACTTTGCCGGACTTTTCAATTTCGGCGATTTTGCCTTTACCAACTTAGCCGCATTTCCGACCGTCGGAACTTTGTCGCCGGGAGCATTAACGCCGGTTCAAAGTTACGGTCTCGGACTTCCTTCGCTTTACATTCAAGGTTTCGGTGACCCGATCAGTCAGATCAAAAACAAACCGCTTGCCTTTTTCGGACAGGA
>DATLOR010000134.1:0-14545 GCA_035536135.1 Pyrinomonadaceae bacterium | reverse complement strand
AAATTCGTCTGTCGGCGCGAATTACGTTAAAATAGCATTGTCATGAGTGAAAAAATTCATCTCACAGCTTTAACGATCGATGAACTTGCCGGATTTGTCCAAAACATCGGCGAGCCGAAATACCGTGCGAAACAGATTTTTAAAGGCTTGCACGCGCGCAGGCTTCAGAAGTTCGACGAAATGACCGATCTGCCAAAAGCGTTTCGTGAAAAGTTGGGCGAAACTGCGACGGCTTCGACCTTAACCGTTGAATCGCGCTATGTTTCGACGGACGGAACGCGCCGTTTTCTGATGAAAACGCACGACAACCTGCCCGTCGAAACCGTTTTTATTCCGACCGAATCACGCGACACGATCTGTTTTTCGTCGCAGTCGGGCTGTCCGTTGAAATGCGATTTTTGTTTGACGGCAAAACTCGGATTATTGAGAAATCTGACGGCGGGCGAGATCGTCGAGCAGATAATTATTGTCTTAAATGACGTTTACGGAGTCGGTGGGGAAACGCCGCACGGCACGAATCTCGTCGGGATGGGCGCGGGCGAGCCGTTTTTGAATTTCGAGAATTTAATCAAGGCTTTGGGAATAATGTCGGACGCGGAAGGATTATTTATTGTGCCGAACCGCGTGACGGTTTCGACCGCCGGAATCGTGCCGAAGATTTATGAATTTGCGCGTCTTGAAAAACGACCGCATCTGGCGATTTCGTTATCGGCGCCGAACAACGAGCTGCGCGATAAGCTGATGCCGATCAATAAACGCTGGAACATCGAAGAGCTTTTCGCGGCGGCGCAGGAATTTCAAAGATCCCTGCGGCGCGGCGAACGTTTTACGTTTGAATACGTTCTGCTCGGCGGCGTCAACGATTCGGACGAACACGCGCGCGATTTAGCCAATCTTTTGGACAAATACGATTTGCGAAAAGTGAAGATCAATCTGATCGCGCATAATTCCGCCGAACCGCTCGAATATCATCCGCCGCGCCGCGAGCAAATTCAGCGGTTTAAGGATATTTTAGAATCAAAAGGCGTGTCGGCTTATCTGCGAACGCCGCGCGGACGCGATATTTACGCGGCTTGCGGACAGCTTGCGGCGAAATCGGAACCGAATTTAGTGCAGATTGGAAAGTGAAAAAGTGAAAGAGTGGAAAAGTGAAAAAGTTAGTTTTATTAAAATGAACAAACCTTTTTTACTTTTAGCCTTTTTCACTTTTTCACTCTAAATTTTATGGAAATTTTAATAATCGGTGTGATAGTTGTCGCGCTTATGGTTTATACATCGACCAAAATCAAGAAAAGCGCGGCAGAGGCTTTTGCCGAAGAAACGATCGAAACGGACGAGTTTTCGCTCGTCAAACCCGAAGGTTTTCTAAGTCCGGTCGAAAATGAGGATTTTTTGGTGTTCTATGCCTATTCAAAGGAATACGGCGAGGAAGAAAACGCCGAAAAATCGCGTCAAAGTTTAATTAAGCTAAAAGTTCTGGCGGGCAGAAGTCTGGCGGAGATCGGCAAAGATATAAAAGCGTCGTTCGACGAAACTTTAACGGAAGAAAAAACGGGCGAAAACACGCTTTTGCTCACAGGCGAAAAGAGCGAAAAGGATTTGGAAACGCTCTATTATCATAAATTGATCGCCAAAAACGAAAAGGTTTTTGATCTGGAAATGTCGGTTTTGAAGGATTACCAGGAGAAATACGAGGAAAAGGCGGAAAAACTTCTTGAGAGCTTTCGCGTCAAATAAAGCATCTCGAATTTATAAAAATTCATCATTTAGATTTCAGAAAATTATGAAAAAATTATTATCGATCGCAATTTTATCTTTCGGTTTATTGTTTTTGGCGCAGAACACGGCAAACGCGCAAACGGTCAGCGGTTCGATCGGCGCGGTCACGCGCGGCGGTTCGACGCGCGGGACGATCACGCTCAGCATTCCGGGCGGTTTGCACGTAAATTCAAGTCGTCCAAACAGCCAGTACGCGATTCCGACCAGCGTCAAAGTCAGCGCGGTCGGCGCAAAAACCGGTGCAGTCAGCTATCCCCGGGGCAAAAACCGCAAGTTTCAGTTTTCCGAAGATACGCTCAATGTTTATGAAGGAAACGCGACTTTTTCTTTTACCCTGACGGTTCCGGCGAGTTTTAAAGGCAATGTCGTAAAGGTGCGTGCCGTCGTCCGTTTTCAGGCTTGCACCGACGAAGTTTGTTATCCGCCAAAAACAAAGGAAGTTACAATAACGGCAAGAGTAAAATAGTTTCAGGTTCCAAGTTTGACGATTTTCACTTGGAACCTGAAACTTAGATTTCAGTCTAATTTGAAACTTTTCGGCACAAATTCGAGCGCGACCATTTCGCCGCCGTCTTTATCTTTCGGGCGATAGGTGATGACCACCGGAAGCGGCGGAAGCTTGACGCCGCAGCCAAACTGCAATCCTCCGGCATCGGGCGTGAAGGACATTATTTTTACGTCTTGCGGAGATTTTGCTTTGAGCTTCAGCGTTTGTATGCCGATCCTGGCGAAAAAGACGATCGAATTATTGCTGCACTCGATTTTATCGACGATGCCGATCTCGCGTTTTTCGCCGTCGAGCGGCGTTCGCAAATTCTGCTTGATGTTTTCGAGCATCGCTTCGCGACGTTTTTTCTCCATATCTTCCTGAACTTGCGGCGGAATTTCACGCGTCGGTTCTTCTTCGACGATCATCACCTGCCGCGCTTCTTTCATTTCCTCTTCGGTTTTCAAACGGAAGAATTTCGGCACGAAGGTAATTGCCATCAGATTTCCGCGCGATTTCGCTTTTGGATCCGTTGCCGGGCGGTAGTTTAAAACCGCCAGATAATCCTTGACCTTGGCATCACAGCCGAAATCCATATTTTGCGCTTCTTCGATCATTGACATCAGATCGAGACTTGAAAAATCCTTGGTTGTAAACGTAAAGGTTTCCGTGTCGGTTTTGACCGTATAGGTGATTTCGCCTTTGACGCACGCGACTTTTTCGAGATAGCCGACAACCTGTTTTTCGTCGGGTTTCGGTTTCAGGACGGCGCGGTTGAGGTCGTTGATTGCGTTTTCTTCCTTGATCTTGGCAACTTCGGCTTCGGTCAGAGGCTTTTCGGCAGTTCGCTTAACCAAGACCGGCGCGCGAATGCCTTTATCTTCCAATTCCTTTTGCTGTTTTTCGTAAAACGCTTTTTTCTCTTCAAATTGGCTTAAGGAATTCAATAAGCTTTGCGCTTTTGCCCGCAGATCCGGCTCGTCGGCGGTTTTATAAATTTTGTCGGCAAGTTCTTTGGCTTCGGCATATTTTTCCTGACGCATATAAATCTGCGCGATGATAAAAGCGTATTCCTGATTGCCGGGCTGAAGCTGTAAGGCTTTTTTCAAAAACGTGACGGTCTCTTCCAGATTTTCGTTATTGACGAGATTGATGAAACCGAGCAGATGATAGCTTTCGGTAAAATTCGGGTTGATCGCAATCGCCTTTTGCAAAGATTCGCGCATTTTTTTGACGGTTTCCGGCGCGAATTTTGAAACGTAGCCGAATTCGTCCATCCCTTCGCGGCTCAAAATATAAGCGTAGTTGTAATGCGCGAAATGATTTTTCTGGTCGCCCGCAATGGCTTTTTCCAGATATTTTTTGGCTTCGTCAAATTTTCTCTGCCGCATTTTGACCAGCCCGAGCGAAGTGTTTGCGAGACTCGAATCGGCATCGAGCGCGACGGCTTTCTGCAGATACGTTTCCGCCGTGTCATATTCGTGCGTGTGATAGAGCAGATCGCCCAGGTAGGCGTTGGCTTCGGCTTCCGCTAAAGGAACGGTCGTCATCTCGGTATCGAAAATGAGTTTGTTCTTAAACGTGGCGAGCGATACGCGGTAGGAGCTTTGCGAAACATATTTTTTGAGCGCCTTTTCCATCGTCGCGTAATCGTATTGAAAGACTTGCTGAAAGGCTTTTTCCGGCTCGACTTTATTCATCACCAGATTGAGAAACTTGTTCATTGCATCGGTATTCGCGCCGTTGTTGCCCTGAATCAGGTAATGGATCAAAGCCCAAGCCTGCGCGTAAAAAATACTGCGCGAGTGATTTCCGTTTTGGTGAAGCGAATAATTATCGATCTCGAAAAAGGTTTTGAGCGGGATCAGCTGGCTCTGTTGTAAAAGGTAAAGATGATTGTTTTCAAGCCCGCCGAGCGTCACTTTTTGGTCATCCTCGATTCTAAAAGTTGAATAATATTCCGCCAAACCTTCGTTAAACCAGGGCGGAACTTCGGATTTGCCGAAATTCGTGTCGAGCAGAAAATGGACGTATTCGTGAAAGATCGTATTATAGGTGTCCTCTTTTTCGCCTTCGGTCGAAAGCGTGATGTAGTTTAGATCTTCGCCGGGCTGAAAATATCCGGCGATTCCGTCGTCGGGCTTGCCGTCGGCGCGTTTCGGTTTGAAAGGACGATAAGCCGAATCGCTTTTAAAAACGACGACGTTTGTCTGGATCGTCTGGTTAAATTTGGCTTTCGGAAAAAGCAGACGAAAGGTTTCCCGAAACTGTTCGAGTTTGGTCGCAACCTGACGAATTTCTTTTTCGCTCGCGTTGCCGATCATAAAAAAGTTTTTCGAGCGCACATTTATCCATGTGTCTTTCGCAAAACCCGGCGTGGAAACAGTCAGAATCAAAACCACGCAGAAAAGCGTGAGGTACAAAAAACGTAACTTCATTAAATTAAATCTCCAAGGGTGATATCGAAACAGAGTATCGAAACCTGCATTTTAGAAAATAACGAAGTTCAGGTCAATCATTTTTTGAAAACTTCGTTATCTTTTACCGATGACAGACATTAAACGACCTGTTTTGCCGTATAATTTTTTCTCTTTGCGGTAGGAAAAAAACAAATCGTTTCGTTCCATCGTGCAAAGCGGTGCGACCGAAATATTTTCGGGCAACACTCCGATGCGAACAAGCTGTTCTTTGTTTGCCGTGTGTAAATCAATGAGAGCGTGATGCGCTTTGGTCGGCGTGAAAAGATGCGCCGAGGAATCCGGAAATTTTTCGCTGAACTGGTCAATCACGTCCTGCCCGATCTCGTAATTTTTGCACGTTGCCGCCGGACCGATCGCGGCGATCAGATCCATTGGATCCGTGCCGAAAGCCGCGCGCATTTTTTCGATCGCGTTGACGACGATCGACTGCACGGTTCCGCGCCATCCGGCGTGTACGGCGGCAAACGCGCCCGTTTTTACATCGCCGAGCAGAACGGGCACGCAATCGGCAGTTTTGACGCCGAGCAAAACGCCTTTCGCATCGGAAACGAGCGCGTCCATTTTGTGATCGCCGTCTTTTGCGTCCGCCAAATCTTTAACGTGGCGCACGTCCGCGCTGTGAATTTGCCAGCACGAGGCGAGCGTGAAATCGCCGTCAAAAACATTCAAAAATCTCCGGCGGTTTTCATTGATGTTTTCCGCCGAATCTTCGTCATAACCCGCAAGATTCAGAGAGTTTTCGGGAAAGTTGGAAACGCCGCCCGCGCGCGTCGAAAAACCGTTCGTAAAACCTTTTTCTTCGAGCGCGCGGCTGATCAAAACTTTTATGCCGCCCGATTCGCGCCAATAAAAGCCGTTTTCTGCTAAAATCTGGTTTTCGGACTTTGGATTTTCAATTTCTGACTTCTGATTTATGATAGTTTCCATCGGCATAGACATTGTAGAAGTTTATCGTATCAGCGAAACGATTCAAAGAACGCCGCGTTTTGTCGAACGTGTATTCACGGAAAAAGAACGCGCTTACTGCGACGGAAAAGGCGCGGCTTCGGCGCAAAGCTACGCGGCGCGGTTTGCAGCGAAAGAAGCGTTTCTGAAAGCCTTGAAAACAGGCTGGCGCGGGCGCATTACGTGGCGGGATATGGAAATTTTGAACGACTCGCAAGGCGTGCCGAACCTTGAAATCAAAGGCGAAGCCCGAAAACTTCTTGAAAACTTAGGCGCAGACAAAATTCATCTTTCGATCTCGCACACGACCGACCACGCCGTCGCGCAGGTCATTTTAGAAAGAGTTTAGATTACAAATCTTCTTTATCAATCCATTTTTCGAGCGGAAAAGGTTTAAAATTCTTCATTTTTTCAAGCAAAAATTCGGGATTTGAATCTTCCAGGATCAGCTGGCGATGCGCGGGACGCAGGAAACCTTCGCCGACGGCTGTGTCGCACAGCGCGAGCAATCCGTCGTAATAACCCGCGATGTTCAGAACAGCGCACGGTTTTTCGTGAAAGCCAAGCTGTGCCCACGTCAGAATCTCGAAAAATTCTTCAAACGTGCCGATTCCGCCGGGCATCGCGATAAAACCGTCGGCAAGTTCCGCCATCAGAGCCTTGCGCTCGTGCATCGAACCGACGACGCGGAGCTCGGTAATGGCGCGGTGTCCGACCTCTTTTTTATCCAATGATTCAGGGATAATACCGACGACCTCGCCGCCTGCGCTCATTACTTCGTCGGCGATGATTCCCATCAAACCGACGTTGCCGCCGCCGTAAACGAGACGGATATTTTGATTGACAAAAAGCCGCGCCAAATCGCGCGCGGCTTCCGCATATTCTGTGCGAAAGCCGCTGTTCGAACCGCAGAAAACGGTAATGTTCTTCATTTAATTGGTTGTTTCTCTTTCGGATGATAAAACGGGTCGCGTCGCGTCCGGATTGTCGGGCGAAGTGTGCAGGTGAACGACTTTCCATTCCTTGCCGATGAGCTTGAAAACCAAAGTCATTCTGCCCGAAGCGGTTTCGAGCTTGCCGTTGTATTCCTGCTGCTGTTTCCATTTGCAGGTCAAATATGCCGCGCCTGCGCCGAGCATTTCGATGCGCACGCCGGTCGGTTCAAGACTGACGTTTGAAGCATTTTTATACGATGCTTCGCGGTTTGCGCGCATCGTTTCCCAGCCGCGCGTGACCGAGCCGTTGTTGTTGAAAAAGAGAATATCCTCGCTTTTGTTGTAAACGCTCATCACTTTTGCGGCGTCCGCCGTTTTGATGCCTTCGACCAGTCGGTCAAAGACGGCGCGAACGTCTTTCGACGGGTCAGCTTTTACCGTGACCGTTTTTTTCTGTCCGAAAGCCGAAAAGGCTAAAGTTAAAATTAGAAAGCCGAATATTGCAAATTTTTTCATTTTATCTGTCCTCTATAATTAAGATTTTATCGGAAATTAAGTTTATAATCGAAAAATCTTAGTTGCAAAACAGTAACAGCAGGTTTTCCTTTAATTATGGCAGAAAGTTTTAGATGTCCGTCGTGTTCCGCGCCCTTGGAGTTCGAAGGTAAACCGATGCAGAAATGCAGGTTTTGCGGATGTAATGTGATCGTTCCATCAAGCGCAATTCAAAGCTCGAACGTTTTCGGCGGGATCGGAAATATCGATTTCGGCGATTTGTCTGCGCTCACGGGAAAGGCTCTCAAAATCGGCGAGATTCAAAGACTTATCCAAAGCGGTCAAAAAATCTACGCGATCAAGCTTTTTCGCGAAACTTTCGGCGTCGGCTTAAAAGAAGCGAAAGACGCGGTTGACGCGATGGAAGAAGGCAAAAGCATCGATATTTCAGGAATGCAGGTTAAAACTTCGTCCCTCAATCTGCAATCGAACGCGGAAAGTATTGCCGAAATTCAGAGGCTTTTGCAGGGCGGACAGAAGATCGAGGCGATCAAACGCTTTCGCGAAATGACGGGCGTCGGGTTAAAGGAAGCAAAGGATGCGGTCGAAGCGATCGAGCGCGGCGAAAATCTCGATATTTCGAGAATGCAGATGCTACGTGCCGCAAATTCCCAGTTGAATTACCAAAACAACGCCCAAAATCTGGCGGTTGCCAAAAAGATCGGCTACACGGTCGGCGGTTCGATTCTCGGAACGGTCATTCTGACGATGATTTTGATTGTCGGCGCAATCCTCGGGATTTTTTATCTCGTGTCGCGTTCGGTCAACAAAGCGATCGACAAATCCTTTACGACTCCGCCGCCGACCGCCGCCACGCCGCAGCCGCTGAAATCTGCCGCGCAGGAAACTTCGATCGCGCAGGAAATCTTAAAATTCGGCGGCGAAGGCACGGGCGCGGGCAAATTTCAGGATAACCGCACGATCGCCGTCGATCAGGAGGGCAAAATCTATTCGGCGGATTTTTCGGGCGGGCGCGTGCAGGTTTTCGACGCGCAGGGAAATTTTCAAACGCAGATCATGGCGGACACGAGCAAAACGGTTGACGCGCTCGCAATTGACCGCAAGGGAAATTTGTTTGTTCTGCAGGGTTATGACATAAATCGTTTGAACAAGGAAACCGGCGAAAGTCTGGGCAAATACCGCGTTGATTATGCTTCGGATCTGGCAATCGGTTTGGACGGCAAACTTTATGTGCCGGGACGGCGCGGCGGGATTACGGTTCTCAGCGCGGACGGCGCGAAGCTTAAAACGATCGAGATCAGCAAGGATTTAAATCTGGATTACGTTCAGCAGATCGCGGTTGACGGCACGGGCAATCTGTTCCTGCTCGACGGCAGAAATCTCGCGGTTTTCAAACTCTCGCCCGACGGCAAACTGCTCACCCGGTTCGGCGGCAGAGGCAGCGGTCCGTCAGACAAAATGCCGAAAGCGATGTTTTCCGGCAGTGTCGACGATCTGGCGATCGATTCGCAAGGTCGCATTTATGTCAGCCAGGTTTCGCGCATCAGCGTTTTTGACACGAACGGGAATTTTTTAAATGACTTTAAAGCGACGCAAGCCTTCGGAATGACTTTCAACGACAAGGACGAGCTTTTTGTCGCTTCGCGTCCGTTCGTTGTGAAGTATAAAGTAAGTCTTTAAATTTTAGCCGCGGATAAACGCGGATTTCGCGGATCAAATCATTGAATTAAAATCCGTGCAATCCGCGTTTATCCGCGGCTAATAATCTTTTTTGTCTATACGATTTCGTATCTCCAATATTTTCGCTCTGCACGATTTGGTTAAACGCCGAAAATCTTCCGCCGCCGAACTTCAATAAATACTGCATAAAATTCATCTTTATAATTTTTTCTGATTAAGGTATAAAAATTGCTGTAAATGCAGGCAAAAGTTGAGTTTTCCGCCCAACTGCTCTTCCCGAAGAAGCAAAATATATCAAGGAGAAAAAGTTTTATGCATTTAGCGAAGAGGTTTCTTTGGGCATCGTTTTTCTTTTTGCCCCTTTTATTTATTTGTGCCGGAAACGCTTTCGGCGTAGTTGTGGACGATTACACGCCCGAAGTAACGGCGCGGGTCGTGCGCATAAGTTTTATTCGCGGCGATGTGCAAATCCGGCGCATCGGCGACAATGGTGAAAAGCAGGATTGGGAACGCGCCGCGCTGAATCTGCCGATCGTCGAAGGCGATGAGTTAGCGACGGGCGCGAACACGGTCGTCGAGATTCAGCTCGACAGCTACAATCACATTCGTTTGTGGGAAAACGCGTATCTGAAATTTACGACCCTCAGAGACGAAGGCGTCGCGGTCAGTCTGCCGCAGGGCACGATGAGTTTGCGCTCTTCGGCTTTCAAAAAAGACAAAAGTTATTTCGAGATCGACGCGCCCGAAACGACAATTTCGATCGAACGCGCGGGAATGTACCGCATTGACGCGGGCGACACGCGCAACTCGGAAATCCGCGTCACGGCGACCGAAGACGGCGAAGCCAAAGTCTATACGAAAAGTTCGGGTTTCACGCTGCGCAACGGTCGCACGGCGCGAATTTTTATCGAAGGAAATTACGCGGGCGATTATGAAACGGCAACGGTCGCGCGCATCACTGATGAGTTTGACGAATGGGTCTTACAGCGCGATGCCGTGATTGCCAAACGCCTCAGTGAAGCTTATTACGATAAATATTACGACCGCGACCAGTTCGGCGCGGAAGATTTGAACGAATACGGCGAATGGATCTACACGAAAAAATACGGCTACGTCTGGAAGCCTTACGCGAACGCGACTTCGAGTTATGCAAACTGGTCGCCGTACCGCTACGGTCATTGGCGCTGGGTTCCGTATTACGGCTGGACGTGGGTCAACGACGAGCCGTGGGGCTGGGCAACCTATCATCACGGGCGTTGGATCTGGGACGGCGCATACTGGGTTTGGACGCCTTACGCCTATGCGCGCTGGCGCCGGAGCTGGTGGCAGCCGGCGATGATCTCGATCGTCACGTGGAACGGGCGAGTCATTTGGTTTCCGCTCGGTTACGACGATGATTACTGTGATTTTAATCGCGGCTACGGCGGTTACGGCGGCTATCGGCGCAGCCGGCGCAACAATGTCACGATCATCAATAACAACACGACGGTGATCGTTAATCCGACACCGAATCCGTCGCCGACACCGCCTGTTTTAACCCCGGGTCAGATCAACGAAATTCGGCGGACAAACGCGAAAACGCCGACTTTCCAGCGTATTCCGCTGAACGGCGTGGTCGAGGTCAATGCCGAGGAATTCGGAAAGCAAACGAGGGGCTATCGCACCGCGTCGCTGCAAGCGGCGAAACAGGCGCTTTCGACACCGATCGACGAGAATCAAACGCCGCCGATTTTGCCCGAATACAAAAACATCAAGGAGAAGATCAGCAAGGAAATTTTGATCGAAAATCCGCGGATCGACGATAAAAAGGAAATTCTCATTAAAACCGGCGCGACCGAGCGGGAAACCGGCAAATCGCTTGATCAGAGGCTTGAGAAGGAACGGATTTTCGGCAATCGTCAGCCGAAGATCATTCAGGAAATAAAGCCTCAGAGCGAAACGAAAACCGAACAGAGCGAGCCGCGCAAAACCGGTGCCGTCACGCGCCGTCCGGTCGTCCGGCAAGACAATACCAACACCAATCAAACGCCTGATTTCAATCCGCAGACGACTTACCCAACGCGGACGACGAAATCGGACGACGATGAGCGGCAGAAAGAAGAGCAGCGAAAAACTCGTCAAAAACAGCGCGACGAAAATCAGACTCCGCCGATCATCTTTCAGCCGCAGCCTCAGCAGCAACAGCCGCAAGAGGAAGAACGCCGCCGTTCACAGCCGACTTTTCCGCGTCAGCAGGAAGAACGTCGAAAAGAAGAACCGCGTCCGCAGCCGCAGCCAAAACAGGAAGAGCCGCGCCCGCAGCCTCAACCGAAACGCGAGGAGCCGCGCCCGCAGCCGCAGCCGAAGCAGGAACAGCCGAAAAGCGAGCCGAAACCGGAAAAACCTTCACAGCCGTCGATCAATCAGCGCAAATCTGATAAGGACAGTTAGTTTAAGGTAAAAGGCAAAGTAAAAAAGGCAAAAGAATTAAAACTCTTTTGCCTTTTCTTTTTTGATTGCCTTACGCGGGTTAATTCGGCATAAAGACTTGTTTGTTGATCGCCGCCGGGTTGCCGATGACGACGAAACGGATATTTTTCATATATTTGTTGGCGACCGTTTTCACGTCCTGCGGTTTGACGGCGAGCATATTATCAATAAATTTGAGCGAATTGCGCCAGCCGCCGCCGATCAGCTCGTAGCGGGCAAGCTCGGCAACCTGCGAGGCGTTGGTTTCCTGTTTGATAAAATACGTCGTCAGAAAATAACCCGGCAAGCCTTGAAACTCTTCTTCGTCAACGCCGCTTTCGCGCATTTTATCGATTTCATTGAGCATCAGGGAGACCGATTGGTTGGCGTCGTTCGCCGTCACGTAAATATTCGCGGTGTTCGCCGCATCGTCCGCCATTTCGGCGTTCGGCGCGTATGACAGTTGGCGTTTGTTGCGGACTTCGTTGATCACCTTGCTTTGCAGAAGCGTCATCGCCACGCGCATCGCGTAATAATCGGGATTCGATAGCGACGGCGCGGCAAAAATGCCTTTGATGTAATTCGTTTCGACCGCCCGGCTCGTGATGTCGAGCGACGGTTTATCGAATGTGATCTGCGGCAGGGGCGTTTCCTTGTAATTGCCTTTCGGAAGTTTTCCCAAACTATCGGCAACGCGTTTTTGCAAAACATCCGGGTCAACATCGCCGACCACGACGAGCAGCAGCTGCGAGGTCGTCATCACTTTCTGATGATAAGCGCGAATATCTTCGAGTTTGAACGCCGCGATGGTTTCGGGCGTGCCGTTCGGATCGTTCGCGTACGGATGATTGGCGTAAACGACCTTGTCCTGCAAAACGTCGAGCGCGCTGTCGGGGCTGATCGACTGATTTTTGAGTGCCGTCAGAATCTTCCCGCGCACCAGATCGAAATCTGCCTGCGTGAACGACGGATTCATAATCGCATCGGTGAAAATGTCCCACGTTTTATCAAAATTCGGACGCGTCGAATTGAGCGAAATCACGCTGAAATCTTCGTTTGAGCCCGAACCGAGAGCACTCGCCATTTTCGACAGTTCCTTGCGCATCACATCGCGCGGGAATTTTTTGCTGGCTTCGGTCGCGGTCGAAAGCATCAGGCTTTCGATTCCGGCGGTCGTCGGCGTCAGATTGCGAACGCCGCCGCGAATAAATAATCCGGCGGAAACGGTCGGCGCGTTCGGACGGCGTTTGACGATCACTTTCAAACCGTTCACGTCAAATTCGCTGATCAGATCGGCTTGCGCTCCGGTCGTCGGCTGTCCGCTCGACTCCTGTGCGTTTGCTCCAAATGCAAATGATAAAATGATAAATGTCAGCAATAAAATTACTCTGACTTCTGACTTCTGATTTCTGACTTCTCTCATAATTTATTTTCCAATCAAATCCTGTTCGGTTAAGTTCGTTTTCTGCTGGTCGCCGGATGAAATCAGCGCCACGCCAACGTGCGGTTTATCCAAAATATAGGTCGAAATATAGCGTTTGATGTCTTCGCGCGAAGTTGCCCGCAGTTTTTTGTGATAACCGCGATAATAATCGATGCCGGTCGAAGACCACCAGAAACCGAGTTCGTGCGTGTAATCGCTCAGTTTTTCGCGGCGGAATAGATTTTCCGCTTCGAGCAGGTTTTTCGCGTTCGCCAATTCTTCGTCGGTAAAATAATTCGGATTATTAAACTGCGCGATTTCCTTGTAAAGCGTGGCGAGCGCCGCTTTTGCCTTATCGGGGGAGGTAACGAGCGTGACGCGGATCGGTCCGACATTGCGCTGCGTGTAATAATTAATATCAACGCCGACCGCCAAACCCGAGTCGATCAAAGCGCGTTGGAGGCGCGATCCCGGCTGCTGGACGATGTATGAAAAAACGTCCGCCGCATAGGTCGAAGCGTCGTCCTTGCCGATCGAAGGACCTTGCCAGCCGACCTGAACAAAAACGTTTTCGACGTCCTGATTGACGATCACGCCTTCGCTTTTCGGCAAGGGCGGATGATCGACGATCGGGAACTTGACGAACGGGTCTTCGCCGCGCTTCCAGCCGCCGAAAAGCTCTTCGGCAAGTTTGAAAGTTTTTTCGGGATCGGCATCGCCCGTCACGATCAGCGCCGTATTATTCGGAATGTAATAGCGCGATTGAATCAGGCGCATCTGGTCGGTCGTTGCCGCCGCAACGGTCGCGCGCGTGCCGCCCGGACTCTTGCGCGAAGGATATTTGTAGAAAAGTTTATCCATCAAAGTGCGGTCGAGATAATATCCGGGTTCGGACATCTGGCGGTCGAGTTCGCCGAGGACGACCTGGATTTCGCTCTTGAATTCGTCGTCGTCAAACGACGGGTAAAGCATCGCATCGCGCATCAGACGCATGATCGTCGGCAGATTTCCGCTCGTCGTGTTGAAATAATAATTGACGTATTCTTCCTGCGTCGTGCCGTTGCGCAGGTAACCGAGCTTGTCGACCTCATTTAAATAGCTGACATCGCCGAGCTGGCTTTTAAATTGGTTTTGAGATTCACAGCCGTATTTGCTGAAAAGATCCGTGCGCTTGTATTTTGTGAACAGATCACAGCGGAAAAGCGCGATCGCGTGATTTGTCTTAAAATACATATGCTCATAAAGATGCGACAAACCGTTGAGCTCGGGCGGTTCGGTAAAAGAACCGTTGCGCACCGCCATTTCGACCGTCACGATCGGCACCGAACTGTCCTGCAGAACGATCACTTCCAAACCGTTCGGTAGGGTTTTCGTGACAAACGGAATTTCCAGACCCTCCTGCGGAACGGTTTTCGTAACAGTGGCTGTTTGTTTGGACTTGCTTTGCGGGGTTTGCTTCGATTGTGCAAGACTGAAAGAGACGAAACTTGATAAAATTAATAACGACGATAGAAAGAATTTTTTCACTTATTACTCCTAAAAGATGCCAGATGACGGATGTCGGGCGTTAGAAAAAGGTTGGATTTTTGCTAACATTTAACAACAGCCATCCGAACTTTTACGCAAATTTTGCGAACAAAGTTTTAGATGCAGAAATTTTAACACAAGGAACGAAAAAAAATTATGGAACGCGACAATTTAATGCACGGCGCCCGCACCGCGATGAATCACAATATGGAAATTCGCGAATGGACGGAACTTTACTTAAAGAACAAAACCCGCGAAGAAAAACCCGAGATGACGGACGAGGAATTTGAAAAGTTCTGGAAATATCACAAACCCGAAATCATGC
>DATLOR010000133.1:0-28571 GCA_035536135.1 Pyrinomonadaceae bacterium | reverse complement strand
TTGATCTGTTAGCTTCTATTTTCTTGGCGCGATAGCAAATCCCAAATCCCAAATCCCAAATCTAAAATCTACAAGCAGCTCCATTGACCGCCGACGACCATTGCGGGCGCGCCGGTTCCGCCGCCCTGACACGGCGTTGTATCGCGGCGGCAATTTGCACAATACACAAGCGTGCCGTTGGCTTTGTTTGGCGGTAATTGATTCTGCGGGAACGAAGGCATCTGCACGCCCGCGCCGAATTGCACATCGGTTCCGAAAAATGTCGGATGTCCTTTGACCTGCCCGTCGTCAGGCTGTCCGGTCATAAAAACGACCGTTGCCTTGTCGAAATTGTTTTTCACCGCGCCGCGGCAGCCCAAAGTGTAGCCGTCGTAGCAGAAACGGTCGCCGGTCGAGTAAACACGCACCTGTTCGTTGGCTTTAAATGTGCTTCCGCCATAGGAATTCCCGGTCGAAACAAAAGTTCGGCGTGCCTGAAAAACGATCGGGTCGGCAAAAAACGAGTTGATAAATGTGATTGCCGCCGTATAATCGCCGGCGTACGGATTTTTTTGTTCGTTGTAGATAAACGAATTGGTCATTGATTCGGTTTGCGAATGCGAAACGAGCACGCTTCCGCTGTCGAGAATATTGAGAAAAGTTCCGCCGATGGCATTGGCAAAACCGCCGCCGACCGTGTTGTCGATCAAAATTCCCGAAGCGCGTTCAAAATTCATCGAATCGGCTTTTTGGGTCGCGGTGCGCACCGGATTGGCAAACAGTGTGTTTTGCACGCGCCAATCGGTGTTGCGGATATTGGTGTAAATTCCCGCGTCGGTGTTGAAAATAAAACGGCAGCGGTCGATCTGGATGTAGTCGAATTGCCAGTTCAGATCGGTTTGCGGCAAGCCGTGCGCGTAAATTCCGCGTGTAAAACTGTGAAACGTAACGTTTTCAAAATAGGTGTCCTGCGCCGAAGTGTAGGCGCCGAGAGCTTCGACACCGTAAGTGTTCTGCTGGCTCGTCGCGATCAGTTCGATGTCTTTGACCGAAACTTTTTCCGTACATTCGCCGATCCGGAAAAGCGCGCGGTTCGGAACGGTCAAAGTGATCCGCGTCGGAGCTTTGCGCGGCAAATCGCTTGTTCCGGCATTTGACTGCAATCCGCCGACGCCTTTGATCGTAATGTTCGAAGGCAGCGCGAAACCTTTGAAATTCGGGACGTTTCCGACCTGATAATCGCCTTCGGGAAAAAACAACGTGCCGCCGTTGCGCACCGCGACAAACGCCAGCGCGCTTTGAATCGCGATCGTGTCGTCGGTTCGACCGTCGCCGGCGGCACCGAAATCCTTGACGTTATAATTACCGAGAGATTTTTCGTCGGGCGTTGCGATCCAGTCGTAAACGATGTTTTTTGAGTATTGGTCGCCCGCAAACGAGATGCGGTAGCTTTTGTCCTCGCCCTGAAAACACCATTTGTAATCGGTCGGGCTGGCTTTGACCGAATAGGTTGACGCGGAATTTTTGGTCAAATTGCTTGCCGAACCGTCGCAGGATTTAAGATTCATCGGCGTTGCCGAATTCAGATCGGCAATCGTGATGCTCGCCGTCGGCGGCGCATAACGCATCGCACACGTCGCGCTTCGCTGCGTGTCGGGAACGTCGAGAATAATGTTGTAGCCTTCAAACTTATTCTGAGAGAGGATTACGGCAGTAAAAGACAAAACGATTGCAAAACTCAAAAATAATCTGTTCATAGTTTTTTCCGAAGTAGATTGTAAGTTTATTTTGGCAGATTATCAGCAAAATCTCTAATTGCTTGCAGATAGGATTGTCCGCCGATTTGGTAAATATTGTTATGTCCGGCTTCGTCAATCCAAAGCGAAAATTTCGGTTCATTGGCTTCGGTAAATAACTTTTCGCCGTGCCAAAAAGGAATTATTTGGTCATTTTTTCCGTGAATAAATAAAATGGGGCAAGCAATATTTTTGATTTTGGAGAGGTTTCGGAATTTATCGAAGGGCGTAATCTGATAAGTGGTGAGAACACGAAAAGCCGAGACGAAAGAACTTTCGACAATCAATCCGCCGACCTTTTTATAGACGGCTAAATCAATCGCTGCTGCTCCGCCCAGCGAACGACCTTGAATAATAATCTTCTCAGGCGGAATATTTAGCGCATTCGTTAAATATTCGTAAGCGGCATCCGCATCCCGATAGACATTTTCTTCCGTCGGATAACCTTCGCTTGTTCCGTAGCCGCGATAATCATAGACCAAAACAGCGAAACCGTTTTTCTGAAATTCCTTGAGCATCGATTCGGCTGTTTTGAGGTCTTCGGCGTTTCCGTGACAAAAAAGAATGGTGTGTGTCGCGTTTGGATTCGGATAAAATTTAGCAGAAATTTTCTCACCGTTTGAAGTCGTCAGTTTGATAATTTCCGAATTGTCGGTATATAGGGAAACCTGCGGTTGAAAGATTAATTTATCGGCGAACAAATAAGCAAAAATTAAAAGTCCGACATACACAAAAATCGGAATTAAGAAAAGTGAAGTCATCAACCGTTTAAGATTAAATTCGCCGATAAGAAGTTTTTTAAAGGATTTTGCCACACTTAATCAAACAAACCCGGCGCAACGCTCGGTTTTAATAATTCTTCCAGACCGAAATGCTGGTAAGCCAGCCGCGTCACCATTCGACCGCGCGGCGTGCGGTTTAAGAATCCGATCTGAATCAGGTAAGGTTCGATGATTTCTTCGATCGAATCTTTTTCTTCGTAAATCGCGGCGGAAATCGTGCCCAAGCCCACGGGACCGCCGTCGAATTTTTCGATGATCGTCAGCAGCAGTTTGCGGTCAACTTCGTCGAGTCCGAAAACGTCAACTTCCATCCGGTTCAAGGCGTCCTGCGCGACGGCTTCGTTGATTTGCCCGTCGTAATCGACTTCGGCGTAATCGCGGACACGCCGCAGCAGACGGTTGGCGATGCGCGGAGTTCCCCTGGATCGTTTGGCGATTTCGTGCGAGCCGAGCGCGTCAATTTCGACATTCAAAATCTTTGCCGAGCGTTCGATGATCGTCTGCAAATCTTCGATCTTGTAAAAATCGAGATGAAAAACGATGCCGAAACGTCCGCGCAGCGGTGCGGTTATCAGTCCGGGACGCGTCGTTGCGCCGATCAGCGTAAATTTCGGCAATTCGAGTTTGATCGAACGCGCTGCCGTGCCTTGCCCGATCATCAAATCGAGATTGTAATCTTCCATCGCCGGATAGAGAACTTCTTCGATCGCCGGATTAAGACGGTGAATTTCGTCGATAAAAAGCACATCGCCTTCGTTCAAATTCGTCAGAATCGCCGCCAGATCGCCCGCTTTTTCGATGATCGGTCCGGCGGTTGATTTGAGCTCCGCGCCCATCTCGTTCGCGACGATGTTTGAAAGCGTCGTTTTCCCGACTCCGGGCGGACCGAAAAGCAGAATATGGTCTAAGGCTTCGCGGCGTTTGAGCGCGGCTTTCATAAAGACGCGCAGATTGTCCTTGACCTTTTGCTGACCGATATATTCGGCAAGATGCGCCGGACGCAAAGAGAGTTCGATCTGCGCTTCATCTTCAAAAGCGTTGCCGTCGCGGTTATCAAAATTTTCTAAGTTTTCGGTCATTTATTTCAAAGTGATATTGGTCAAGTTTGCTTCAGCTAATTTTTGCAAACTTCCTTTTTGCGACGTTTTATCGCCGGAAATATCCGATAATTTGCCGGCTGCATTCACCTGAACGCCGATTTTTCCGTCCGCCGTTTCGTAAACTTTATAATTAACGCTTTTGTTTATGAATGAAAGCGCGGTCGGATTAGCCTTTGAATCGATCGTAAACATGGGGTTTTCTTGTTTGGAATCTACTGGAAACGCAAATTCGACATTTTCTTTTTGGTTGATATAGGCGTAATACAGCTGGTCTCCATAGCTGAACAAAATTACCTGATTGTTGGTCTTGGTCAAAAAAGAAAATAAAACTTTTAACTCGTCATTTTCAAAATCAATCTTTCGGTCCGAAGTTTTAACCATCCTTTTTCCGTTCCAGATTTCGGTCGAAATCGTGCTGAAAGGAAAATTCATCGCATCGTCTTCAACGATCTTCACGGCTTTCGGCGTGTTGTTGACGACGATAAACTCGGAAAACTGATGCCAGCAGCAGCCGCTTTTAGTCATCGTCGAAATTTTTTTGGCGGATTTGTCGATGTCGAACATTCCGCAATAATCCTGCGCGAGCCGGGTAAAAGACTGACTGAAAACAAATCTTGCCTTACTTTTGCCCGCCAGGTAAATCTGAAACGACGGTCCGCCGTAACAACTGTTTTGACCGTCCATCAGCGCAAAATCTTTAACGCCGTCAAAATTAAAATCGTCGTAAATTATCACGCTTTGTTCGCCGTAGGGCAGTTCTTTGACGTTGGCTTTGATCTTTCCGTCTTCGAAATCGCCGGTCAGTTGTTCAGACGTTATTTTGATCAACTGCCGGTTGGTTTTCTTTTCATAAACCGCGACCCAGCCTTGACTAAAAACTTCCGACGGATTTTTTAGAAAAACTTTACCGTAATAATCTTTCGAGAAATCCTGCACTTCAAAGGTTTTTTGCCCGAAAGTAATGCCGACCGCCGTCAAAATTAAAAGTAAACAGACAAAGTTTTTCATAAAAATTTTTACTGAAATCGATTTCCGTTTTTCCGAAAAAAAAGATTTATCCTTTAGCCAGCAGCTGCAGACTTCTTCTCAGCAATTTTTGAACGCTCAGCTCAGTGCCTTCCTGCATCGCTTGTTTCAAAGCTTTTTCCGCCGCGTTTCGCTGGTAACCGAGATTTATCAATGCCGAAATCGCATCGTCGAACACATCGTCGCCCGAAGATTGCGGAATTCCTGCGACGCGCATTTCCTCCGAAGCAAGCCCTGAAAGTTTCGCGATCTTGTCGCGGAGTTCGATCACGAGTCGTTCCGCGGTTTTCTTGCCGACGCCCGGAATCGAATTGAGGCGCGCGAGATTATTCTGGCGAATCGCCGAAATTATTTCGTCAGCAGACATGCCCGAAAGCGCGGTGATCGCGGATTTCGGACCGATCCCCGAAACCGATATGAGATGCAGAAACAGTTCCTTTTCGCGCACGGTCTTGAAACCGAAAAGCGCGAAAGCGTCTTCGCGGACAACCGTATGAATGCGAAGCTCAACCGCTTCGCCCGTTTCGCCGAGCTCGTAAAATGTCGAAAGCGGGATCGTTACTTCATAACCGACGCCGCCGACATCGACGATCAACAAATTTGCGTCCTTTTCTAAAATTTTTCCTGATAAATATGCAATCATTGTTTCACACTTGAAACATAAATTGTAATTTATAAAGTCTTTAAGGGCAACGATAGAAAAAATTATTTCATCAATTCGGCTAGTTATATTTTTCACAAAATATCATTTATAATTACTCTGCCCGAAAAAATAGATGAAAGTTGAGAAGATTTCAGAATTAACCACCAATCGCCTGAGCATTTATCTGCGCTGTTTGAACGAACTTGCCGCGCAGGGCGCGAAAACCGTTTCATCCGACGGTTTGGCGAAAACATTTCATTTAAACTCGGCGCAGATTCGTAAGGATCTGGCGTATTTCGGCGAATTCGGCGTGCGCGGCGTCGGTTATTATATCGACGAGCTGCGCAAGCATCTGACGAAAATTCTCGGGCTCGACAAACGGCATTGCGTCGGAATTATCGGCGCGGGACGTTTGGGCACGGCGCTCGCGGATTATTACGGTTTTGCCCAGTCGAATTTTACGGTTGCCGCGCTGTTTGACGCCGACCAAAACAAGATCGGGCAAAAAGTCGGCGCGGTCGAAATTTTCGACATCAAGAATTTCGCGGAAACCGCCGAAAAGTATAAAATAGATGTAGCGGTGATTGCCGTTCCGGCAGAATTTGCCCAGGACGTCCTCGAGCAAATTATGAATTCGGGCATCAAAGCCGTGATGAACTTTGCGCCGATGCCTTTGCGCGTCAAAGGCGACGTCAAGATCAAAAACGTTGATCTGACGATTTCACTCGAAAGTTTGTCGTATTTTTTGGCAAAGCCGAGCAACAAAAACGGCAAAATTTTGAAACCAAATGCGGCGAAAAATCGAATTAAGAAGTAGGAAGAATTTCACCGATGGAATTTTTACGCACTTATCAGGCATTATAGAATCTACAGAGGTATTGAGAAGGTATGAAATTTATATCGTTAGTTAATAGAGTCGCTCCGTTTTTTCTGACTTTCGCAGTCGGACTTTTTATCGCCAGTTTCTTTGTGACGGTCGCCGCGCCGAATTTCCAATTCCGCCGCGGATTCAACCGTCATCGTCAAATGGATCGTCAAATGCAGATGGAAAACCAGCAATTGCGCGAAGAAAACAATCGTTTGAAAAACCGTCTGGCGGAAGCCGAAAAACGCGATTGGGTTCTTGAAAGTGATCTGGATGTTCCGCCGCCGCCGCCGGTTCCGCCGACGATGCCGATGAAAACCGTGCCGTATAAATCACGCTAAATTTCCGAAGCACGAGGATTTTTAACCACAGATTGACCGATGAAGATTTTCTTCGTTTGTGCTAATCTGTGGTTAAGTTTTTTTCGGAGGAATTATTTGAGATGTGCGGTAAATCGTTTTGGAAAGGCGCGGTTACTTTTAGCTTAACTTTTGGACTCAGCGTTTTTGTTTCGGTTTTATTTATTTCAAAAGAATCAGGGACGATTGAAAACATCGCAGTAACGCCGAATTCCGTTCCGGCAGTAAATAATTGTGTGCCGGTTGATAAAAATCTAAAGTATGAAACATTGCCTTTAGTTGAACCGGATTTCGAATCTGTCAAAAAAGTAAAACCTGCCGAGCGCCCGCGTTCGTCGGACAGAAAGAATCAAATAAAAGAACTCGAAAAAAAGACGGAAAAAATGGCGGAGCCGCAACTTTATGATTCGTCGAAAGATTCAGCCGAATATCAGACTTTGCTCCACAAAGAACAATGTTTTGCGGCGCAAGAACAAAAATAAGTTTTAAGGTTCAGGGTAAAAGTATGTGCTGTAAAGCTTTCTGGCAGAGAATTGTTTCATTTGCTCTAGCATTATCGCTTGGTTTATTGTTTGTAAGCATTTTGCAAATTAAAAGCGCTACAAATGCGAACCAAGAAAAAACTGTCTCTAAAGTCGTTTATTCAAATTTAGGCTCGGGTTCAAGCGGTTGTTGCGACACCGGAGATTATTATCAGAATTCTCAGGAAAATTCTTCGATAATTTCGCATTTGAAAAGAGAAAATCTGCGGATTATTTCAAAACCGAGAGCTAATTATACCGATGTCGCAAGAACCAATTATGTTCAGGGAAAGGTCGTTTTGCGCGTAACTTTTTTAGCTGACGGACAAATCGGCGGAATTTCGACAATTTCGGGTTTGCCGGACGGATTAACCGAACAGGCAATTAAGGCGGCGAGGGAAATTAAATTCGAACCGCCGATGAAAGACGGCAAAAAAATTACTGTTACAAAACCTGTTGAATACACTTTTACGATCTATTAAATTTTGATGGACGAAGCTCAAGCAAGAAAATTAATCATCGAAGTCGGGAAATTGCTCTACGAACGAAGCTATGTCGTTTCGTCGGACGGCAATGTCAGTATTCGTCTGGACGAAAACCGCGTGATCGCGACGCCGACGATGACCTGCAAAGGTCGGATGACGGAAGATTCTCTGGCGATCACCGATATGGACGGCAAGGCTTTGAATGACAAAAAGGCTTCGTCCGAGCTCGCGATGCATCTGCTGATTTACAAGATGCGTCCCGATATAAAGGCGGTCTGTCACGCGCATCCGCCGCACGGAACAGCTTTTGCGGTTGCGGGATTGGCGATCGACGCGCCCATTTTGTCGGAAGTTATTTTAACTTTGGGTTGTGTTCCGCTCACATCTTACGGAACGCCTTCGACGAGCGAATTGACCGACGGAATGAAGCCTTTTGTCGAACATCACAACGCGCTTTTGATGGCGAATCACGGCGCGGTCGCTTACGGCGAAGATTTGTGGCAAGCTTTCGATCGATTGGAAACTCTGGAACATACGGCGAAAATCGCGATTCTCGCACGTGCGCTCGGCGGCGCGAACGATTTGCCGAAGGACGCGATCTCAAAACTCATCAATATCCGCGAAAAAGCCGGGTATCTGACCGAAAAAGCGCGTTGTCAGGCGTGCGGATATCTGGACGACGCGGGAATTTCGTGCGGCGTTCACGACTCAAACGGCTCAAAAATCTCTTTAAGCCGTGAAGAATTAATCGAACTTTTGGCGCAAGCGGCGAATGTAGGTTAAACTTATTGTTCTTTTGCAATTTTACAGAAATTTTTAGGAGAAACTAGGAATGCAAGAAGCATTGGGAATGGTTGAAACAAAAGGTCTCGTTGCGACGATCGAAGCGGCGGACGCGATGGTCAAAGCAGCGAATGTCACGCTCGTCGGCTACGAAAAGATCGGTGCGGGCTTTGTCACGGCAATTGTGCGCGGCGATGTCGCGGCGGTCAAAGCGGCAACGGATGCCGGTGCGGCGGCGGCGCGGCGGGTCGGTGAGCTCGTCAGCGTTCACGTTATTCCGCGCCCGCATACGAGCGTTGATGAAAGATTGCCGGTAGTAATGAAATAGTAGACAGTAGACAGTCGCCGGTAGACGCATAAAAGCAAATTCTACTGATTACTGACTACCGACTACCGACTACTAAAAATGATAATCGCAAGAATTTTAGGCACAGTCGTCGCTTCGCAGAAAGACGAACGCCTGCACGGCAAAAAACTTCTGATCGTGAAACCGATCAATCTCGACGGGACAGACCAGAGCGGCTATATCGTCGCGGTTGACACCGTCGGCGCAGGTTTTCACGAAAAGGTTCTGGTCGTCGCCGGGTCGTCGGCGCGCCTCGCCGAAGGCAACAAGGATTGTCCCGTTGATTCGGCGATCATCGGCGTGATCGATTCTTACGAATTTAACGAAAATTCTAAATAAAATGCAGATTGCCCGCGTCATCGGAAACGTCGTTTCGACGGTCAAAAACGAATCGCTTCACGCGAAAAAGTTGATGATCGTGCAGACGCTCGATGCCGACCTCCAGCCGAAAGGCAAGCCGCTGATCGCGCTCGACGCGGTTGGCGCGGGTGTCGGCGAACTGGTTTTCTGGTGCCGCGGCAAGGAAGCGAGCTTTCCGTTCAAACGCGACGACACGCCGACCGACTGCACGATTGTCGGGATCATTGATTCGGATTCACACGTTTTTAACGGTGAACGGTGAGTGGTGAGTTAAAATTCAAAAACTCACCACTCACCGTTTACCACTAATCAAATGCTTTTAGCGAGAGTTATCGGAAACGTCGTTTCGACGCAGAAAAATCAGCGCTACGAAGGTGCGCGGATCATGCTCTGCCGCCAGATTACGCCTGAGGGCGAAGATATGGATTACACTTGTCTTGCGCTCGATTCGGTTTCCGCCGGCGAAGGCGATGTGGTGCTGATCGTTCAGGAAGGTTTATCGGCTTCGACCGCGGCGACCGGAAAAGCCGGCGCGGCGATCGATTCGGCGATCGTCGGCGTGGTCGATTACATTGATTTATTGCCGAACGAAGTTTGAAACAAAGAAGTTTGAAACAACGATTAACGCTGATTGGTACGGATTTAATTATAAAATAATCAGCGAAAATCAGGGTTAATCGCTGTTTCGTGAAAAAATGGAAAACGCCAACACTCAAAATTTAGCCGAACGCATTGCCCGACTTTTACAGGAAAACGAAAAGGGAAGCAATGACGATCTTGTGCGCGCAAGTCTGGAAAAAATCAATCAAAGATTAGACAATATCGAATCACAATTCGCGGTTTCAAATCCCAAATCCCAAATTCCAAATCCCAAATTGCTTCACGCGAGCCAGGAAAAATTTGCGAGTCTCGAAGAAATTGCCGACGAAATAATCGCCAATTTACAGGGCGAAAAGCCTTGCCCGTACGAGCCGACCGCCAAGCCTTGCGACCATTGTTCGATGTGCAATTCGCGCGGGTTTTAGTTAGCGGAAAAATTTTTTAAATTGCTTGTTTCACAGATGAAACAGTGTTATAATAACGCTGTTTTTAGATTGAAAATTTGTGAGGTGAAACAGATGCAAGTTGCTCTGAATATTAAGGATGAAGCGATGTACGGGCAAACTCAACCGCGTTTTGCGATCCGGCTTCATTTTCCGACGAATCATATTTCCGTCCGCGAATTGATCGAAGCGCGCGTCCGCGAGGAAGTCGCGCTCTACAACGCCAAACAACCCGAAGTTTTTAATATGCTCGTCCAGCCGGCGCTTGCCGAGCGCGTTTTGAACGGCTTCAAATTCAAGGAAAAAAAGCGCATCAACGAACGCGAACAATACGAAAAAGCAATTCAGGCTTTTGACCGCAATGGCTTTATCATTTTGGTTGACGATCTGCAGGTTGAAAGTCTCGACCAAATCATCGAAATCTCGCCCGAAACAACCGTTTCTTTTCTTAAACTCGTGCCGCTCGTTGGAGGTTAAATTCTATGATTCTTCAAGGTTTGGAAATTCTGAAAAATTTATTGACGGAAAAGGGCGAAGACTCTAAAAAATATCGTTCGGAAAAATCCGTCGAATTAATTAAAACAACCCTCGCCGATCAAACTCAGTATTGGTATAACTTTACTTTTAAAGAATTTGAAATCGGTCGAGAAATTTTGAAATTGGATTTATACGAACAGTCAAGAATTGCCTTGGATTTAATTGATTGGCTGACCGATTATGAAAACGACTTAAAAGAAAAACGGAAAGACAAAAATTTTAACGGCTACAATCAAAACGGTTGGAAAGTCAGGTCGGCTTTGATCGAACTTTTTCGCAAACATTTGCCTTTTAGCAGAGATGAATTACTGGAAATTATTGATTGGTCAATGATTTACGATTCAAACTATTGGCGGGTAATTCCGCAGGTCATAAAACAATTACAGGCTTATCTAAAAGGCTATCAACTTTCACAAATTTTAGAAGAAAAAATCAGAAAGTACATCGAAGTTATTTCCGCAGAGCGCAATCAGAATGAGCAGACGCGAAAACAGATTGTTAAATTGAAGGAAATTATCGGGGAAGTTTTGAAAAATCCTTTGATTGAAGGCGAGGCTTGGTCTGATTTGGCAATTTCAGATGTTGATTTATCAAACACAAATTCAAAAACTACTTGGATTGAAATTTTAACTCTTTGCCAAAATTCATCCGGTTCTGCTCCTAATGCAAAATGGAAGAAATCTGTTGAACATTTTCTCGAAAAAATCGGGTTTGATGAATTTAAATCGTACGTTCTCAGATGGTTTCCGCTCGTTGATAAACCGCGCACGGCGCAGGTTGCGAGTTGGTCTGAGTGGCAGCCGAATCCGAATTTAATGCTGAACGACGCGAATGCCGATATTTTGAAAGGATTGGTCTGGGGTTGCGGACTCCGGGAAGATAAGGAAATTGCGCGCGCGCTGATGAATCTGGCGATCTCGGCTTATAAAAAAGTTCCGATGATCGGACCGCGCTGTGTGCGGGTCGGGAATGCCTGCGTTTGGGCGCTCGGGCAGATGGGTTTGGAAGGCGTCGGGCAGTTGGCGATTCTGAAGCTCAAGGTAAAATTCGGCACAGCGCAGAAGGGAATCGAGAAGGCTTTAAACGAAACGGCAAAAAAAATCGGGCTTCCTGCCGAAGAATTAGAGGAAATGTCGGTGCCGGATTATGGTTTGGCGGAAGTTGGTTTATGGCGGACGAGTTTCGGAGATTTTGCGGCGGAATTAATCGTGATGGGAACGAATTCGGCGGAAATTCGCTGGTTTAATGCGGACGCAAAACAGCAAAAGTCAGTTCCGGCGTTTGTCAAAGAAAATCACGCCGAAGAGCTCAAAGAATTAAACAACAACGTCAAGGACATCAAAAAAATGCTGCCCGCGCAGCGCGATCGTATTGAAAATCTTTATCTCGAAGAAAAGCGTTGGGATTACAAAATCTGGCGCGAAAGATATCTGGATCATCGGCTCGTCGGGACGATCGCGCGGCGTTTGATCTGGCGTTTTAACGATGCGACAACGGCGATTTTTCTGGACGGAAAACTCGTCGATAAGGACGGAAATGCGCTTGAACTTTTCGATGATTCGCAGGTCGAATTGTGGCATCCGCTTCATTCTTCGACCGCAGAAGTTTTAGAATGGCGCGAGTTTTTAGAAAAACACGAAATTCGTCAGCCGTTCAAACAGGCGCACCGCGAAATTTACGTTTTGACCGATGCCGAGCGCAACACGCAGGTTTATTCAAACCGCTACGCCGCGCATATAATCAAACAGCATCAATTCAACGCCCTGTGCGGTCAGCGAAACTGGAAAAATCAACTGCGGATTATGGCTGATGCCGATTTCCATGCACCGATGCGCACCCTTTCGAAATCGAATCTGCGCGCGGAATTTTGGGTCGAGGCGATCGGCGACGATTACGGCGTCGATTCGAACGAAACCGGAACATATCTCTATCTGGCGACCGATCAGGTGCGTTTTTATCCGATTGATGCGCCGCTTCATTACGGACACGGCTACGGCGGCGGTTATCATAACGGCTGGAATCAGACGCGCAACGTCGAACCGCTTCCGCTCGATCGGATACCGCCGCTCATTTTCTCGGAAATAATGCGCGATGTCGATATGTTCGTCGGTGTTTGCAGTATCGGCAACGATCCGAACTGGGCCGATAACGGGCGCGAACGTCACAACGAATACTGGCGCGAATTTTCTTTCGGCGACCTTTCGGCAACGGCGAAAACGCGCAAAGAACTTCTTGAAAGAATGATTCCGCGTTTGAAGATCGCGCCGCGCTGTTCGTTCGAAGATAAATTTTTGCTCGTCAAAGGCGATCTGCGCGACTATAAAATTCACCTCGGAAGCGGAAATATTCTGATGTCGCCAAACGACCAGTATCTCTGCATCGTGCCGTCGGGAAGCGCGGAAACGTTCGGTCAAGGCAAGGTTTTCCTGCCGTTCGAAGGCGACCGGGTTTTGTCGATCATTTTGAGTAAGGCGTTTATGCTTGCCGAAGACACGCGCATTACCGATCAAACCATTACGCGGCAGATCAAAAGATAAAGGCTTGCCGGTGTTTGCCGGACAAGCCTTTATTCAGAGATGCACAGGCGCAGAGTATTTATTTATTCGAATTATTGGCTGCCGAATTCGCCGGGGCGCTCGGCGCAGAATTCGCTGCCGCATTTGGGACGGGCGCGGTCTGCGGCGGATTGTTCCGGCGCATTGAATTCGGATCGGGCAATTCCGGCGCTTGTTTTGAAGAAGGATCGGCTTGGAAAAACGGCTCTTCTTTAAAACCCAGCAAACCTGCCGTCAAAACCGCCGGGAAAGAGTTGCGCGTCGTATTATAATCCTGAACCGCCTGATTATAATCTGTCCGCGAAATATTAATTCGGTTTTCCGTTCCCGAAAGTTCGTCCTGGACTTTCAAAAAAGCCTCGCTCGAACGCAAGACCGGGTAATTTTCCTGCAAACTCAAAAGTCTGCCGATCGTTCCGCCGAAACTGTTATTTGCTTCCAACACGGCTTGTTTTTGTTCGGGCGTTTTATCGCCGTCCGCGCCTTGCGGAGCGGCTTGCGCGGCATTGATCAATCGGGAACGCGCGTCGGCGATCTGTCCGAAAACTTCCTGTTCCTGAACACCGAGCGTCTGCGCGGTTTTAACCAGATTCGGAATCAAATCGGCGCGGCGCTGCAGTGCGCTTTCGACATTTGCCCATTTTCCTTTGACGTTTTGCTGTTTTGCCGTTAAATCGTTATAACTGCAGCCCGATAAACCGAATGCGAAAAATAACGCGATTGTCAATAAAATTGCTCTTTTCATAAATTTCTTCTCCTTGTTTGATACCATTCTAGCAAATTACGATTTTTTTAATTTATCAACCGCCGCGATGACGGTTTCGATCTGTTCCAAATATTCCGCAAAAAGCTCGTTTGCGGTGATTTCCGTTAAGGGCAATGCAAAATTGTTTTCACGAATATTAAAGATCTTTTCAAACGGTTTTCCGTCGAGCTTTAATTCCTGAACCGTGAGCGCAACAATTTGGTGTTTCGTGACCGGCGGCTCGATGCCTTTCAAAAGTAAAACGGCGCGAAACAGCGACGCAAAGCTCGAAAGACTTTCCGCCATCAAATTCATCAATCCGTCAACCGAAACCGACGCCGGAATATACGCGCGGCGCAGGCGAATCAGTTTGCTCCGCAGTTCATACTCGGTCTGATGACGCAGAAATTCGTCGGAAATTTCAAGATTCGCGAGCACGTCCGCGCCGTATAAAACTTTGCGCGCGCGTTCCATATTATGAAATTCGATCGGGAAAACGTCGGCGGCAGTTTGTAGTTCTTCAACCGTAAAATAAACGGGAACGTGATAACCGAGCCGCGTCCATTCGCGCAAGACGGCGTGCGCGTTCCGCAAATCCTTCGGCGTAATGCGATGAAGCGCGATCAGCAAATTGTAATCGGAAGCCTGCGGGATAAAATCGCCCGCCGCCGCCGAACCGTATAAAATCACGCTCGCCAGATTCTTCCCGTGCGTCTGTTTCAAATCGTCCAAAAATGCTTCAAATTTCATAAATTTTAGGTTTCAGGCTTTAGGTTTTAGGTTTTAGGTTTCTCAATTACAAACTAATGTTGTGCTGACGAAAAATCCAAAATCCAAAATCTAAAATCCAAAATCGAATTACCAATCTCCGCCCGCGCCGCCGCCGCCGAAATCGCCGCCGCCGCCGAATCCGCCCCAATCGCTTCCGCCTCCGGAAGAACTTCCGCCGCCGCCGCCCCAACTGCTCGACGAACCGCTTCCGCTGTTGGCGATGATCGAACCGATGATCCACGGCAGTGCGCCGCCGCCGCCGCCGAATCCGCCGCCGCCGCCGCCCCAGCGGTTGCGGTCATTTCGACCGCCGCCCCTGCCCGAACGGCTGAAAATTATTATCATCAGAATGACTAAAATAATTAAACAGCAGGCTCCGCCCGAAAGCGATGCCGAAGAGTTTTTTTGTTTTCCCGCCGGAGTCGGCTCGGTTTGCGCGGTCGGCGGAATTTCCGTGCCGCTGCGCCGCGCATCGATCGTTCTAATGTACGCGTCGATCGTGTCGGAAATTCCTTTTGAATAATCGCCCTGTTTGAAAGCCGGAACGAGATACTGGCGTTGGAGCTGCCCCGCCAAACCGTCGGGCAGCTCGTCTTCGAGATCGCGGCTGATCTCTGTTCGATATTTGCGGTCATCAACTGCAATGAAAAGCAGCGCGCTCGGATTATCTTCAAATTTAGAACCGATCTTCCAGCCGCGCGCCAATGCCAGTGAATACTGTTCGATCGGTCGGTCGCCCGTTGTTTTAACAGTCGCGACCGCCAAAACGACCGGCGGGTTCGACCGCGCTTTGAAATCTTTTATTTTTTGATTGAGCTGCTGTTCGACCTGGTCGTCGATCACGTTCGCGTAGTCGTTAATCGGCTGACCGTTATTGGCGATCGGTGCGACATCAATCGAAAAAGGCGTGTCGCTTTGCGGATAGGACGCAATCCAGCAAACAAGCAATAGTGCCGATATTCTGATAAACGAACGAAAATTTTTCATCTGCAATAATATTATCAAATCTGCAAATACAAAGTACGAAAATCGGACACTAATGTTCCGTTTTACAAAACAAAGCATCATAGAAAGCAAAAACCATTCCACGCTTTGTAACTAGTATGCCTAACAAACCGTCGCATAAGCAGCCAAAGAAGCAGAATAGGAGGCATGGCGTAGGAACTATTGCCTTATGGCGTTGTGGGCGCGGATTTCGCCGCTGCTCCCGCCGAAGCCCAAAGGGCGGACGGTTCCGAGTGTCAGCCATACGGTTGCAGGAAGCAAACAACGATAAAAATATATTGACAAACGATAAATCCTGATATAATATCGCAATATGGACCATCAATAAAGATCAACTATGAAACGAGGCTCAGCAATCTTTCTTCAGATCGTAATTGTACTTCTCGGCGCAGGTGTTCTTGCCTTCTTGCTTTGGGAACCCCAGCTCGAGGGTAGGAATGTGAACGCCACGCAGTTTGAGATATATTTCAAGGATCCATTTTTGGCGTATATATATCTTGCCTTCGTCCCGTTTTTTGTCGGTCTTTACCAGGGATTCAAGATGTTGGGGTATGCCAGGCGAGACGAAGTGTTTTCGCAGAGGGCAGTCCGAGCGTTGCAGATCATTAAGTACTGCGCAATTACAACGGCGGTCTTTATTGTTGGTGCGGAAGCCTACATTTTCATATTTGTCCGCGGCACGGATGATGTTGCCGGTGGAGTAATGATGGGTGCCTTCATTATTTTCGTCTCTGCCGTCATCGCCACAGCCGCCGCAGTGTTTGAGCGGATCTTACAAAATGCTGTGGATATAAAATCCGAGAACGATCTGACTGTCTAAAGATACATGGCAATCATTATTAACATCGACGTTATGTTGGCGAAAAGGAAAATGAGCGTAACGGAGCTCGCCGACAAAGTCGGTATTACGATGGCTAACATCTCCGTGTTGAAGAATGGCAAAGCGAAAGCAATTCGGCTCTCAACACTGGAGGCAATCTGTCGAGCTTTAGAATGTCAGCCCGGAGATATTTTGGAATATGAGGATGAGCAGAGGGCTTCGTCTCAAGCCTGATCCGCGCAGTCTTGCCCGTCCGCTTCTTGCAGATTCCGAAGCGTTTACTGCCTTCGGAGATAGGCGTTGCTTTAGCTTGACCGATGGCTCACCACCATTCTACTTTCTTGCCTACTTGCGCGGCAGTTTTGTTGGACTCACTTAATTACGAAGATTTATCGTTGATGGATGAACATTGACTGCTTAGGATTAGAGCTTTCCAAAATTAATTTTCCAAAACCGAGTGCAGCGCAAAATGAAGAATGAAAAAGAGCGCGACTCCGGCGAAAACCGCGAACGAGACGAACGGATTTTTGCCGCCGTGATGATTGACTTCGGGGATCAGATCGCTTGCCGCGACATAGAGCGTCACGCCGCTCGCGAGCGGAAGCGCGTAAGCGACCGTAAATCCGATGTTCGAGCCGACAAAATAAAAGAGCAGAACGCCGAGCAAGGTCATTAGACCGATCAGCGAAGTACCGATCAATACTTCCCGAAATCCTTTGCCCGCCGCCAGAATCATCGAGGCGATCGTGAAGCCTTCGGGAAACTTGTGAAGCAAAATGGCGAGAAATACCAGAATTCCGACCTTGAAATCGACCTGCGCGGCGGCGGCGATCGAAACGCCGTCGAAAAACGTGTGGATCAGCAGACCGCCGACCGCCGTGTAAGCCGATTTGGTCGAAATCAGATGGTCGGAGTGCATTTCTTCGCCGAGATGGATGTGGGGCGCGATCGTATGCTCGAAAAACTGCGTCAGCAGATAACCGAGGAGCAGCAAAATCATCGGATAGATCAAGGTTTCGCTGGTGAAGGAATTTTCCTTTTTTTGCCAGAGCACGACGACTTCGGGCAGGATATCGATAAAAACGACGCTCAGCATAAATCCGGCACCGAGCGCGAGAATATATTTGAGAATCTTTTTTAAGTTTTTATGAATTCCGGGCGGGAAAAGAATCAGTCCGCCGAGCACGTTTGCCGCCGCCGCCGCGATTCCGAAAATGAGTAGCTGGATAAAAGAAGCGCCCATAGAGAAGTTGCAAATTCTTAACTTTAAACCAATTACGCGGGAAAGAAAAATAAGGCTTGCCGACTAAAAAGTTTTCCACAGTTTAAGATTAAGAATTAAACACTTGATTAACCTAAAATTTTTGCACAAATGTCTTGACAGATGGTAAAAAAACATCGTAATATGCTTGCAAGTAGTTGAAAATGCCCCAATGAAAAGTTTTCGGGGAAAAAAGTTTTCCACAAGACAGAGTGTTTAAGTGTTTTAAGCAGTTTGCCCCAGAAAATTTCAGATTGATGATACGCGGGATGTTTTAAGAAGATAAAGAAACGAGCAAAGCGAGTCAATTTTCCCCGTGTTACTTAGAAAATAATTTGATCGATTTTGTTAGAGGTTTGAAAAACGACCGCGCACTCTTTTTGTGTCTTTAAAGCCCAGGTTTTGTTCTTTGAATATGCCGCCGACAGACGCCGAAAATTTACATAAATCCGTTCTTTTGCAGGAAACTGTTGAAATGCTCAATCCGCAAGCCGGCGAGATTTTTGTCGATTGCACGCTCGGGCTCGGCGGACACACCGAAGCGATCCTGCAAGCGGCGGAAAATATTCGGGTGATCGGCATTGACCAAGACCTTCAAGCCATCGAATTGGCGCAAGAAAGACTTGGGCATTTCGGCGAAAGAATAAAAATCTTTCACGCGAATTTTGCGGAAATCACCGAAGTTCTCAAAAAAGCAGGTGTTCAAAAAGTGAACGGTATTTTAGCGGATCTGGGAGTTTCGTCACTACAGTTTGACGACGGGAAGCGGGGTTTTAGTTTCCGGTTCGATGCGCCGCTCGATATGCGGATGGACACGGATTCCGGTTATGAAACCGCCGCCGAACTCTTGGAAAGGCTTTCGGAAGAAGAAATTGCCGATTTGATCTACAAATACGGCGAAGAAAGGATGTCGCGGCGGATTGCGCGGCGGATCGTGTGGAAAAGAGAGATCGGCGAAGCGGTCAAAACGACCAGAGAGCTTGCCGAAACGGTTGAAAAAGCGATCGGACGCGGGAAATCGAAAGACAAAATTCATCCCGCAACGCGCACTTTTCAGGCTTTGCGGATTGCCGTCAATCGTGAAATTGAAATTTTGGAAGAGTTTATCGGCGACGCGGTCGATGTTTTGGAAAGTGAAGGAAGATTGGCGATCATCACTTTTCACTCATTGGAAGACCGCATCGTCAAACAAACCTTCCAGAAATTAGCGGGAAAATGTTCTTGCCCGCCGCGTCTTCCGCAATGCGTTTGCGGCGCGGAAAAAAAGATTGAAATTCTAACGCGCAAGCCGCTTGTGCCGGACGAACCTGAAATTGCTGAAAACCCTCGTGCCCGAAGTGCCAAACTTCGGATTTGTCAGAAAATTTAGCTATTGGAGAAGAAGCTATGAAAAAAAGAAACCTGCCGAAAAATTCAAATCGGGAAAAGATTCGTCGAGAAAAAGACCCGATCCCGTGGCGTTATTGTCTTTTGACGCTTTGTTGCGGCGTGTTTCTGGTCGGCGGATTTTTCTTTGCGGCACGGTCGCATTTTTCCTCGATCGATTTCGGGATCAAAAATTCAAGCTTGAAAAAACAGCTCGAAGATCTGGAATCCGAAAAACGCCGTCTGACTTTGCTCAAAGAAATCGCGCTCTCGCCCGCCGAGATCAAAAAAGCCGCGAAAAAAATCGGTTTGACCGAAATGACCGCGAGCAGTTTTGAAACCGTGCGTCCGGTCGCGGAAGAAAAAAGCGAAAAAACTCTGGCGGTCAAAGAGACCAAAGAAAAGCCGAAACAATTGGTTGAAAAAACGGTCGACGCGAAACCCGTCGAAAAAGTCGGCAAGGACGGCATTTCAAAATCTGCGCCGACGACTGCCAAAAAAGAAGTCAAAGAAAAATCTCCGACGCAAATCGCCAGAAAGTAGAAAGTTAGTTTTTTATTGCAATTGGCGGGCAGGATGCCCGCGCTCCAATTATGTCCAAACGCGCCACGAAAAAAACAACTAAGAATCCGATGCAGACGGCATTTACCCGCTTTATGCTGATCGTCGCTTTTTTCGTTCTCTGGATCGGCGGCATCGGTGCACGGCTCGTGCATCTGCAAATCAATCAATACGAATTTTTGCGCGGCAAAGCTCTTAACCAACGCCGCGACAACACCAAGGAAAAACAGCTTCGCGGGACGATCTACGACCGTTCGGACCGCGCTCTCGCGATGAGTTTGAAGGTCAAATCGCTTTACGCCGACCCGTCGGAGATCGAAGATGCGGACGCGGCGGCAAAAGAAGTTGCGAAGGTTCTGAAAGTTAAGCCGAACGATATTGCGGCGAAAATCAAAGATGCCAAAACCGCGAACAAAAGATATATTGTGTTGGCTCCGAAGCTCGACGAAGACACGGTCCAGAAAATCAACGACGCGCTTGAAAATAAAGGTTTAAGAAAAGGCGACTTGCCGCGTTTTGCGGGCTTGCACTGGAAGGAAGAGCAAAAACGCAGTTATCCGGGCGGGAGCTTAGCGGCGCAGGTCATCGGTTTCAGCAACGCCGACGACATCGGAAGCGCGGGCATCGAGCAGTCGCAGGAACTCGCTCTGCGCGGCGCGGTGATCAAAGGCTGGCAAGACCGCGACCGTCTCGGCAGAGTTTATGACGAATCGGAAGAAGAAGAGCGCGAACCGCCGAAAGATGTCGTGCTGACGATCAGCCATTCGATTCAATACAAGGTCGAGCAGGCTCTGGCGCAAGGCGTCAAAAACTCGAACGCAAAATCGGGCATGGCGATCGTGATGATCCCGCAAACGGGCGAAATCCTCGCGATGGCGAATTATCCGACGTTCGACCCGAACAAATACAACGAATTTTCGGCGGAAAATTATTCAAACCGCGCGATTCACGATATTTATTCGCCGGGTTCGGTTTTCAAACTCGTGACATACAGTTCGGCGATCAACGAAGGCTTGGTCAACCCGAATGGCGAAATCGATTGTACGAAAGGTTTTATCGAGGTTGCCGGGCATCGTTTCAACGATCCGCACGCGACAAAATGGATGGGTTACGACGAAGCTCTGGCGGTTTCGAGCAACGTTGCGGCGATCAAAACCGCGCTCTCGACCGGCAAGGAAAATTTCTATAATTACGCGCAAAAGTTCGGTTTCGGGCAAGCCACGGGCGTCGAACTTCCGGCGGAAGCAAGCGGAATTTTCCGCTCGCCGAAGTCGTGGAACGGCGACTCGCTGGCTTCGATGAGCATCGGTTATGAAATTAGCGTTTCGGCTTTGCAAATGGCGTCGGCTTACGCGACAATTGCCAATGACGGTGTCAGAGTTCAACCACATATTATTAAAGAAATCCGGCAAGATGGGAAGGTTTTAAGTTCGACCGAGGCGCAAAAAACGCAGGTTGTGACGGCTGATACTGCGCGTTATTTGAAAAGAATGCTGCGCGAAGTCGTGCTCAAAGGCACGGGCAAACGCGCGCAATTAAACGGCTATACGGCGGCGGGAAAAACCGGCACGGCTTGGAAATATAACGCCAAGCTGAAAAAGGTCGATTCGGGCAAATACGTCTCGTCGTTTATCGGAATGGCTCCGGCGGACAATCCGTCGGTCGTGATCCTGGTCGTGATGGACGAGCCCTCGGGCGGTGCCCGCGACGGCGGACAGGTTTCCGCACCGGTTTTCCGCGAGATCGCCGAACAGATTTTGCCTGAATTAAATGTCGTACCCGACGCCAATATCCGGCAGGAAACTTTGACCGCGGACGATATTCCGTCGGAAATCGAGCCGAATTCGGCGGGCAAAACCGAATCGGAAAAAACGGCGAAGAATGAAAAGGCGGACAAAAAGAGCGCCGACGCGGAAAAGCCGAAAGATTTAAAGGAACCGAAAAAGGAAAACAAACCGCCGAGCGACAATAAAAAAGGCGCGAAACAGAAAACGGCGGCTTTGATGATCGAAATACCGAAGAACAAATCTTCGGGAGCGAGGGAAGAAGAAAAGACTTGAAACTTGAAAAGGCAATAAAATTTATGGAAGCCGATGCTTCCGGGCTCGATCCCGCTTTGCTGGATGCGGAAGTCACATCGTTCGCGATTGACTCACGCGACAGCCGGGCGGGCGTAGTCTTTTTTGCGCTTTCACAGCCTGAATATCAGGATAATTGCTTTAACGGCGATTTTGAAGATTCGACGAAATATGCGGCGTCGGCTTTAGAAAACGGTGCGGTCGCCGCAGTCGTTCGCCGTGATAGATTTGAAGAACATCGCGGTGAACTCGAAAAACACGCCGACAAATTGATTTTTGTCGAAGATGCGATCGCGGCGTTTCAAAGATTGGCGCATGGCGTTTACACCGAATGGAACAAGCCGGTCGTTGCCGTCACGGGCAGCGCGGGAAAAACGACGGCGAAGGAATTGACGGCGCACGTTCTGGCAGGCTCGGGCAGAAAAGTTCTGCGCAATATCAAAAATTACAATAACGGTCTCGGACTTCCGATCACGGTTTTGAATCTGGCGAAAGATGATTCGTATGATGTCGCCGTGCTGGAAATGGGAATGAGTACGCCGAATAATGAGATCGCGCGGCTTTGCCGGATCACGCCGCCGGATGTCGCGGTCGAACTCAATGTTTTGCCGGTTCACGTCGAACATCTCGGTTCGATCGAAGCGGTCGCGAAAGCGAAAGCCGAACTCGTCGAAGGGATGAAAACGGGCGGCACAGCCGTTTTGAACGCCGACGATTTTCGTGTTTTGGCGATGCGCGACCTGCACGAAGGGAAAAATATCACTTACGGCATCGACGCGCAATCGGACGTGATGGCAAAAAATATTCGCTTTGAACGCTTTGGCGAAACGAATTTTACGCTGCAAACGCCGAACGGCGAGGCGGAAGTTTTGTTTCCCTTAAACGGTCGGCACAATATTTTGAACGCGCTCGCGGCGTCGGCGGTCGGATTTTCGTTTGGAATGACGGCTGAGGAAATCGCGGCTTCGCTCCGAACGGTTGCGCCGCCGCCGCAGCGCGGTGAGGTTTTGCATTTTGCCGAAGGATTTACGGTCGTTAACGACACCTATAATTCGAATCCCGACGCGCTGATCTCGATGGTCGAAACGATCGTCGAAGGCGGAAACGGAGCGAAACGCAAAATCGTGGTCGCCGGAGAAATGCGCGAATTGGGGGTTGAGTCGGCGCAAATTCATTTTGAAACGGGAAGGCGAATTGCCGAAATCGGTGTTGACAAAATTTTCGGTGTCGAAGGTTTTGCCGCAGATTTGCTCAAAGGCGCGCAAAGCGCGGGATTGAGCGACATCGGGTTTTATGAAAATTCGGCGGTCGCGGGCGAAAAATTTATCAAAGAAGTGCAGGCGGGTGATTTGGTTTTGATCAAAGGTTCGCGCGGTGTGCGGACCGAAAAGATAGTTGAAAAGTTGTTGGAAAATTTTGAATTGGAGAGATAAAAGACAGACTTTGGAACGGCGGATCAAGGAAAGAATTTAATAATCCAAAATCCAAAATCCAAAATCCAAAATCCAAACGATGCTTTATTACTTTTTATATCAATTGATTTTCAAGCAATACGGCGGAGCGGGCGAGTCCATTTTTTACAAGGGCTTGAACGTCTTTCAATATATTACGTTCCGCACGACCTGGGCGACGATCACCGCGCTTTTGATCTCGCTCGTGTTCGGCGGCAAGGTCATCAAAAAACTTCGCGAACTGAACATCGGTCAGGAAATCCGCGAAGAACTGTCGCACGAACATCAGGCGAAGAAAGGCACGCCGACGATGGGCGGAGTTTTGATCCTCGGTTCGGTCTTTATTTCGACGATTCTCTGGGCGCGGCTCGACAGTTTGTATCTGTGGCTCGCGCTCGCGGCAACGACGGCGTTCGGCGTGATCGGTTTTTTGGACGATTACATAAAGATCGTCAAAAAACGCAGTTTGGGTTTGACCGAAAGACAGAAACTTTTGGGGCAATTGATCACTGCTCTGGTCGTTTGGGGCTGTCTTTACTGGGCGACGAATAATTATCCGTGGAACATCAGCGTTCCGTTTTTTAAAGCTACGGCGCTGCCCGACGGTGTTACCTATGTCGGACCGTTTATTTATCTGTTCTTTATCATTTTCGTTCTTTTAGGCTCGTCAAACGCGGTGAATCTGACCGACGGAATGGACGGTTTGGCGACGAGCGTGACGTTTATTGCAATGAGCGCGCTGACCGCGCTGACCTATGTTTCGAGCGATGGTCGCTGGTCGTCTTATCTGGACATCACGCATAAACCCGAAGCCGCCGAATTGACGGTTTTCTGCGGGGCGATGGTCGGCGCATCTTTAGGGTTTTTATGGCATAACGCGCCGCCGGCGGAAGTTTTTATGGGCGATGTCGGAAGTTTAGCGATCGGCGGCGCGCTCGGCACGGTCGCGATTTTGACAAAGCAGGAATTTCTTTTGCCGTTCATCGGCGGCGTTTTCATCATTGAAGCGGCTTCGGTGATGCTGCAGGTCGGCTATTTCAAATTTACGAAACGCTCGACCGGCAAAGGCAAACGCATTTTTCTGCAAGCGCCGCTTCATCATCATTTCCAGCTCGCGGGCTGGAAGGAACCGAAGATCGTTTTCCGGTTCGTGATCGTCGCGATACTTTTTGCTTTGATGAGTCTTTCGACATTGAAATTGCGGTGAGTTTTCTGGGGGCGACGGCTTGCCCCCGCCCGCTGAGCGGAAATAACGATTCAATTTGAATCAGACTTATTTTGAAACTAATTGTGCGACATTTGTCGCATCGGGCGAGGACAAGCCATCGCCCCTACATTTTTACTGTGGAACTTTCGGGTAAAAAAACTTTGGTTCTGGGCGCGGGGAAATCCGGCATTGCTTCGGCGAAATTTATCGCCGAGCGCGGCGGAACGGTCGCTCTGCACGATAAAAAGCCGATCGAGAGTTGGTCGGACGAAGCGAAAAGTTTGAAGGAAAGATTCAATGTCGGTTTGATCGACGGAAATCTGCCGTCGTGGCTTTTAGACCAGATCGATTTGGTCGTGATTTCGCCGGGCGTGCCGACAAACACGATTCCGGCGCGTTATGTTGACCGCAAGGACGGCGAAGTGATCGGCGAGGTCGAACTCGCTTACCGGTTTTTGAAAGGCAGAATCGTTGGCATCACCGGCTCGAACGGCAAAACGACGACGACGACTTTGATCGGCGAGCTTTTGCGCTCATCGGGGATTGAAACGCAGGTCGGCGGAAACATCGGCACGCCGCTTCTTGATTTGACGCAGACCGCGACCGACAACACCTGGACGGTCGTCGAGCTGTCGAGCTTTCAGCTTGAAACGATCAAAGATTTCCGCCCCGCGGTTGCCGTTGCGACAAACGTTACGCCGAATCATATGGACAGATACGATTTTTTCTCGGATTACGCCGCCGCGAAACATCGCCTGTTTATGAATCAAACCTCGGAAGACGTTGCGATCTTGAACGCCGACGATGAAATCACGGCGAGCTGGGCACAGGGACTGAAGGCGCACGTTTCGCTTTTTTCGGTCAAAAAAGAACTCGACGAAGGTTTATTCCTGCGCGGACGCGATTTGGTTTCGCGAAGCAATGGCAAGGAAAAGGTTTTGACAACGCGCGACGAGATTTTTGTGCGCGGGCTGCATAATGTCGAAAACGTGCTCGCCGCGTTTGCCGCCGGACTGGCGTGCGGCGCGTCGCCCGATTCGATGCGCGAAACCGTGCGGAACTTTAAGGGCGTTGAGCATCGCATCGAGTTTGTCCTGGAGATCGAAGGCGTGAAATTTTACAACGACTCGAAAGCGACGAGTGTTGACGCGACCCTCAAAGCGCTCGAAGCCTTGAGCGAGGAAGCGGGAAAAACGATTTTAATTTTAGGCGGACGCGGAAAAAACGCGCCCTATGCGCCGCTTGTTCCGCTGATCGAAAAAACGGTTCGCAAGCTGGTTCTGATCGGCGAAGATGCCGACAATATCGAATCGCAGTTAAAGAATCACTCCGAAATCGTCCGCGCTGATTCGATGGCTGACGCAGTGCGAAAAAGTTTTGAAACGGCGGAGAAAAACGATTCGGTTTTGCTTGCGCCCGCTTGTGCAAGCTTTGATATGTTCAAAAGTTTCGAGGAACGCGGAACGGTTTTTAAGGCGGAAGTAGAAAAATTGAACCGCCGAGACGCAAAGACGCAGAGCTTTACTTAAAAATTTCTCTGCGGTGAAGAAAAAAATTGATGGCAAAAAAACTTCGCATGGATTGGTTTTTATTCGCAATTGCCGCGAGTCTCGCGTTGTTCGGCGCGGTGATGGTCTATTCCGCGTCGGCGATGATCTCGCTCAAGGAAACCGCCAATAACTCGGACGGTGCGACGCAGTTTCAGTATTTCTTCAAGCAGTTCGGTTTTACGGTTTTCGGGCTGATCGTGATGTATGTTGCGAGCAAAGTTGATTACAAAATTTATCAAAATAAATTTGTCGTGATCGGAATTTTAGGCGTGACCGCCGTGCTTTTGATCTCGGTGTTCGGTTTTCCGGCGATCAACGGCGCACGGCGTTGGATTCGTTTTCCGGGCGTTTCTTTTCAGCCTTCGGAAATCGCCAAGATCGCTCTGCCGATCTTTCTGGCGTGGTTTTTGACAATTAAAGAAAAAGCGGTCGGCGAATTGAAGGAAACGGTTTTGCCGTGTCTTGCCGTCCTGGCTTTCCTCGGCGGATTGATCTTTCTCGAACCCGATCTGGGCACGACCATTGTGCTTTGCGCGATTTTCATCTGCGTCTATTTTGCCGCCGGAGCACGGATTCTGCATCTTGCAACGGTCGGCGCGGTGATGCTCGTCGGCGGTGTCGGCGCACTTGTTTTCGCGCCGTGGCGCGTGGCGCGGCTGATGGCTTTCTTTGATCCGTGCGCGCAGGAAAACGCGGCGGGCGCGGGCTATCAAGTTTGCCAATCGCTCTATGCGATCGGTTCGGGCGGCGTTTTGGGAGAAGGCTTTGCGAAAGGTCAGCAGAAACTTTTCTACTTGCCGTATCCGTATTCGGATTTTATTTTCGCGGTCGTCGGCGAAGAGTTAGGTTTGATCGGAACTTTAGCGGTCGTCGTCGCCTTCGGATTGCTTTTGTGGCGCGGAACCCGGGCGGCGCTCTTGGCGCCCGACCGTTTCGGAATGCTCTTGGGAATCGGACTGATCACGGGTTTGATCGTACAGGCGCTTTTTAACATATCGGTCGTGATCTCGATCCTGCCCGCAAAGGGAATTCCGCTGCCGTTTATTTCCTACGGCGGGTCGTCGATCGTCATTACGCTGTTCGCGGTCGGGATTTTGCTGAATATTTCGCAGTACGCGGGTTTTGTTTCGAAGGAATCAACCATCGTTGAAAGCACGAATAATTTCGTGCGCCGGAAGAAGAAAGCGAAATCGAAAAGATTTGCGGTAAATTAAACCGCCGAGACGCGGAGACGCAGAGATTTTATGAATAAAGGCAGAAAAGAAAGAATTTTAATTAACGCCGCGTCTCCGCGTCTCGGCGGTGAAAACGAAAGATGAAAGTTTTGATTGCCGCCGGTGGAACGGGCGGACATATTTATCCGGGAATCGCCGTCGCTAAGGAAATTATGCGGCGCGATGAAGCCTCGGAAGTTTTATTTGTCGGCACGGCGCGCGGGCTTGAAACAAAGATCGTTCCCGAAAACGGCTTTCAGCTTTCTTTAATAAAAAGCGCGGGTTTGAAAAATGTCGGATTTGTTGGCAAACTCAAAGGTTTGTTTATTCTGCCGAAAAGTTTTCTTGAAGCGCGGGCGTTGATCAAAGATTTCAAGCCGGATGTGGTCGTCGGTGCGGGCGGCTATGTTTCGGGACCGGTTTTGCTGATGGCAAGCCTGATGCGCGTTCCGACGCTCGTGATGGATTCAAACGCTTTGCCGGGTTTTACGAACCGCCGCTTAGCGCCCTTTGTCACGAAAGCCGCTCTGACGTTTGAAGAAGCGATGCCGTTTTTCGGTAAAAAGGGAATTGTCACGGGCAATCCGGTGCGCCGTGAGTTTTTTGAAATTGAGCCGAAAGCGCGCGGCGAAAAGGTCAATCTGCTGATTTTCGGCGGTTCGCAAGGGGCACGCGCGATCAACAATGCGATGGGCGAGGCGCTTGAGTTCTTGCCGAAGGACAAATTGCAGGTGACGCATCAGACGGGCGAGTTCGATTTTGAAAAGCTGAAAGAGATTTATTCGCGCTCGTCTTTTGCGGACGCGGATGTTCGTCAGTACATCTCGAATATGGTTGACGAATTTGCCAAGGCTGATCTGGTGGTTTGCCGTGCGGGCGCAACGACTTGCGCGGAGCTTTCGGCGGCGGGCAAAGCCGCGATCATGATCCCTTTGCCGACTGCTGCCGACGACCATCAGCGCAAAAACGCCGAAGCATTAGAAACGGCAGGCGCGGCAAAAATGATCTTGCAGAGAGATCTAACGGGCGAATCTTTGGCGAACGAAATTTTAGATTTGATCGGCAGCACGGAAAAAATCACCGCGATGGAAACCGCGACCAAAAAACTGGCGCGAAAAGATGCGGCAGAAGCGACGGTTGATTTGATAGAGGAATTGGCAGGAGAGAAATGAATTACGAATTTCAAATTACGAATTACGGATGATTTCAACTTGTCATTAATTCGTAATTCGTAATTTGAAATTCGTAATTGAAAGAAATGTTCAGACACGTTAAAAATATTCATTTTATCGGCATCGGCGGCATCGGAATGAGCGGCATTGCCGAAGTTTTATGCAATCTCGGCTTTGTTGTTTCGGGTTCG
>DATLOR010000132.1:0-7129 GCA_035536135.1 Pyrinomonadaceae bacterium | reverse complement strand
CGTTCGCGGTTTACAACGTCGTCTGTTTTCTCGTCGCATTTTTGATTCCGCCGATTGCCGCCGCCACGAGCCGCAAAACCGTGCATTTCATCTGTCTCGCGCTCGGGGGGTTGGGTTTGATCTCGGCCTATTTTGCGCACGACAAATATTTTTTATGGGTTGGAATGGCGGGAGTCGGAATCGCCTGGGCTTCGATTCTTTCGATGCCTTACGTAATTCTTGCAGGTGCGATCAAACCGTCGCGGATGGGAGTTTATATGGGCGTTTTTAATCTTTTCATCGTCATCCCGCAAATCGTTATGTCGCTCATTATTCCGCAGATTTACAATAATATTTTAGGAAAAGACCCGCTTTACGTGGTCGTTCTCGGCGGAATTGTGATGCTCATTGCCGCGGTCAGTGTTCTGCTTGTCAAGGATGTCGGCGCACGAAGCATCGAAACTTCCATCCCGAGTGCCAGTGCGGTCGCCGGAGAAGAATTGTAAAGGGATGAAATTTTTATGCTTCGAAATAAAAAGATTTTAATAGCGGTAGTTTCAATTTTATTCGCGGTAAATTTCGTTTTTGCCCAACCGCCCGCCCGCGATTTTTCAAAGGAAACGGCGCGGCAGTCGCCGGACTGGGTCAAAGATGCCGTAATTTACGAGATCTTCGAACGGCAGTATTCCGAAAAGGGCGATTTTAATTCGATCACCGCGGATCTCGACCGTTTGAAAAACCTCGGCGTCACGGTGCTGTGGCTGATGCCGATTCATCCCGTCGGCAAGCTCAAAGCAAAGGGCACGATCGGTTCGCCGTATGCCGTACAGGATTTTTACGCGATCAATTCCGATTACGGAACGAAGGACGATTTAAAACGCTTGATTTCGGAATCGCATAAACGCGGGCTGAAGGTCATCATCGACATTGTCGCCAATCACACGAGCTGGGATTCGGTGATGATGAAAATAAAGGGTTTCCACACGACGAACGAGAAGGGCGAAGTGATTCCGCCGATTCCCGATTGGGCGGACGTTGCCGATCTGAATTACAACAACCCGGAGCTCCGAAAATATATGATCGAGATGCTGAAGTTCTGGGTTCGCGATTACGATCTCGACGGTTTCCGGTGCGATGTTGCCGGATTTGTGCCGACCGATTTTTGGGAAACGGCGCGTTCGGAAGTCGATAAGATCAAGCCCGACACGATCTGGCTTGCCGAATGGGAATCGCCCGATCTGCTCGTCAAGGCGTTTGATCTCGATTATTCGTGGGAAAATCACGCGGCTTTGACCAGTGTTATTTTCGGTAATCTTCCCGCTTCCGAGATTCGCAAGGTCTGGGAATCCCAGCACGCGAAATTCCCGAAAGGCGCGCTGCGGATGCGTTTTTCCGACAATCACGACGAACGCCGCGCGATTGCGCGTTTCGGCGAAAAAGGGGCGCTCGCGGCGCAGGCGCTGGCTTTTACTCTGGACGGCGTGCCGATGTTTTACAACGGAATGGAAGTCGGTGATACGACCGAATCGGGTTTTCCCGCGCTCTTTGAAAAAATGCCGATCTTCTGGCAGTCGGAAATCCGCCGCCCGGAATTTCCGCGCTTTTACAAGGAAATGATCGCGTTGCGGAAAAACTCGGTCGCTCTGCGGCGCGGCGATTTGAAATGGCTTAAAAATTCCGACGAAGCGCGGGTTTTGACATTCAAACGGACAAGCGGAAACGAGGAAGTTTTGGTGGCGATCAATCTGTCGAATCAGCCGTTTTTCGGCTCAACGGAAATTGCCGGCACATTTGAAGAAATTACGCCCGAAACCAGAGCCTCTGCCGGATTGCCGTCGTTGGCTTTAGATCCTTTCGGTTATCGAATTTTCAGGAGAAAAAATTGATGAAAATTAACTTTTTGTTTCCGGCATTGCTGATTTGCCTTTTTGTTTTTTCAGCAAACGCGCAAACCAAACAGCCGCGCACCGTGCGTGATTTTTTCAATCTGTTGCCGCAAAAGTATTTTACGCTCGAAGGCTGTATGGCTTCGAGCGACAAAAATTGCAATAAAGCGCGGCGCGAATATATCGATTCTTTTTTGGAGATCGAAGACACCCCGAACGGCTACTGGAAATCGGGCTGCGACGGTGCACAAAGCTGTCTGACGATGGCGCTTTTCAAACGTCCGAACGCGGCTTATACGGTTGTGCTGAAAATCGAATTTGAATCGGGGACGAACAATTATTTTCTCGAATATCGAAACGGCAAATGGTTCGACATCGCCGCACGAGATGTTCCGGGTTTTTCAAAAAATAATATCTATGAAATACCGCGCAACGGGACGACGGTTGAGGTCTTTGCCAAGGATAAAAATACCGAATTTGGCGGCAAAGGAAAAAAACTGTATGACTTGGTTTGGAAAAACGGAAAATTTTCGGTAAAAAGATAAGTGCGGTCATTTTTTTACTCTCAATAGTTTCGTAGTTTGGTAAAATTACGGTCATCACTCTTTTTGACTGCAAATAAGCCCGACTAAAACGATTTAGTATTGACGAATCAAACATTTTTGTCATACTTTTTCTATGCAATATCTTTTTTAAAATTTAAGGAGAAAAAACACGATGAAAATCGGTTCTAAACTTTTAGGTTTATTGATTTTAGCGGCATTTTTGATGTCGGCGTGCGTGCAGTCGCCGCAGACCGGAAACACCGCTTCGACAAATAATTCGGCTCCGTCGAGCGGAAAAATAAAAATCGGTTTCGCAATGGCGACCGTTAAGGAAGAACGCTGGCAGCGCGACCAGGCGGCTTTTCAGAAACATTGCGATGAACTCAAAGCCCAGGTCGAGTGCGTGATCACGGTTGCCGACAACAAGGCTGACAAACAATTGAGCGACGTCGAACAGCTCCTGACGAGCGGCGTCAACGTTCTGGTCATTGCGCCGCAGGATGCGACCCAAGCCGCGCAAATGGTTGAAAAAGCAAAAGCCAAGAATATTCCGGTAATCAGCTATGACCGGCTGATCAACTCCGACAAAATTGACGTTTATATTTCGCATCAGGTTCCGGTGATCGGTCGGAAGATCGCCGAATACGCTTTGCAAAAAGCACCGAAGGGCAATTACGTGATGGTTTACGGCAGCTCGACCGACAACAACGCGGTCATTATGAAAAAAGAACAGCTCGCCGTGCTTCAGCCGGCGATCGACAGCAAAGCCATAACCATCAAAGCCGACCAGTTTATTACCGACTGGAAAACCGAAGAAGCCCAAAAGTTCGCCGAAAATCAATTGACCCAGCTGAACAATGATATTACGGCATTTGTGGTTTCCAACGACGGAATGGCAGCCGGTGTGATCGCCGCGCTGACGCCGAAAGGTCTGGCGGGCAAAATTCTGGTGACCGGGCAGGATGCCGAAAAAGCGGCTTTGCAGCGAATCGCCGAAGGCAGTCAAACGATGACTGTTTATAAACCGATCATTCCGCTCGCCAATGCCGCGGTCGAAGCCGCGATCAAACTCGCGAAAAAAGAACCTTTGACGGAAGCCAAACCTTTTATGAACGATGCCATCAAAAAAGAAATTCCCGCGATTTTGCTCGAAGTGATGGTCGTTGACAAAGACAATCTGATGTCGACGGTGATCAAAGACGGCTACGCTTCGTTTGAAGACGTTTACAAAAACGTTCCGGCTGACCAAAGACCGAAACAATAAAAGTTCATAGAGTTCGCAGAGTTTGTAGAGCTTAAGAATTAAAATTTCTTTCCTCTACGAACTCTGCGAACTCTAGGAACTCTAGGAACTCTTATGAAACCAATTCTTGAAATGCGTTCGATCGTGAAAGAATTTCCGGGCGTGAAGGCTCTCGACGGCGTGACGTTCGAACTTTACGAAGGCGAGTTTCATTCGCTGGTCGGCGAAAACGGCGCGGGAAAATCAACGCTGATGAAAACGCTTTCGGGCGTTTACCCGTTCGGCAGCTACGAAGGTGATATTGTGATCGACGGCGAAGTCCGCCAATTTAAAACGATCCGCGATTCGGAAAAAGCGGGTGTCGCGATCATTTTTCAGGAGCTTTCGCTGGTCAAGGAATTAACGGTCGGGGAAAATATTTTTCTCGGGCGCGAGCCGAACAAATTCGGGCTGATTAATTGGTCGGAGCTTTATCAGAAAGCCTCGACCCTGCTGAAAAATCTGCATCTGCCGATCGACCCGCGAACGCCGGTCGGAAACCTCGGGATCGGACAGCAGCAGCTGGTCGAAATCGCCAAAGCCCTGTCGCAGGATGCGAATATTCTCGTGTTGGACGAACCGACCGCGGCTTTGACCGAATCGGAGGTCGAAACGCTTTTTGTCATTCTGCGCAAGCTCAAAGAGCGCGGCGTCGGGATGATCTATATTTCGCACAAGCTCGACGAAGTTTTCGAAATGTCGGACCGGATCACGGTTTTGCGCGACGGGAAAACGGTCGGCACGGCAAACGCTGCGGAATTGACGAAGGACAAAGTTATTTCGCTGATGGTCGGGCGCGAAGTCGGCGATATTTTCCCGCAAACTTCGCACGATTTCGGCGCGACGGCGATGGAAGTCAAAAATCTGACGGCTTACGATCTCGATAACCCGGACAAAAAACTCGTTGATAATGTTTCGTTCAGCGTCAAAAAAGGCGAAGTGCTCGGAATTTCGGGTTTGATGGGCGCCGGTCGAAGCGAGCTTTTAATGTCGATTTTCGGCGCGTGGCAGGGCAAATCTTCGGGCGAAATTATTGTCGAAGGCAAGCCGGTTTCGATTGATTCGCCTTCGGAAGCGATCAAAAACGGGATCGCTTTTGTGACCGAAGACCGCAAACGCTACGGTCTTTTGCTCGAACAACCGATTCTCGACAATATGACTTTAGCGGGCTTGAAGCGAATTTCGGGCGCATTTATCACGCATCGCTCCCGCGAAACGGTCGCGGCAAAAGGCGCGATGAAATCCTTAAAAGTCAAAGCAAATTCGCCGCTGACCATCGCCGGAACGCTTTCGGGCGGAAACCAGCAAAAGGTCGTTCTCGGCAAATGGCTGCTGACGAATCCGCAGGTTTTGTTTTTGGACGAACCGACGCGCGGCATTGATGTCGGCGCCAAGCAGGAAATTTATTCGGAGATCAACAAACTCGCCAAAGAAGGTTTGGCGATCGTCATGGTTTCGTCGGAACTGCCCGAGGTTTTGGGGCTTTCCGACCGCGTCCTGGTTTTGCACGAAGGCAAATTGACGGGCGAATTTACCAAAAACGAAGCGACGCCCGAAAAAGTAATGGCGGCGGCGACCGGGAATAATTAAGGCAAAAGGCTAAAGGTAAAAGGCAAAAAATGATTTTCTGAAAGATTTCTTTAATACTTTAATTTCTACAATTTCTAAATTTATGACTGAACAAGAACAATCGAAAGGTTTCAAGATCGAAACTTCGTCTTTGCGTGCTTACACGATGCTCGGTGCGCTGATTTTGATTTGGCTGTTTTTTCATTGGCAAACGGGCGGAACGTTTCTTTCCTCGGGCAATTTATCGAATTTGATGCTGCAAACGTCGGTGACGGGCATTCTGGCGGTCGGAATGCTGATGCTGATCGTTGCCGGACAGATCGACCTGTCGGTCGGTTCCGTGCTCGCACTGGCGGGCGGAGTCGCGGCAATCGCGCTGACTAATTGGGGATATGGACTGGCTGCGTCAATTCTGCTCGCGATCGCGGTCGGTGTCGCGATCGGTTTGATTCACGGCACGCTGGTCGCCTACGGCAAAATTCCTGCGTTTATCGTCACATTGGGCGGACTGCTCGCGTGGCGCGGCGCGATCAAAGGCGTTTCAAGAAGCGAAACGGTTTCGATCGCCGACCCGACTTTTAAAATATTCGGACAAGGTTTGATGACGCTTGAAACAGGCTGGGTTTTAGCGGCGGTCGCGATTGCGGTGATTTTGTTTCTGGCTTACCGCCGGGCGAAATCACAGAAGGATTACGGGCTTGGCGAAGCCGATTACAAACGCGAAATGATCAAGACGATTCTGCCGTTAATCGCCATTCTGGGCTTTGTTTATGCCTTAAATTCATCGGGCGGCGTGCCGGTTGCCGTTTTGATCTTCGCACTTGTCGCAATTTTCGGAGTTTTCATTACAAATTCGACAACCTTCGGACGCTATCTTTACGCGATCGGCGGAAATTCCGACGCGGCGCGTCTTTCGGGGATTGATACGCGGCGCAACATTCTGAAAGTTTATATGCTTTTGGGAGTTCTGACCGGCATTGCCGCGATCGTTTTCACGGCGCGGCAGGGAAGCGCGACGCCTGACGCCGGAACTCTCAAAGAACTTGAAGCGATTGCGGCGTGCGTGATCGGCGGCGCTTCCTTGATGGGCGGACGCGGAACGGTTTTCGGCGCGTGTCTCGGAGCATTGATCATGGCGAGTCTCGATAACGGAATGTCGCTTCTGAATATCCGCGATTTCGTGCAGGAAATCGTGAAAGGCACGATCCTTGTCGCCGCGGTCGGCGCAGATATGGTCGGGCGGAAGAATTAGAAGAGGAGAAAGGGAGAAGGGGGATTTTATGAAGAAGGTAAGCCGTTTTACTTTGAAAATCTTTGCGTCTTTGCGTCTTTGCGTCTTTGCGGGAATTCTCTTCTTTAATCTTCAAGCCCAAACGCTTGCTCCGAATGCGCCGGGCAACGACGCGCAATGGGCGACCGCCGGAAAACAGGGTGTCGGAACGAGCGCGACGCTCGAAAGCAAGGTCTGGTTCACGCTCGCGCAAGGCGTAATGACCGAAGTTTATTACCCGGACGTGACGGTCGCCAACGTTCATCTTTTCCAGTTTGTCGTTGTTAATCCGAAGACGCGCAAGGTCGAAACCGAACAGGACGATGCCGTTCATCAAGTCAAGGTTTTGCGTCCCGATTCGCTGACCTTTCAGCAAATCAACACGGCAAAATCGGGCGAATGGACGATTACAAAAACCTATGCGACTCATCCGAACGGCAATTCGGTTTGGATCGATGTGCAATTTGAAACAAAATCGAAAGATTTACAACTATATGTTTTCTACGATCCGTCGTTGAAAAACAGCGGAATGCACGATACGGCAATTGTTTCAAAACCGAAATTACAAACGGTTTCGACAACACTATCAACGAAAAAA
>DATLOR010000131.1:0-4914 GCA_035536135.1 Pyrinomonadaceae bacterium | reverse complement strand
ATTTTTCTAAGCCGAACGCTGGGCGATTTTCGATAGTCTGCCGAAATTGTAATAAGCCGCGCACGCGCCTTCGGATGAAACCATACACGAACCGATCGGCGTTTCGGGCGTGCAGGCGGTTCCGAAAACTTTGCATTCCCACGGTTTTTTGACGCCTTTTAAGATTTCGCCGCACTGACACGCCTTCGGGTCGGCGACTTTTAAGCCGGGAACGTCGAATTTCAGTTCGGCGTCAAAGCGCGCGTATTTTTCCTTTAATTTCATTCCGCTGTGCGCGATTGAACCTAAGCCCCGCCATTCAAAAAAACGGCGCGGTTCAAAAACTTCCGCCAAAACCTCCAGAGCTTTGCGGTTGCCGTTGCGCGTCACGACGCGACCGTATTGATTCTCGATCTCGGCGCGACCTTCGGTGATTTGTTTGACGATCATATAAATCGACTGCAAAACGTCGAGCGGTTCAAAGCCCGTGACGACGAGCGGTTTGCCGTATTCCTCGGCGACGAATTCGTAACAGCGCGTGCCGATGACCGTGCTCACGTGACCCGGACCGACAAAGCCGTCAAGCTGCAGATCGGGCGAATCGAGCATCGCTTTGAGGGCGGGAACGATCATAATGTGATTGCAGAAAACGCTGAAATTTTCGATGTTGTCCTTTTCGGCTTGCAAGATAGTCATCGCCGTCGAAGGCGAAGTCGTTTCAAATCCGAGCGCGAGAAAAATAACGTGTTTTTCGGGATTTTGTCTGGCAATTTTAAGCGCGTCGAGCGGCGAATAAACCATCCGCACGTCCGCGCCCTGCGCCTTTGCATCGAACAAGTTCGTGTTCGAACCGGGCACGCGCATCATATCGCCGAAGGTCGTGAAAATCACATCGGGCTGTAAAGCAAGCGAGATCGAATCGTCCGTGCGCCCGAGTGGAATCACGCAAACCGGACAGCCCGGACCGTGAATCATCTCGATATTCGGCGGCAGTAAATCTTCGATGCCGTATTTGAAGATCGTGTGTGTATGCCCGCCGCAAACCTCCATCAGTTTTAGCGGCTGATCGGTCATTTCAGCGATTTTTTCCGCTAACTTCAGAGCAATGTCGCTTTGCCTGTATTCGTCAATGTATTTCATAATTGCCCCTTTCGATTTTGGATTTTAGATTTGGGATTTTGGATTGGTCATTTTCAGGAAGTTGCGTTTTTCTTAACTTGAAACTGTATTTAACAAAAATTAAGATTGTCCGCGCGAAGCAAATCCGAAATCCCAAATCCAAAATCCCAAATTATTCAAGTAATGCTTTATTCTCAAAAAACGTATGCACCATATCCCACAAAATATGGTAAAGCGTCAGGTGCGATTCCTGGATGCGGTGGACGCTCGCGGTCGGAACGGTAAAGCAAAAATCGATCAAGCCCTGCGCTTTCATCTCCGCCATTTTGCCGCCGTCGCTGCCCGCCAGACCGATCGTTTTAATGCGCATTTTTCGCGCTGTTTGAAACGCGTGCAGAAGATTTTCGGAATTGCCGCTCGTCGAAAGCGCGATCAATGCGTCGCCTTCGTTTCCGAGCGCGATGATCTGGCGCACGAAAACATCCGCAAAACTTACGTCGTTGGCAACCGCCGTGACCATCGCCATATCGTTGTTCAAACAGATCGCCGGAAGCGCTTTGCGCCCGACGGTGATCGGGTGCATAAATTCGACGGCGATGTGCTGTGCGTCCGTTGCCGAACCGCCGTTTCCGCAAACGAGCAGTTTTTTTCCGTGATGAAAGACCCGCGCCAAACAGAGCGCCGCTTCTAAAATCTCGCCCGCGTTTTCTTCAAAAAACTTTTGTTTGACCGCGACGCTTTCGCGCACTTTTTCCATCAAAGAAAAACGCAGTTCTTCCCCGAGCTCCTGCGGTTTTGCGTTTTCTTCGTGCAGAAACGGGTAAAAAGACTGCGAAAAATCTTCGATCGCTTTGGTCATAATTTCACTTTAGCCGCGGATAAACGCGGATGCGCGCAGATTAAATCCAGGAAATCATATCCGCGAAATCTGCGTTTATCCGCGGCTAAAAAATTTTAGTTTATCGAAGTTTGAAATTGTTCAAATTCTTCCTGATATGCGCCTAATTCCTGCAACGTGCGCAAAGTTTCGGCGGCTTCTTTTTCGTCAATCTTGCTCATCGCAAACCCGACGTGAACCAGCACCCAATCGCCGATCTTGACATCATCGAGCATTCCGATATTGACGCCGCGCCGTACGCCGCCGACTTCGACTTTGGCGATAAAATTATCCGCATCAATGATTTCGACAATTTTCCCGGGTATCGCTAAACACATATTTTAAATTTCTCCTGATAAAATTCGCGCATTGGCAACCGCCGCCTGACCGAGCGAAATTCCGCCGTCATTGCACGGCACGCGGCTGTGCGTCAGGACTTCAAAACCGTCCGATTCAAGCAAACGGCAAACTCTTTCAAGCAAAAACATATTTTGGAAAACTCCGCCCGAGAGCGCGACTCTGGTTAAGTTTCTTTCGTCTCTCGTTTGCCGCGCGATCTTTGCAATCAAGCGGGCAACCGCCAGATGAAACCTTGCCGAAACTGCGGACACGGAAACTCCATTCAATAAATCTTCAACTGCTTCTCTAACAACTTTTTCGCTTTTTATTATTCTACTCTCTTCAATCTCAAACTCATAGCTTTTTGCAGCGGCTTGATCGGCGATCATTTCGAGTTCGATCGCCGCCTGACCTTCGTAATTGACCGAATTCCGCAACCCCAAAAGCGATGAAACCGCGTCGAAAAGTCTGCCCATACTCGAAGTTTCGGGCGAGTTCGTATCGCTTTGGATCATACTTTGCAGAGTTTTCCATTCGCGCAGATTTAAGCTTTGAACAAACGGCAAATCCAAATCCAGAAACTCGTGGCCGAACGTTTTTTGCAGATAAACCGCCGCGATGCGCCACGGCTCGCGAATCGCTTTTGCGCCGCCAACAAGCGGAATGTAATCGAGATGCGCGATACGTTCCGCCGCCCGAAAATCCGCGACAAAAAACTCGCCGCCCCAGATTTTTCCATCAATTCCGAAACCGCTGCCGTCCATCGCGACGCCGATCACTTCGCCTTCCGCGCGGTTATCCGCCAGACAGCTCGCGATATGCGCGTGATGATGCTGAACGCCGATCTTTTCCGCGTCCGTTTCGAGCGCAAACTTGGTCGAAAGATATTCGGGATGCAGGTCGTAAGCCACGATTTCGGGCGCCAGATTGAAAAGTTTTTTGTAGTGCGCGATGCCTTCGGTAAAAGAACGAAACGTTTCTAAGTTTTCCAGATCGCCGATATGATGCGAAAGAAAAGCATAATTATCCCGCGTCAGACAAAAAGTGTTTTTGAGCTCCGCACCGCACGCTAAGATTTGCTTTTTGAATTTGAACGAAGTTTTCACAGGCGCGGGCGCGTAGCCGCGCGAACGACGCAGGACGATTGTCTTGTCAGAACCGTCTGCGTGAGCGGGCGGGTAACTGTTTGAACTCTTAATTGAATGAGCTTTATCAAAACCCCGCCCGCTCACGCAGACGGTTCTGACCCGGACGACCGAATCGTCGGTGCGGATATGGATTCGGCGATTATGCAGCAGATAATGATCGGCGATGTTTTTCAAGCGTTCTTCGGCTTCGGAATCCTGATAACAAATCGGTTCGTCGGAAATATTTCCGCTCGTCATTACAAGAGGTTTTTCGCTCATTTCCAAGAGCAAAAAATGCAGCGGCGTATAGGGAAGCATAAAGCCGAGAGAATTTATTTTCGGCGCAACGGCTTCGGGAATTTCCGCGCCCTGTTTTCTTTCGAGCAAAACGATCGGGCGTTCTTTCGATAACAATAATTCGCGCTCTCGTTCGGAAACAAAACAATATCGCTCAATTACTTCAACCGAATTCGCCATTAAGGCAAACGGTTTGTCTTCGCGATGTTTACGGCTGCGCAAAGTTTCTACCGCGTCCGCATTGAGCGCGTCGCAAACCAGATGAAACCCGCCGAGACCTTTGACCGCGAGAATTTTGCCGCTTTCCAAAAGCTGTTTTGCTTTGACAATGTCAGTACCGCCTGCGTGAGCGGGCGGGTCAATTGTGCGGCGAAAAACATCCGCTAACGCAGATGGGACTGACAAAAAAACCTGCGGTCCGCATTTCGGGCAACAAGTCGGTTCGGCGTGAAATCTGCGGTTCGCGGGATTTTCGTATTCGGCGCGGCAATCAATGCACATTTCAAACTCGCGCATCGTCGTTTCACTGCGATCATACGGCACGTTTTCGATGATCGTAAAACGCGGTCCGCAATTCGTGCAGTTGATAAACGGATAACGAAAACGCCGGTTTTGAGAATCGAACATTTCGCCGAGACAATCAGCGCAAGTTGCGATATCGGCGGAAATCGGTGTAAAGCGCGCGCCGTTCGCGTTTGATTCGACGATGCGGAAATCTTTGAAATCGGTCGGATCTTGAGGATTGTTCAGCTCGATCGATTCGATTACCGAGAGCGGCGGCGGATTCGTTTGAAGCGCGTCGATAAATTCCGCGATCTTTTCGTTTTCGCCTTCGACATCAACAAGCACGCCGACCGCATTATTCAAAACCCGACCTTTGAGCGCGTTTTTTTCAGCCAGCGCAAACACAAACGGGCGAAATCCGACACCCTGCACGATGCCTTTGATCTGAATTTGCGTTCGCGTTTTCATTGAGCATTTAACCTAAAAAATGTGATTCAAGAAACTCCAGCCATTCGTCCATCCCAACGCCGTTTTTTGAAGACAATTCAAAAATCCTGATTCCCGGACGGACTTGCTCGATACTGTTTCGGGCTTTCGCTAAATCAAATTCTACCGCATCGGCGAGGTCAATTTTTGTGATGACGGACACATCTGCCGTATTAAAAATCGTCG
>DATLOR010000130.1:0-2684 GCA_035536135.1 Pyrinomonadaceae bacterium | reverse complement strand
ATTCCGAGCAATCCCGCCGAAATCGCGGATTTAAAGACGAATTGAAGACATAAAGACCGAAAAATAACGGTCGTCGCGATCGTAATATCGTGAATCAAATGGACAAAGAATCCGCCCACTATTAAAAACTGTTCGGTAATCGAGCCGAATGTTTCAAAGGTTTTTGAAGTTTCCGCGCCGAGTCCTAACATAACCAACAAAAACAAGGCAACGCAAACAAACAATGCCCGGTGTCTCTCGCGCGGACAGCGCAACCCCTGGACGTGGCTCTCGGCATTAGCGACGACAACGCGCGTAAAATTTTCGGGCAATTCGATTTCTTCCCGGTCTTCGAGAGCAAAATCCAAAGCGCAAAGCAATTTTTTCTGTTCGTTGAGTTCGGCAAGGCAGATCGAACAAGCCGCAAAATGCATCTCCAAATCAAGCTCTTCACGCGGACTGAGCTCGCCGTCGATATAAGCGGCGATTTCCGTGCGCGGACAAGTCGGATTATTTGCGTTATTTTGCGGCATTATCTCGTTTTATTTGATGAATTTAATCGTTAAAGGATATTCCCAGGTTTCACCATTGTTCGCTTTAATTCCCGCGATGATCGGGAAAACAACCATCAAAACCCAAACGACCGGGGCAATCAAAAAACCGATGAGAACAAACATCAGCGGAATACTGACAGCCATATAAATAAACGATGAAATTATCCAGTTCGTCGCGTTTTTTCCATGTTGGTCGAGCGCGGGCATTTGATCCTTCTGCGTTTGCCACAGAATAATCGGCAAAGCCGCTCCGATCGGATAGAAAAAAGCATAGACAAGGCTTGAAAGATGAATAAACATGCCCATTTGTTTTTCTTCGGGCGTTTGCAATTGCATTGGCGGACGATACTGCATATTGTTCATATTTTTTCCTCCTTAAATTCCCGTAAATCCTCGTTCGATAAAAATTTCGCGCATCATTTCACGCGCTCGGAAGAGACGGTTTTTGACCGTCCCAAGCGGCAGATTCGTAATTTCCGCGATCTCGTCGTAACTCAAATCCTGCGCGTGCCGCAAAAGAATCAACTCACGGTAAACGGACGGCAAACATTTTACGACCGCCTCGATTTCCGTCCGCCACTCGCTTCGTTCACGCTCTTGTTCGGGTGTTGGATTGGGACTTTCGATTTGGAGTTGATACGCACCGTCTTTGTTTTCGGTTTCAATACTTTGTTCGTTCGGCGAACGGCGTCGGATGTAATCGATCGCGGCGTTGTGAGCAATGCGGTAAAGCCAGGTCGAAAATTTATATTCGGAACTGTAGCGTTCGAGCGAATTATAAACTTTGATAAAAACTTCCTGCGTCACGTCGAGCGAAGCGTCGTAGTCATTGAGCATCCGAAAAACATAATTTGTGATCGGACGCTGATAACGCCGGACAAGCTCTTCGAAACCGTCTTCGCGCCCGCTGATCGCTTTGGCAATCAGCTCGACATCGGTCAAACTCTGGATATTATTTAATGCAATTGCTTTGGAAATCATGACGCTAAGTTACTACGGTAGTTTTATCAGAAAAGTTTCAAATCTGAAAGCCAAAAGCGGCTTAAAACTTTCTGTTTTTATTTTCACCGTAAAAAACTTAGCGTCTTTAAAACCTCAAATCAAAGGATATTTGTTTTATCGCCTCTTAACCGTTGATATTTGCCTTGCCTTTGACATCGTTTTTCGCTTCTTCGCGTCCCTGCGGCGTTTCTTTAGAATCAATGCTTCCGGCATGATCGCGATTATCGGGATTTCCCTCTGTTTCGTCGCCGCGCAAAGTTTGACGCTGGATTTCGTCCCCGTCTTTTTGGCTGGCTTCGTTTGCTAATTTTTGAACGTCCCAACCCTCTCTTTTTCCTTCAATTTCGTCCACGCTTAAGCCTTCACGCTCTTTTTGATAAGGCGGCTGCATATCTTTTCCTTTATTCTGCATAAGTCTCCTTTGTTTTGAGTCTGCGGAATTTTTGATTAAAATTTCGCAGACTTTTACCTTCCCCTGCTCGTTAATGTAAATTCAGATTCATTTTGCGGTTAAGCGGTCAAACCGTCGCGTTTTTCCAGAATGTCACGCAGCCACCATTCCTGCTTTTCGTGAATCTGCACGAATTTTATTAAAACGTCTGCCGTTCCCGGATCGTCATTGCTTTCGGCGACCTTGATCGCCTCGCGCATTTCCTTGATAATTTGCTTGCTGTTTTCGTCCGCTTCACGAATCATTTCGCGCATATCGGTGCTTTGCGCGGCTGATTTGATCGATGCCGTTTGCATAAATTCCTCGATTCGCGAAACCGGATTTTGCCCGATCATCCTGATCCTTTCCGCCATTTCGTCAATTGTTAAATAAACTTCTTCGGCAAATTCATCAAAAAGACGATGCAGATCGCGGAAAAGCGGTCCGAAAGTTTGCCAGTGATAATGTTTATAGTTCAAATATAGAATAAACGCGTTTGCTACCTGTTTTTGCAAACCCGTGACGATCGCATCGCCCGGTTTGTTATGAACATTTAGTTTTTCCGTTATAGTCGCTTTTGTTTTTGCTTTTTTAGTTCCTGTCTGTGCCATAGTTTGCTCCCCGGTTTTTTAGAAAATATGATTCGAGTTTCTTAATTCAATTCTTGTGCCAAATTCCATCAAATGACTTAAATGCTTTTAATTGCGTTCTTTTAGTTT
>DATLOR010000129.1:0-3625 GCA_035536135.1 Pyrinomonadaceae bacterium | reverse complement strand
ACGATTGATTCCATTGCGATCGACCCGCGCGACGACGATACGATCTACGCCGGAACCTGGTGGCGGGCATATAAAACCACCGACGGCGGAAAAAACTGGCGGCTGATCAAAAACGGGATGATCGACGATTCGGACGTTTTTGCGATCGAAATTGATCAGAAAAATCCTGATCATATTATCGCTTCGGCTTGCAGCGGCATTTACGAATCTTTCAATAAAGCCGAGAAATGGGCGAAAGTGCAGGGAATTCCCTCGCAATCGCGCCGTACCCGCGACATCAAGATGAACCCGACTAATTCCAGTACGGTTTATGCCGCGACGACCGAAGGTTTCTGGATGACGAGCGGCAAAGGCTGGATCATCACGACGCAGAAGGATTTGGAAATAAATTCGATCGCCGTTCATCCGGACGCGCCCGAACGCATTTTTATCGGCACGAACAATTACGGTGTGATGGTTTCAAATGACGGCGGCAGAAATTTTGCGCCGACCAACGATAATTTTACAAGCCGTTTTGCCTATACGATCACGGCGGACATCGAACAGCCGAATCGCCTCTACGCGACGACCCATAACACGGCAACCGGCGGCGGTTTCTTTTTCATCAGCAACGACGGTGGAACGACCTGGACACGTCCGAAGAATTTCGATGTCGTCCGTGTTTCGCCTTTCGGAATGATCCAAGACCGCATCAATCCGAATACGATCTATATGGCGACCAATCTCGGAATGTTCAAATCGCTCGACCGCGGAAATGCCTGGACGCAGATCGTACCGCCGAAACCGAAGCCGGCACCCAAATCAAAGAAAAAAGCGGTCGCAAAGAAAACAACCGCCAAAGTAACAACACCCGAGCCGGTTCCGACACCGGCAATAACACCGAGCGGACCGGTTTTTGTGCAGGCATTGACGGAAAAGGTAAAAGTTTTGGCTTACACCGAAGATGGTAAAAACGGTTTATTTGCCGGAACCGATAAAGGTCTCTATCGAAGCTACGATTTGGCGAAAGGCTGGGAAAAAGTTCCGTTCGGCGACGGGATCAGCGAAAATGTGTATGTTATCCATTCTTCGCCGCTGATTCCCGGAGTAATTTGGATCGGCACGGAAAAATCCGGCGTGATCGTTTCGCGCGACGACGGCAAGACTTGGGACAAAATCTCGGGAATTCCGCAAGACGTGCCGATCAGTTCGATCGTTGCCGACCCGAAACGTCCCGAAAATATTTATGTCGGTACAACGCAGACGTTTTACGTCAGCCGCGACGGCGGAAGAAGCTGGACACGGCGCGGCGGAAATTTGCCGCTCGGCAATTACACGAGTATTTTGATCAGTCCGAATAATTCCGACGAGATTTTTATTTCGAGTGCGCTCGAAGCCGACGGCGGAATTTATTATTCAAAAGATGCCGGACAAAACTGGAAACGGGTCGATTCAAAGGAAATGAAATTGCCGAGCCGCCGTGTTTGGTCAATGATTTTTGATCCCTCGAATCCGAGCCGCATTTTTGCCGCGACACATTCATCGGGAATTTATCGAATTGACCGTGAACCGATCACGGCTTCCAACGAACCGGGGACGCGCCCGCGTGTTTCGACCACGGGAAACTAAAAAAAGCTAAAATTTCAATACTTTCAGGACGATGCAAAAAACATCGTCCTTTTTTATTTTCAGCTTTGCACTAACGGTTTTGAAATTTATAATCAGAAGAGTTAGGAGAAAAACGTGAACCAAGAATCAGCCGGACATTGTTTAGCAAGCGGGTCTTTGTTTAGGATCGAAAGTTTGCCGTTTTCAAGCATTCCACATCAATCAAAACTCTTTCTTGAATACCAGAAAAATCCGCGCGCCCTGAAGAAATTTTACCCGTCCGCGATCGACTCGCATACGGAGATCGCTCAAAACATCGGCGGGATTCTGGCGAATTACAAGACCGACCGCAATTTGCTTTGCAATGCCTTGGAAGAAACCAACAAAAATTTCGGCGCGGGTAAAAAAACGCTTGAAAATATCGATCTTTTGCGCGAAGCCGATTGCGTGACGATCGTCACGGGACAGCAAGCCGGACTTTTTTCGGGCGCGATTTACACGATATACAAGGCACTTTCCGCCGTCAAACTTGCGACCTGTCTGCGCGGTCGCGGGATCCGTGCCGTGCCGGTTTTCTGGATTGCCGAAGAAGACCATGATTTTGACGAGGTTAAACGGACTTTTGCGCTCGACCGTGAAGGGAAACTGGCGAAATTTGAAAACACGCCGCAAAATTACGCGGAAAATCTGCCGGTCGGTCTGGTAAATCTCGACGAAACAATCGCCGAAACCGTTGATGAATTTTTCAAAAGCGTTTCGCATACCGAATTTTCCGATGAATTAAAAGCGATTTTAAGGGGAAGTTACAACTCGAACGAAACTTATTCTTCGTCGTTTGCAAAATTTTTGACGCGCATTTTCGCAAAATACGGTTTGATAATTCTCGCGCCGCTCAGCGCAGAGCTAAAAAAACTTTCCGCGCCGATCTTTGCCGAAGCCGTTGAAAAATTGGACGAAATCCGCGAAAAACTGCTGGCGCGAAACGAAGAATTGAAAGCCGAAAATTATTCCGCGCAGGTTTTGGTCGAAGAAGATTTTTTCCCTTTCTTCTGGATCGACGAAAACGGCAAACGGCGGGCTTTGAAAAAAAACAAGAACGGCAGGATTCAGGCAAAAGACACGCGCCGCGAATTTGATTTAAGCGAATTGCTCGAAATCGCCGCTCATTCGCCTGAAACTTTAAGCCCGAACGCGCTGATGCGTCCCGTCGTGCAGGATTTCTTGCTTCCGACCGCCTGTTATTTCGGCGGCGGTGCGGAAATCGCGTATTTCGCGCAAAACTCGGTGATCTACGAAGTTCTGCAGCGTCCTGTCACGCCGATTCTGCATCGCCAGAGCTTTACGTTTGTCGAACCGAAACATCAGCGGACCTTAAAAAGTTACGAGCTGCAATTTAAGGATTTGTTCGGCGGGATCGAAGGCGTTCTGCCGCAGATCGTCGAAAAATTTCTGAATCAACAAACGGCGAAAACGTTTGCCGAAGCCGAAGAGATTATCAACACGCAGCTGCATCGTTTAGATCAGGATTTACAGCAATTTGATTCGACCTTAGCGGATAATCTGGCAAACCGCCGCCGGAAAATTCTCTATCACATCGGCGCGCTCCGAATGAAATTTCATTACGCACAGCTTCGCAAAGACGAAACCATCCGCCGCCGGATCGAGAATGCTTTTACCGCGCTTTTGCCGCATAATGCTTTGCAGGAACGAACATTAAACGTCGCAGTATTTCTGAACGGTTACGGATTCAATTTTATTGATTGGATTTACGAAGCAATTGATCTGGACGACAAAGCGCACCGCGTAATTTATTTGTAAGATGAACAAAATAAAAATCCTTTCCGATAATCTGGCAAATCAAATCGCGGCGGGCGAGGTTGTCGAGCGTCCGGCGTCCGTTATCAAAGAGCTGGTCGAAAATTCGATCGACGCGGGCGCGCGGCGGATTCAGATTGACATCGAGCTCGGCGGACGGCGTTTGATGCGCATCGCGGACGATGGCGAAGGGATGCTGCGCGACGATGCGATTCTCGCATTT
>DATLOR010000128.1:0-4874 GCA_035536135.1 Pyrinomonadaceae bacterium | reverse complement strand
GTGTTCGAAAAGCTGGTCGATGTTGTAATTGACGCCCCAGCGCGTTTTGAAAAAGACCGTTTCCATTTCTTCGTCGGTGACTGAGCGTTCGCCTTCAAAAATCGCGGCGGTGTAAGCGAACATTTCGTCAAGCTCACCATTGATCTCCGCCTGCGGAATATGACGGTCTTCAACGGGCAAAGCGTTTATCGAAAGCGCGTCGCGGATGTATTTCGAATAACCGTAACCGGCGCGAACGACGTGATTCATAATGATTTGAATCGAGCGGCAATGCTCGTCTTCGCCCGGGGCGACGCGCGCGTAATCCCCGGCGCCGACCGTTTGGAGCACGGATTTTAATTCATCCAAAGCCTTTTCATATTCGTCAAGAAGTGAACCGATCGCGCCTTTGCGGTATTCTTCCAATCTTTTTTCCAACAAAATCTCTCCTAATTTTCCGCGCCGAATTTCAGCAAAAATTTATCTACCTGACGGCGATGCCGCAAAACGTGAACGATCGCGTGTTCGAGCAGCTGTTCGATGCTTTCGGAAAAATTTTCTTTCCGCGTAATCACGGTTTCGTCCATCTCCGCGTAGCTCATCTCCCATTTCCCGTCGAGCGTTTCCTCTGTATAAGCCAGAACTTTATCAATTTCCTCGCCGATCTCCGATGGCGGAATTTGCTTGCGCTCTTTGCCGATGGGATCGTGCGGGATTGAAAATTTTCGGCGGATTCCGTTGGCATAACCGTAACCGGCATGAACGACGTGATTCATCATTGTCTGGATCGAACGGCAATCTTCGTCCTTTGTTTCCCGGTCGACGATGCGCGTGTAATCGTCTTCGCCGACATTTTCGACGATCGATTTCAGCTCGATCGCCGCCCGTTCGTATTCGTCCATCAACGCGCCGATCGCGCCTTTGCGATAATCTTCTAAATTTTTCATTAACAAAAATCTTCTCCCGGCAATTTATTCCTAAGATACCTGAATTCGGGTAATATATTTCAAAATGAAGCGCACAATTATCATTATGGCAAAAGTTCCGACCGCCGGAACGGTTAAAACCCGTCTTCAGCCCGCACTTTCGTCCGAAAAATGTGCCGAGCTCGCCCGCGCGTTTTTGCGCGACACCGTTTATAAAGCCGAAAGCGTTTGCAAAAACATAATTTTAGCATATTCTCCCGCCGCCGAAATAGATCTTTTGAAGAAAATCCTGCCCTTTGAAAACACTTTTCTCGAACAAAAAGGCGCGGATCTGGGCGAAAAAATGCTCAACGCTTTCGAGTTCGCTTTTGAATGTGAAACGGACTCAGCCGTTGTTATGATCGGAACCGACAGCCCCGTTTTTCCCGCCGAATTTATTAAAACAGCGTTTGAATCTTTGGAAACGGGCGCGGAAATCGTTCTGGGAAAAACCGAGGACGGCGGTTTTTATCTGATCGGTTTGAAGAAAGTTCTGCCGGATATTTTTGACCAAATCGAGTGGAGCACGGCTTCGGTTTTCGCCGAACTCAGCCGCAATCTTGAAAAATTGAAAATCGGTGAACCGAAGCTCGTGCCAACGTGTTTTGATGTCGATACCGCGCCGGATTTACGGCGTTTACGCGAAGAGCTTTTGCAAAACAAATATCTGCGCAAAATCGCGCCCGAAACTTATCAATGGCTGATTTCAAATTCTGAATTATTTTGACGAATATTTATTTGGCAGACGGAAAATAGATCTTAACCAGCGTGTCTGGATGAACGCCGAGCCAGTAAAGCACCTGCAAAATCGTCCAGCGCAAAAAGATCAGGATAAAACTTTTGTTTTCAAACCGCCTTGAAGAAGTCGTGACGACCGCCGGCAAAGTCGCGATCTCGCCCTGCCGTTTTAATCTTTCGACAAAATCCAAATCTTCGAAGATCGGGAAAGGCGCAAAACCGCCCATTTTTTGATAAATCTCGCGCCGCACAAAAATCGCCGAATCGCCGTAGATCAAACCGAGGTGACGAAGCTGCGGATAAAGCCACGTGAGAAATTTCGCCGCCAAGCGTTCGCCGTCAAAACGAATCGTAAAATTTCCGCCGGCAATGCGCGAATCTTTCAAAGCGAGTTTTATTTGCCGGACAGAGCCTGGCGAAACACGCGTGTCGGCGTGCAGAAACCACAAAACCGCGCCTTTTGCCGCAGTTCCGCCGGCTTCGAGTTGTGCGCCGCGACCGCGGCGCGGCGCGTGCAGAATTTTAACCCCGAAATCTTCGGCGATCGAAACGGTCGCGTCAGTGCTTCCGCCGTCAACGACGATTATTTCGGCGTGGTCGAAAACTTGAAGCGAGCAAAGAGTTTCCCGGATCGAATCTTCTTCATTGAGCGCCGGGATGATGATCGAGATTTCAGGCTTCATTTTAATTGATTTTGCGACGGATCGGCTTCCGGTAATAGCCAGTCGTTTTTTTGTTTTTCAAAAGGCTGGCGCAAAATTTTGGTTAAAACTACTTCCTGCGGATTTTGATACGCGGGAACGCCGATGACGATTTCTTCCTGCCCAGCATCGTTTCTAAATGTGCCGTGAATTCGATCCCAAACCGTTAAACCGCTCGACCAGTTTGAATCCGTTTCCTTTTGAATTATTGAATGATGAATGCCGTGAAGACGCGGCGTGACGATAAAATTCTGAAGCATTTTTTCCAGCTCGCGCGGCAGACGCAGGTTTGAATGATGAAACAAAATTGACGGAAACAGAAAAAACTGCCACGCGGCAAACGAAGACGGCGAAACGCCGATCACTAAAATCTGCGCCGAACGCCATAAAACTGAGATGACGAGCTCGCCGAAATGAAACCTCACGGCAGTCGAAGCATCGAGGTCCAGATCGACGTGATGAACCAGATGAAACCGCCACAGAAAAGGAACTTTATGCGTCAGAACGTGCCACAGATATAAAGTGTAATCCATTAAAACGACCGCGAGAATCGTTTCAAACCATTTCGGCAAGCGAACTATTTTGAGCAATCCCAGATCGCTGCGTTCGACGATTTTTGTCAGATGTGCGGCAACGGGTTTTTCAAATATCTGCAAAGCGAGCGCGGCAACTGCGGCAACCGCCAAATTTCGACCGCTGCGCACGGGTTTCGACTCGACCGCGCGCCGCAAAGGACGGCGATTTTCGAGCCAGACGAGCGCGCCTAAGCCGGCGAGTGCGAGCGGAACACTTAAAATTTTAAGGATTTTTTTCATTTTATTTTTGCCGCTTTGCTATAATTTATCATAGAGAAAGTCTAAGAACTTTGGAAAATTACGAAAGCAGATGGGCGCAAAGTCAAAACTTATTTTTGTTTACAATGCCGACAGCGGTATTTTTAATTTATTGACGGACATCGCTCACAAAACTCTCTCGCCGCAAACCTATGCCTGTAATCTCTGCGCCATCACGCATTCGAATTTCGGAATGAAAAAAGAATGGAAAGAATATCTCGCAATTCTCGACGAAGAGTTGGAATTTCTTCACGCGGACGAATTCAAGCGAAAATATTCTTTCGGAAAAGTCGAGCTTCCGGCAATTTTCAGGGAAGAAAACGAGGGCGGCTTGATTTTGGCGGTTGATGCGCGGACAATCAATGAATGCAACTCAATCAGCGATTTGAAAAAGAGCCTTCAGCCGGGATGAATTTCTGAAATTCAAAATAAATCAGTAATCTTTTAACTCAATATCTTGTTGATTTTTAGCTTCAAAATAACTAAATTTGATTTTGTTAAAACATATACTTACTGTGAAGAAAATTTTACTAGTAAATGGATTCGATTCAGTTTTATAATAGACCAGCGAATTAATCTTTCGCAGGTAGTTTGTCTGTAAATCAAAACACAATTCCAGTAAGTTTAATTCTATTCGAAAAAGGGGATAAATAATGAATTCTGCGACAACCAGCAAGCCGGTTTCCAATAAAACAAAGACAAACGGTCGGGCTAAAACAAACGGACACGACAAATCCGATTATCTCGATCCCAAAATGCTTCTGAGCGTTCTGACGGCGGTCAAAAAAGGTGATTTTACCAGCCGGATGCCGACCGACGAGATCGGCATTACCGGGAAGATCTGTGATGCCATCAATGAAATTATCGAGAAGAATGAAATGCTCACCTCCGAACTCGGACGCATCAGCGAGGTTGTCGGCAGGGAAGGAAAAATCGCCCAGCGCGCCGTGTTGAGTCAGGCGACCGGCGGTTGGGGTTCGTGCATCAGTTCGGTTAACACGCTGATCACCGACCTCACGCAGCCGACCACCGAAGTCGCCCGCGTGATCGGCGCGGTTGCCGAGGGCGATCTGTCGCAAAACTTCAATCTGGAAATCGACGGGCGACCGCTCAAAGGCGAATTTTTGCGAACGGGTAAAACCGTAAACACAATGGTCGCCCAGCTCGGCGCATTTGCGTCGGAAGTAACGCGTGTGGCGCGTGAAGTCGGAACGGAAGGAAAACTCGGCGGGCAGGCGCAGGTCAAAGGCGTTTCGGGAACGTGGAAGGATCTAACCGATAACGTAAACCTGATGGCGAACAACCTCACGGGTCAGGTGCGCAACATCGCCGACGTGACGACCGCCGTGGCGAACGGCGACCTTTCCAAAAAGATCACGGTGGACGTAAAAGGTGAAATTCTCGAACTTAAAAACACGATCAATACAATGGTTGACCAGCTTTCATCGTTCGCGTCCGAGGTAACACGCGTGGCGCGTGAGGTCGGAACTGAAGGAAAACTCGGCGGACAAGCGGTTGTGCGCGGCGTTTCGGGAACGTGGAAGGATCTAACCGACAACGTGAACTTCATGGCGTCGAACTTAACCTCTCAGGTGCGAAATATCGCAACCGTGACGACCGCGGTGGCGAACGGCGATTTGTCAAAGAAAATTACCGTG
>DATLOR010000127.1:0-23270 GCA_035536135.1 Pyrinomonadaceae bacterium | reverse complement strand
GGGCTTTGCACAAATATTAAAAATGACTGCATAAAATAAACGCGAGCGACTTTAAAGAGATATACCGGTAGGCTTCTTCTCTTGTTTTCCTTTGCACCTTTGCGGCTTTGCGGGAGTCTTAGAAAGTTTCCCGCAAAGCCGCAAAGTTTTTGGATTTTATTCATTTCAACTGAATATTTGTGAAAAGCTGCTCTGCGGGAAATAATCTCACGCAGATCCGCAAAGTTCGCAGAGAAAAAGCGAAAGTTTTAGTCAAACACATTGTCAGGACACCACCGGACATTATCGAAAAATGCAAAATATTGACTTTCGGGTAAAGATTAATGTAAGTTAAATTCTTCAAATCGCATTTATATTTTTTATTTGATAAATCGGCATTATAGAAATCAGGAGGTAGTTTTTCGTGAAAATTTTTCGTCCTTTTTCTCCCCTTTTGCTAGTTTTTATCTGCTCAGCCGCTGTTTATGGCGGGCAATTTCGGTGTTTTACCGGCGACGGTCTGAAACCGATCATTGTCAAAAAGCCGACCGACGGCGGAATTCGGGAAGACATTCCGGACAAATTTAAAGAGCGATTTGCCAAATGGAAAGAAGAGATGCTTTCGACCGAATTCGGTCGTCAGCAATGGGAATCTTACGCCAACAATAAAGGGTTTATTCTAACCGTCACGATGTCCGGCAAACGCGGGCAAGGCGCGGGAACCGACCAGTATCTGTGGGACGAATCGGGCAATTTTGTCGGCGCAACGATTACGCTCGGCGCAAAGCTCGATAAAGGTTATCCCGATCCGATCTACTATCCCGTGATGAATTCGCTTTCCCCGAACGAAAAATTTTATTCGATCAGCGGAACGCTTCTCGCGGCAACAAAAATCATCCACGAGATCGGTCACGTTAACCAAACCGCGAAAGCAAACCGTGAAACACTCGAGATTCAGAGTAAGCTGATGCCGCAATACATTTCGATTTTTCTGAAAAACGGTCGCAACACACGCGACAAGGAATTGGTCGATCTAGCCGAGAAAATGGGCGGCACGCCGGTCGAGATCTGGGAAAACCGCGAATACTGGAGCGAAGTCAACGCGATGTCTTATCTGAAGGAAAGAATCAGCAAGGAAAATTATTATTGCTACGTTTTCAACCGGATTAAGAATAATATCGAAACCTATGCCAAAGATTACGAAGAGCGTTTCGATGAGGTAGCCGAACTGTCGGATACATCGTGCGGGAAGTAAAATTAGAGCAAATTGGAGCGCGGGCATCTGAAGCCCGCTAAGTGTTCGGTGCGAAGTACTCGAACGCGAAACGCTCATATTAAAATTTAACTTTAAGTGCAAAACTGCGGCTTTTCGTCCGTTTGCGCTTCGCTTAATTGAATGGCGGGATTCAGATGCCTGCGCTCCGATTAATTAAACATTTGTTCGTTAATCCGATAACTTTTCCGCGCTTTGGTTTTGATCGTCAGAAATTTTCCGCCGTAACTTAGTTTACAATCGCCGCCCAATTTTGAACGCAAAACCGTTTCGATCAATTTGCCGTTTTTCCAGCGCATATCGACCTCAAAATCACCGCGCGCGCGTAAGCCCTTAACCGCGCCTTCTGTCCAGGCGTCGGGCAAAGCGGGCAATAATTTCAGCGTTCTGTTATGACTTTGCACAAGCATTTCGGCAATTCCCGCCGCCGCGCCGAAGTTTCCGTCGATCTGAAAAGGCGGATGCGCGTCGAACAGATTTTCGTAACTTCCGCCGCTAAATTGAACATTTTCGATTTTCGGTTTCGCGCCGACGGGCGAAAGCAAAAGCGAAAGCAGTTTGTTGGCGCGGTTGCCGTCGCCGAGCCGCGCCCAGAAATTTATTTTGTGCGCGAGCGACCAGCCGGTCGAAACATCGCCGCGTTTTTCGAGAGTTTTGCGCGAGGCTTCGGCGAGATCGGGCGTCGTCTCAATCGTGATCTCGTCGCCCGGGAAAAGCCCCCAGAGATGCGAAACGTGGCGATGAGTCGTTTCGGGTTCGTCGTATTCTTCGAGCCATTCCATTACGCGACCGTCCGTGCCGATTCGCGTCGGCGCAAGGCGTGCGCGTTTTTCGGTTAATTCCTTGCGAAAAGCGTCGTCCGTTTTCAGGATTTTCGAGGCTTCGACGACCGCGCCGAAAAGATAGCGAATGATCTGCTGGTCAACGGTCGGTCCCATCACGATATGCAAAGTTTTGTCACTTCCCTTCAAGCGGTAACCGTTTTCGGGCGAGTTCGAAGGCGCGGTGACGAGCCATTTATTTTTCGGCTCTTCGATCAGCATATCGGCGTAAAAACGGGCGGAACCTTTCAAGATCGGATATGCCCAGCGCAGGAATTTTGCGTCCTTCGTGTAAAGATAATGTTCCCACAAATGCTGGCAAAGCCACGCCGAACCCGAATTCGTCGCGCCCCAGTTCGCGCCTTCGCCCGGACTCGTAAAACCCCACGGATTCGCCAGAACGTGCGCGACCCAGCCGCGCGAATTGTAATATTTTTGCGCCGTCACCGCCCCCGGCTTTTGCAGCGATTCGATCAGCGCGAAAAGCGGCTCGTGAAGCTCCGAAAGATTCGTGTTTTCCGCCAGCCAGTAGTTCATCTGAACATTGATATTCAAATGCCAGTCAGCGTTCCACGGCGTTTGGACTTCTTCCGCCCAAATTCCCTGCAAATTCGCCGGAAGTCCGCCGGGGCGCGATGAAGAAATCAGCAAATACCGCCCGAACTGAAAGTAAAGCGCAGCAAAATTCGGGTCTTTCGCGCCATCGCCGTAATTTTTCAAACGCTCGGGCGTGGTCAATTTTAACAATTCGGGACGGGTCGCGCCGAAGTTCAAACTAACGCGATTGAAATAGTTTTGAAAGTCTAAAACGTGCGCCGCGCGAAGATTTTTATAGTTTTTCGCGGCGGCTTTCGTCAGATCATTCTGCGAAGCCTCAAGCGGATTCGCCGTTTTTCGTCCCGCAAACCCGAGATAATCGGTCGCGGCAGTAATAAACAAAATCGCTTCGTCGGCATTTTTGACGCGCACGTTTTTTTGAGCGGTTGAAACTTCGCCGCCTTTGTTTACTACACGAAGCCGCGCCGCGTATTTCATTCCGCCCGTGTCCGCAGCACCGTTGTTTAATTGCCCGCTCATCAGCAAACCGTTTTGCGCGTCAGCAACAGTTTGAAAGCGTTCGGGACGGTCGAGCGTCGCGTCGAAATTGATCGATTTCGGTTTATCAGCCGTGAGCCGAATGATGATCGATTGGTCAGGCGCGGAAACAAAAGTTTCGCGTGTGTAATTCACGCCGTTTTGGGTGTAAGTAATTTTTGCAATCGCGTTTCCAACGTTTAGTTCGCGGCGGTAATTTGTAAAACCAGCGTCGCCGCCCGCGAATTTAATTCGCAAATTTCCCAAAACCTGATATGCCCCGTAAGGCGCGTCCTTGCCTTTGCCGCGCGCCGAACCTAAGCCTTTTGCCGTGAAATTTTTGTAAACCAGCGCTTCGGCTTCGGCGTTTTTACCTTCTAAAAGCAAGCGGCGGATTTCGGGAAGATATTTTGCCGCATCCGGTTTGTCGGAATCCTGCGGCGCGCCCGACCAGAGCGTGCCTTCGTTCAAAACGACCCGTTCTTCGCCGACACCGCCGAAAACCATCGCGCCCAAACGCCCGTTTCCGAGCGGCAAACTCTGCGTAAAAACCTTTGCGGGAGAATCAAACCAAATCAATAAATCAGACGAAATTTCAGCCGAAAGAATTTTTGAAACGCCTAGAATCATGATAAGCGCAGCAAATAAAACTTTCGGCTGAAATCTGATTTCTTTCACAAATTTTATTTCAACAAAGCAGTTGCCGTCCAGAGCATCGGCGCCTGCCCGTGCAAATTTCCGGTTTCGCGCTCGCGGTCGATATAATATTTGACGGAATATCCCTTGTTAGTGCCGACGCAGACATCCTTCAAATAGCCGTTTTCGTCGAGATGTTTGACCAAGCCGAGCCACGCTTTGCGCGCCGCCGGACCGTAGGTTTTCGCATCGAGCCAGCCTTTTTTGACGCCCGTGACCATCCCGAAGGCGAACATCGCCGCGCCGGAAGTTTCTTCCCAGGATTCGGGAACGTCGATCAGCTGGCGCCACAAACCGTCGGCGGTTTGATATTTGAGCAAGGATGCCATCATCTCCCGATAACCGCGCAAGATCCGTTCGCGTTTCGGATGATTTTTCGGCAGATCGCTTAAAAGTTCCGCCATTCCCGCCGCAAACCAGCCGTTGCCGCGTCCCCAATAATACGGCGAATCGGGCGCGTGATAAAACAATCCGTTCGGCTGCTGTAATTTATCAAGGTACGCGGCGGCGGCAAGCGCGGCGCGGTCGAGATATTTTTTATCCTTCGTCGCACGATACGCCTGCGTCTGCACCGCCGTGATCATATACATATCGTCGATCCAGTAGCGCGCTTCGGCGGTAATGCCGTCGGCGGTTGTTTTTTCCCACTGCTTATCGGCAAAACTTTGCCCCAAAGTCAGATATTTGTTGTCCTTTGTCTGCATAAAAAGCTCGAGCGGAACAACGCCGAAAACGCGGTAATCAACGTGCGCCTGCTGTGAAATATTTTTCGCGCCTTCGGCGGTCAAAAACCTGTCGAACTTTTTTGTCAAACGCGTCTGCAGGTCTTTATCTTTCGTTTCTTCGGCAACCGTCAATGCGCCGTACCAGGTGCAGATTTCGGGATATATGACATATTGCCGTTTGCCGCCTTCAAACTCAAAATCGCGCTTCATCCAGTTTTCCGCGAGCCGTTTGCCGACTTCTTTCGGCGAAGTTCCGGGAGCCCAGTTTCCGAAATATTTCGACTGCGCGTCAGCCCTTGTTCCGCTTAAAACCGAAAACGCGGCAACCGTCAATAAAGACACAAATATTTTTTTCAGCATATTTTCACCTTGATTCTTTTTTAATTTGTTAATGTATGGGAAAAGGCTAACACTGATTCGCAAAGCGAAACGCAGAAAAGCGGTTAACCATCGGAAAATACGATTCTATCAGAAAGTTTTTTGGATTGCAAAAATTTTTTAGCGGTGCAAAAATTCGTCAAGATAATCGCAAAATAAAAATGACGGTAAGTTTTGTAAAACTTACCGTCATTTTAGATTTAATTCGATCGAACCCTACATTGCGAAATTATGTTCGCGCAGGCTTTCGAGTCTTGAACTGACATCGCGGTAATCAACATTGACCGCGTAGATCTGCTCGAAAAACTCAACCGCTTTCGGAGTTTCGCCGCCAATTTCATAGGCGTTCGCGGTTTCATACAACAAGGCTTGTTTTTCTTCGTCGTTCAGATTCGGCGTTTCGAGCGCGCGGCGGTACCACATCAGAGCCAGATTCGGCATTCCCTGCTCCATAAAACAATGCCCGAGAAGATTACAGCACTGGAAAAAGCGGCGCGTGCCGTCGTCGGCGCGAACCATATTGATCGCATCCTGAAATTCACGGATCGATTCTTCCATCAAACCCATTTCCTTATAGGCGATCGCCAGATGATAATGCGTTTCGTAATCGCCTTCATCGACCGCTTCCGCGGCTTCTTCAAGCCCGAGCTCGCTGCGAAAATCGTCGAGAAAATCAAAGCTCGCCGGATTTTGAATTTCTTCAACTTTTGCCGTTTCAGCGGGTTCGGTAATATTTTCGATTTTGAAGGTTGCGGTTTGCGGAACAGATTCTTCGGCAAAGGTTTGCTGAGAGATTGCTGCTTCGGCAAAATCAGGCGCGGGATTGTTCATTTGCCCGCGAAGCTCGGCAAATTCGGGACGCATTCCGAAGTCGGTCTCAAGTATTTCGAGAGTTTTTCCGGCTAATTCGAAATAACCCTGCGCGACATAAAACTGCACGCTTTCAAGCTCCTGCGCCAATCTCATTTCGTCAGACGGTTTTAATTCATTTGAAGCGGATCTTGAATCGTCGTTTTCCGCCGCGAAAGTTTCGGCGGCAACGGAAAATTCGTTTTTACCGTTTGAAGAACCGTTTCCGTTCAAAGTGGAATCATCATAAACAAACGCTTCTTCAACTTCACTTAAACCGATTTCGCTCGTGTACTGGCTGTAATCATCGACAATTTCCGCCTGGCGGCTGGTTTCATCTTTATCTAAAAGGGCGAAATTGTCATAGAGCGGAATTTCGTGCTTGCTGTCCTGAAAATTGAAGGCAGAATCGCTTTCAATCTCCGCAATATCGCCGCCGAATTGATAATTGATTTCCTGCAAACGTTTGGCATAACTGACTTCGTGCGGCAGAATCATCACAAGCTGCGAAAGCGCATAGCGTTCGTCGTCAAACGATTCTTTAAGACGGGCAATTTCAGCAAGTCTTTCCAAAGATTTTTTCAGTTCCGTTTCGTCGCGCTGCCAGCCGTAATAGCGCACCAACAGCCGTAAAGCATCAACCTGTTCGGGATTGCGCGCGAGAATTTCGTTCGTCCATTTCAAAAATTCTTCAGACTTTCCGCCCACGAGCAGATGCTCGGACGACATTGAAAGAATCCGCACGGCTGAATCCAGATCATCGGTTTTGATATAAACTTCGACGAGTTTTAAGAATATCGGGTAATTTGCCGGTTCTTGCTCAACCAACCGGATAACCGCTTTTTCGGCTTCCGCCGCATTTTTTGCGTCGAGATAGCAATCTATCAAAAGAAATAGAATCTCGCGGTTATACGGCTGTTTTTCGAGAATATTCTCAAGCGCTTTCGCCGCTTCGTCGGCGTAACCGAGTTTGACCTGGACATTAACAAAACCGTTCAAGGCATTCAAATCGTATTGCCGAATTTCCAACGCTCTCGAAAATGCCGTTAACGCCGATTCAAGCTGATTTTGGCTCGCCAATCTGATCCCGGCTTCGGTAAAAGCCTTTGCCGCTTCGTCCTTGTTTCCGTCCTGCCAGCAAAATTCCGCGATCTTCAGATAAACCTCGGTATTCGAGGGATCGAGCTCGGCAATCTGCTTCCAGATTTCAAGCGCTTCGGTTTTTTGTCCTTTGCGCTGATACTGTTCGGCAAGCTGGACATAATGCGAACGCGCTTCGGCAAACGAACCTTTTAATTGATAAAGCTTCGCCAGTTTTGCCGAAACGTCCGATGAATTGGGATTGATGCGCGAAATTTTGTTGTAAATGGCAATCGCTTTTTGAGCAAATCCCTGCTTGCTGAAATGTTCGGCGACCTTTGTGTAACAGCCGACGGCTTCATCCGACTCGCTGTTTTTGATATACAGATCGCCCAAAGTATTGAGCGTGCTGTAATCTTTCGGGTCGTTTTCGACAATTCTTTTGTATTCGCCTATTGCGGCACGAATTTTACCCTGCGAAAGAAATCGCTCGGCATTTCGCATAGCTTTTACTTTATCGAAACTCATTGTGAATTAGAATGATGCAGAAAATCTAAATTTTGACTTGAAATTGCGAGCCACCGCCAGTTAGATGGGACAAAAATAGCAGATGAAAATGTTTGTTCATCCACATAACTTAAGCTATCACGTCTTCACAAAATATGTCAACAATTTTTAACAATTTTTGTAATGTTTGGCATTTTCCGTGGCAAAAAATTTCCGCTTTAGCCTTTTGACCTCAATTTATTTAAAATTTAATCTGTATTTTCGCTTCGAAAAGTTTCAAACGTATGCAAGCACTAATTTTAGCCGGAGGCAAAGGAACGCGGCTTCGACCGCTGACGGTTTACACGCCGAAACCGATCGTGCCTTTTTTAAATCAGCCGTTTCTGCTTTATCAAATCAAGATCCTGCAGCGCGCCGGAATTGAAGAGATCACGCTGTCTTTGAGTTATCAGCCCGATAAGATCGAGTTAATTTTGGGCGACGGCTCGGACTACGGCGTCAATCTTCGGTGTATCACCGAACCGCATCCGATGGGAACGGGCGGCGCGTATAAATTCGCAGCAAGCGATATTCGTGAAACGACCGTTGTGCTGAACGGCGATATTCTGACCGATCTGGATATTGCCCGGGTCGTCGAATTTCATAAATCGAAACAGGCGGCGGCAACGATCGTGCTCGCACCGGTCGAAAATCCTTCGGCTTACGGTTTGGTCGAAACCGATGGGAACGGAAAAGTTCTGCGTTTTCGTGAAAAACCGAAACCCGAAGAGCTCGATGAACTCACGGTCAACACGATCAACGCGGGAATTTACATTCTCGAACCCGAAGTTTTGGATCTGATTCCGAAGGGCGAAAATTATTCGTTCGAATACAATGTTTTTCCCGATCTGCTAAACAAGCAAATGCCGTTTTACGCCTATATTTTGCGCGATAATTACTGGCGCGATATCGGTAATCCGCAGAGTTATTTGCAAGGACATCACGATTTTCTAAGCGGTAAAATCAAGGGCTTTGAGCTTGAAAAATCCGACAACACCGAAATTTCGCACACGGCGGTGGTTGATAAAACTTCGATCGTCGCGGAAGAATGCATCATCAAACCGGGGGCGCGAATCATCAATTCCGTGATCGGCAGAGGCGTTTTGATCGAGGAAAAAGCCGTGATCGAAAATTCGGTCGTCTGGTCGCACACGCGGATCTCGAGCGGCGCGGAAGTCAAAAATGCGGTGATCGGTCGCAGCTGCTATATCGGTAAAAGCGCGACGGTTTCGGACGGCGCGGTTTTGGGTGATAAAACATCTTTGACCGATTACACTAAAGTTTAGCGATTTGGGATTTGGGATTTCGGATTTGGGATTTGCTGATGCATTACGAACCAGAAACCAATCAAACAATTTTCAGTTTGAATCAATCCAAAATCCAAAATCTAAAATCCAAAATTGAAATATGCCCGAATTACCTGAAGTCGAACTTGTCGTAAAATCCCTAGATTCCTTAGTTAAAGGTCGCAAAATCATCGTCGCCGAGTTAACGCGCGAGCGGCTTGCGCCCGAAAATCCGCCCGCCGAATTTGCCGGAAGATTAAAAGAGGCGACAATAATGCGCGTCCACCGGCGCGGCAAACATATCCTGTTTGATCTGGATAACGCCGAAACTTTGATCGCGCATTTGCGGATGTCCGGACGTTTTATGCTTTTGCCGGTTGAGCGTGAATTGCCGAAATATACGCACGCGATTTTTTATTTCGAAGATGAAATGCGGCTGATCTTTCAAGACCAGCGCCATTTCGGTTTTATGAAAATCGTCGAAACCGCCAATTTGTTCGAATCGAAAGAGCTGAAAAAACTCGCGCCCGAGCCTTTTTCCGACGATTTCAATGCGAAATATTTCCGCGGCGTTTTGAAAACTTCGAAGAAAAACATCAAGGAATTCCTGCTCGACCAAACAAAAGTCCTCGGTTTGGGAAATATTTACGCGTCGGAAGCGTTGTTTTTGGCGCGCGTTAATCCGCAAATTGCCGCAAATGAAGTTTCGGCGCGCAAGGCAAATGTTTTGTTCGAAAAGATCCGCGATGTTTTAGCCGAATCGATCGCGCACGGCTCGACCTTAAACGTCAATCCCGAAAATATCGACGGCAGTTATTACGGCGGCGGCTTCGAAAATCACTGGCGCGTTTATGACCGCGAAAAAGAGCCGTGCGCTAATTGCAAAACCCCGATCAAACGCATCGTGCAGGGCACACGCTCGACATATTTTTGTCCGCGCTGTCAGCAAAAATAATTATTCTTTCGTCTTAAATACGTAATTTAGAAATTGATTAGAGGACAATATTGATGAAACGTTTGTTTGTAACATTTTTTGCGGTCGTTTGTCTGATGTCTTTCGCAAATAATGCGCTTGCCTGCGCGTGCTGCGTCGAAGCCGGAACATATATGATTTCGACAAGAAAGCCGGACGCATATATTCTCGGGCTTTTGGGCGAGATGAAATTTGACCCGAAAACCGATCTTTATCTGACCGAAGCCGGTTTCGATTCGATCAAAGGTTTAGTTGATATCCAAAAAGAAATGGAAAGCGATTCGTGGGTTTGGGGCACGCCGCTCGATCTGGTCAATGAATTTACAAACAAATCGTGGAAATTCACCGTTAAAACACCGGGCGGAAAATCAGGAACGCTCGTCCTGCCGATGCCGACGCAGATGGTACAGTTCAAGGTTGATATTCACGACACGAAAGACACGGGTTTAGGCGTTAGTTTATACAAAGAATTTCGCTTCAAAGGCAATGTTCAAAGCGGAACCGGCGTTTTCCGCGCTGGGATTATCAAACCGACAACATATTTTCTCGTCTTTCAGGGACGCGGCAACGGCTGCGACGACTATTCGAATTTTACGCACTGGCATCTTGAAATTGACGGCAAAAAAGCAAGATACGAATTCAACGGCAAACTGAGCTCAGGCGCGGCAGAGTAAAAAAGTGAAAAAGTGGAAACGTAAAAAAGTGAAATAGTTAGGCTGAAATATTCAACCTAACTTTTTCACTTTTAGCCTTTTTCACTTTTATTTAGTTCGGCGTATTGCCCGCGTTCGGCGGCGCGAGATACGGGAAACGATTAAGAAACGGCACGTCGTTTTCGCTGACACCGTCGCCGAGCGTGTTGTTCGGTGCGATGTTTGTTTCAGGCGTGAACGGCGTTCCGCCCGCAACGGCGCGAAGTGCGATGTCCGTCACGTCGTCCTGCACGCGGCGACCGTTCGGGAAACCCGCGACATCTCCGCCGAGTAATCCGAGCCGATTGATCTTCTCAAACGGCGTCACCGGAATCGCGACATTCAGGCGCAGGTATTCGTGCGGTTTGCCGTCCGAAAGAAACGTCGTGTAATTCGGTCCCGTTACGGGATTGACCGGAATTCCGGTCGCGAAAATCTGCACCAGATCATTGCGCGGAGCCGCCGGAATACTGATCCCGAAAACTGCTTTCATCAATTTCGCCAATTCGGGGTCGAGCACGAACGGCGCGGCAACCGCATCGTCTTTCGGCGATAGGCTGTTGAACGCGTCCTTTAATTTCAAAGGAATGACGACTTCATTAACGAGCGGATTTCCGAGCCGCGAAATCTGCCGCCATTCGCCGTCACGTTTGCGCGAGCCATCAGCGTTGATCACGGTCGTTGCCTGGCGGCTCGCCGTTGCCCAAACGCCGACGACGGCATCTTTGTCGGTCGGGCTTTTCGGCGTTTTGCCCGAACTCGTCAGGTCTTTGATCGGCACTTCGAGCGCGATCGTGCTGATATTGTTGCCTTTCGTGTAATCGTAACCGCCGTTAAAACCGACCGATTTCAGATTCAAACCGTCGAAAACGCCGCCGACATCGATATAAAAACCTTCGTCGCGCTGTCCGGCAAAAACGCGACCGCTTCCGTTGTTCAAATCGTAGATCGCTTTCCTGCCGAGATTTTCCTCGTAATTCGGCGTCACTTTCGGACCGATATTCGCGGGCGGCACGACAAATCCGCCGCCGAGGACTTCGTTTTCCTTTCCGGCAATGCGGCGCACCCAATAGGTTTGCGGCTCGTTGTAATCGGGGTCGTTCAAAGCATTGATAACGACATCCTGATTAACCGCGCCCTGACCGAGAACGGTGTCGCCGTTTTTGACCTTGGTAAAAAATTCGAGCTGATAAACGATATCTTCCACGCCATCGCCCGTGTTATCGATCTTGAACTCGTAGCGAACGGTATCGTCGAAACGGAAGAAATGCGGTCCGCCCGACGGCTGTTGAAACGGGATATAATTGGCGATCAGCGTGACAAAGCCTTCGCGTCCCGGTTCGATACTGCGAAAAGCGTAAGTATCGGTATTATCGGCAAAACGATCGCGCGCGATGAGCGGCGCTTCCGAATGGCTTGAAGCCAGAACCGGCACGGCAGCGAGCGATAAATTTAATAATCCAACTAATAATTTTTTAATCATCTTCTAAACTCCTTGTAATATTCGGGTGTCTCTCACGGCAAAAAACTTTCGCCGTTTCAATGCCTATCTTTCGGACAAATTTGTTTGGCAGATTCACAAATCTCAAAAAATTTGTGCTGAAATATGACCTGACGCGCTGAAATGACACCTGACACAGCTGAAATGCCAGCTGACACGCTGAAAATGGCGAGTGGCAAGCTGAGAATGAGGGCTGTCACAGATTTTTAAGTGTCGGTTATTAAATAACGTGAGGCGCGGAATAAGAATTTTATTGACTGGAGCGCACGCGCCCTCGCGTGCAAGCGTTTGCAAAAACGCTAAAAATGCTTCGATAACTTAAAAAATTTAAGTTATCGAAGCATTTTTACGTCGTTTCGCGCCGCTGCAGGCAAGCCGCCTGCGCTCCAGTCTTATGCAGAATTGACGCTAAATTAAATACTTGCAAAACTTTCTTTCGTGAATTTATTGCGGCTGAGAGTTTCGCGGACTCTTTTGAAACCGCGGCGAATGTGAGTTTTGACGGTTCCGAGCGGAATATTGAGGCTTTCGGAAATTTCGCCGTGCGACATTCCGTCGTAAATGTTGAGCATCATCATTTCGCGCTGTTCGGCGCGCAAATCTTTCATCGCTTCGACCGCCTTGTTTGCCTGGATTTTTGTCGCTAACTGCGCTTCAAAAACATTCGGCGCGGTTTCAAAAGTATCTTCGATCGACTGAACGGCGGGACGGCGGTAAATTTTCCGCAGACGGTCGATCAGACGGCGGCGGGCAATGATCGTGATGAATGTTGATTCCGAGGCTTTGCCCGAATCATAGCGATGCGCGTTTTGCCAGATTTCCAGAAAAATTTCCTGCACCGCGTCTTCGGCATCTTCGCGGTTCGGCGTTAATTTCTTTGCCAGAGCCCAGATCAAATTACCGTATTGCTTGATGCAGTCATTGACGGCGGTTTCATCGCCTTTGGCGATACGCGTTAAAATCGTGTTTTTGTTTGTTTCGAAGGGGGCAAACATTTTCTTTTTCTCCTGTTTTTCGTTGGTAAAAATTTCTCTCTGCCCCATAACGCGAAGTTTTTCGGCAAAAACCACAACAAACATAAAAAAAATTTGATTTTTTTTTGAATAGCGATAAAATCAGTTCGATTTTGGATTTTAGATTTTGGATTTTGGATTTGCTGATGCCTTAAGAAAGGCGATTCTTTAACGAAATATTTTCGCTCAAGACTCGATTCAAAGAGTAATGCATAAGTTCATCAGCGAAATCAATCCAAAATCCAAAATCTAAAATACGCTTGAATCCAATCAGTAAAAATGAGCGAAAAAATTCCCGAACCGGAAACGCAGGAGAAGGAAGTGACGCGGCTTCTTCAAAGTTTGAACGCCGGAAATCGTCAGGCGGTTGACGCGCTGATTCCGCTTGTTTACGCCGAGCTTCGAAAATTAGCCGCGCATTATTTGCGGAGCGAGCGCGACGAACATACTCTGCAGCCGACCGCCCTCGTTCACGAAGCGTTTCTGCGGCTCGTCGAACAGGAAACGGCGTGGCAAAACCGCACGCATTTTTTTGCGATGGCGGCAAATCTGATGCGGCGGATTCTGGTTGATTACGCGCGCGGTCATTCAGCCGAAAAACGCGGCGGCGCGGCGGAAAAAATTTCTCTCGACGATGCCTTTATTTTTGTTAAAGAAAGACCTTCGGCGGTCATTGCACTCGACGAAGCATTGGAAGAACTGGCAAAAATTGACCCGCGCCGCAGTCGTGTCGTCGAACTGAAATTTTTCGGCGGACTAAATCACGAAGAGATTGCCGAGATTTTGGGCGTTCACGTCAATACGGTTTTGCGGGATTGGAATCTGGCGCGGGCGTGGCTGAAAACGCAAATTTAATGAATCAGGAAAAGTGGCGCGAAATCAGTAAGATCTTTCATCTGGCTTTGGAAAAAAGCGCGGAAGAAAGAAGCGCGTTTTTGAACGAAAAATGCGCCGGCGACGCGGAATTGCGCCGCGAGATCGAAAATTTATTAGACGCCAGCAATGAAGAGGACAGTTTTATCGATTCGCCGAAGATCGGTCTGGCGGCGATCGGCGGCGGACAGCCGAAGCTTAAAGCGGGCGAAAGGCTCGGCTCGTTCGAAATCATCCGAATTCTCGGCGCGGGCGGAATGGGCGAGGTTTATCTGGCGAAGGATTTACGCCTGAACCGCCTTGTCGCGCTCAAGATCCTGCCGTCGAATTCGGAGATCGACGCGAGCGCCAACCGCCGTTTTTTGCGCGAAGCGCAAGCCGCCGCCGCACTCGAACATCCGCATATCTGCACGACGCACGAGATCGGCGAGGAAAAGGGCTTGAGCTTTATCGTGATGCAGTACGTCGAAGGCGAAACGCTTTCGGCGAAAATAAAAGCCGGAAATCTGAAACCGCTCGACGCGCTCGACATTGCAATTCAGGTTGCCGACGCCTTGACCGAAGCGCACGCGCGGAACATCGTTCACCGCGACATCAAACCCGCAAACATCATCATTTCAACAAATAATCAAATTAAAGTGCTCGATTTCGGACTCGCAAAACGGCTTGTTTTCGATTCGGCGGAGAGCGAATCGAGCTTTAAAACGATCCTCAGCCAACCCGGAATGATCATGGGCACCGTGCAGTATATGTCGCCCGAACAGATTCGCGGGCAGGAGATCGACACGCGCAGCGATCTTTGGAGCTTGGGCATCTGTTTATACGAAATGCTTTTCGGCAAAACGCCTTTCACGGGCGAAAACTCGGTCGAAAAACTCGCTGCGATTCTTTACAAAGAACCCGAAAAACAGGAAGAGGTTCCCGTTGAACTTGGAAAAATTCTCGAAAAAGCTTTGCAGAAAGAACCCGAAAATCGGTATCAAACTGCGCGGGAAATGATTTCTGATCTGCGTCATTTGAAGCAGGAAATGGAATTTGCCGAGCAGCTCCAGATTCACGCGACAACCGGTGCAAGCGATAAGGAAATTCACGAAACGCTGACGCAGTTTCTTTCCGAACATCCGACAATGGCGGTTCATACAACCATACAGCCGCATAAACTTTCCGCCAGAACCAATTGGAAAAGATTTGTTGTTTACGGTTTGGTCATCGGAGTTTTGGCGGTCGGCGCTTTTTTCGGGTGGAAAAATTACCGGTTTAATCAGGCGCGTGAAAATCTGAAAAAGGTTGAGGAATTAGCCAAAGCGGAAAAGAATTTCGAGGCTTACGATCTGGCAACCGATGTTGCCGCAGTTTTGCCGAATGATGAAACGCTGGCGAAAATTCTGCCGACAATTTCCGACACGCTTTCTGTTAATTCCGAACCAAACGGCGCAAAAGTTTATCTTCGCCGGTTTCAGACTGATAAAGACGGAAAATTTCCCGAACGGAAATTTGTCGGTGAAACTCCGCTCAATGAGCTTCGGATTGCCCGCGGAAACTATATTTTGCAGGTCGAAAAAGATGGTTTTGCGCCGCTCGAACGAACAATTTCCGGCACGCTCCCGCGGATCGGCGGCTCGTTTATCGAAACGCCGCCATTAAATATTGAAGCCAAACTGATTGAAAAAGACAAAACTCCGCCGAAAATGGCTTTTGTCCCGGCAGGTGATTATTCGCTGGTCAACTGGTCGCGCTCGACCGAAAAAAAAGTTCGTCTCGACGATTATTTTATCGATAAATACGAAGTTTCCAACGCCGAATTTAAAGAATTTGTGGCTTCGGGCGGCTACTGGAAAAAAGAATTCTGGAAAGTGCCGATCACCCGCGACGGCAAAACGATTCCGCTTGAAGAAGCTTTACAGCTATTTAAGGACAAGACGGGTTTGCCCGCGCCGCGCTCGTGGACAAATCAGACTTTTCCCGAAGGCAAGGACGATTTTCCCGTGACCGATATTACGTGGTATGAAGCGGCGGCTTATGCCGAGTTTCGCGGAAAATCTTTGCCGACGATCTTTCAATGGGAAAAAGCCGCCCGCGACGGCACGTTCGACCCGCGTTATAACGCGATGCCGTGGGGATTTATCAGGCAGGGCGAAACGACCGACAACCGCGCCAATTTTCGCGGGATCGGAACGGTTGCCGTTGCAAGTAACGAGTTTGGAATGAGCCCGTTCGGCGCGTTCAATATGGCGGGAAATGTTTCCGAATGGAATTTGAACGAAAGCTCCGAAGGCTTTATTACGAGCGGCGGCGCGTGGAACGATCTGGCTTATTCGTTCGGCGATCACGGCGAATATCCGGGTTTGTATTTTGAAAACCGCATCGGTTTTCGCTGCGTTTTGAACACGAATTTCGTCAACGATCAGGGCGCGGAAAAAATTCCCCCTGCCGAAACGCCCGACTACAAACCTTCGTCGGACGCGGATTTTAAAACTTGGCTGACGCATTACGAATATGACAAAAAGCCTTTGAATTCGAAAATTATCGAAATAACCGAAACCGACGCGTGGACGCGTGAAAAGATAACTTTTACGGGCGAAGGCGGCGAACAGGCGATCGCTTATCTTTATCTGCCGAAAAATTATCCGCGACCGCTGCAGGTTCTGCATTATGTTCCGCCGGGCGATGTCGTGCGCGGGCTGCGCAGTTTGCCCGATTCGATCGAGATGTTCGTGACGCCTTTTATCAAATCGGGACGCGCCGTTTTCGCGGTCGTGCTCAAGGGCTACGTTCAGCGACCGTTTCCGAACGGTTACGCTTTGCCCGATAATTCAACGGTCGAATTCCGCAAACAGATGGTCAACTGGATCACGGATCTGCGGCGCGGCGTTGATTACCTGGAAACCCGCGATGATTTGAACAAAGATAAGATCGGTTTTTTGGGAATCTCGAACGGCGCAAATGTCGGGCTCGTGCTGACGGCGATCGAAACGCGTTATAAAACTCTGGTTTTTGAAAGCGCCGGACTTGAAAAAGATTTCCGCACGCGGATTGCCGAAACTTCGCCGATCAAATTCGCCTCGCAGATCAAAACGCAAAAACTCGTCATCAACGGACGCTACGACGAAACTTTTCCGCTCAATACGGACGCAAAACCGCTGTTCAAGCTCCTGCGCGAGCCGAAAAAAATCGTCCTTTACGACGGCGGTCATATTCCGACGGTCGAATTCTTCGTCCCGACGGTCAATAACTGGCTTGATGAAACGCTCGGGAACGTGGCAAAATAAAATTGTTGAAATTACGCCTTGAAATGTGATACTTTTCCTTTATCAAAATCTAACTTCATAATTGATATTTCATGAACAGACAAATATTTTTATTCCGAATTTTAATAAATCCGCTTCTTTTTTTTCTTGTCTTTGCTTCTTTTTTGACCGTTCCGGCTCAAAATAAAGAACAATCTGTAAAACTAAATTCTGAGTCAAAACAAGCACGTGAATATTCGCTCAGCATTCTTGATGAAATGGAAAAAATTCTCAAAGAATATTATTACGATCCGAAGTTTCACGACGTTGATCTCAAATCGCGCATTGAAACCGCCAAAGCCCGTGTCAAAACGCTTCAATACAACTGGCAAATGTATCGTGTTTTAGTGCAGGTTTTGATGGATTTCAACGATTCGCACACGCGAATGATCTTGCCGCCCAGAACGGATTATTTTCAATACGGCTTCGGAATGCAGATGATCGGCGACGAATGTTTTGTCACATCCGTAAAAAAAGACAGCGATGCCCACAATCAGGGCATTGAAGTCGGCGATCAAATTGTTTTGCTTGGGAAATTTAAACCGAACCGGCGCGATTTATGGAAAATGACTTACGTTTTATACAAACTTGATCCGGCAGATACGCTTGATCTGAAAATCCGTAAGCCTGCCGGAACTGAACAATCGCTGACCGTGAAGGCAAAAACAATGACCGAAAAAGAATTTCGTGCCGAGCAAAAGTCCCGCAAAGAAAAGAAAAAATACGAACCTTTCAAATGTCAGGAAATTAGCCAGGAAACTATCGCCTGCAAACTTTTTTCGTTTGTCGTTGAAAAAAATGACATCGATAAAATGATGAAACAAGCCGCCAAATACCCGAAATTTATTTTGGATCTGCGCGGCAACAGCGGGGGCTTTGTCACGATTGAACAATATTTACTGAGTCATTTTTTCGAACGCGAAATCAAAATTGCCGATTTAGTTACCCGAAAAAAAATTGACACGAGACTTACAAAACCTGTTGGTGATAAACAATATAAAGGCGAACTCGCCATTTTGGTTGACAGTAATTCGGCTTCAGCGGCAGAGATCACAGCGCGAGTTCTACAGCTTGAAAAACGTGCCAGAATTTACGGCGACATCAGCAGCGGAAGCGTCATGACGAGTATTACCGTACCGTTTCAAAGCATTATCAGCGCATTTGCATTCGCCGCTTTTATTCGGGTTGGAATGAGCGTCACGATTGCCGATGTCATCATGCGCGACGGCTCAAGATTAGAAAACACAGGCGTTATTCCCGATGAAATTTTGCAGCCTTCCGCCCTCGGTTTAGCAAAGAAAACCGACCCTGTTTTGGCTTATGTTGCCGACAAATTTGGAGCGAAAATAACGCCGGAACAAGCAGGAGCTTACTATTTTATGGTCGAAAAAGATGAAAATGACGATGATGACGAGACAAGTGAGCCACAGTAATAAAATGCTCTATGCTTGACAGTTTCCCTGCAAAATCGCAGAATCTAATTTAACTTTCGTGGTGAGTTAATGCGACTTGCGACCACGTAAAATAAGCCGCTAAACAGCTAACAAGACAAATATTTTAAAGAGTCTCGCTGTTTAGCGGGACTCTTTAATTTTAGATTGGCGATTTTGGATTTTGGATTGGAGTTGAAAGTAACTAAAAACTTCTTTTTCCTGATATCAAATAATCCGAAATCCAAAATTTAAGATCCAAAATCAATATATGCGAGACTTTCGAGAACTTTTAGAATCCGACGGCATTTACGTTTTTGACGGTGCGATGGGCACGCGCCTTTATGAAAAAGGCATTTATATCAACCGTTCTTATGATGAACTGAACCTTTCCAACAAAGACCTCGTGCGCGAAGTTCACGAGGAATATGTCAAAGCGGGCGCGGAAATCATTCAAACCAATACCTTTAGCGCAAATTACAATAAACTCCAACAGTTCGGCTTGGATTCCCAGCTTCGCGAGATCAATCTTTCCGCCGTCAAAATCGCCCGCGAAGCCGCCGGAGACAGAGTTTTTGTCGCGGGAACGATCGGACCTTTGGGGCTCAGAATCGAGCCTTACGGACCGACTTCGTTTGACGAAGCAAAAGCGATGTTTCGCCAGCAAGCCGAAGTCCTGCTCGAAGGCGGGATCGATCTTTTTGTTCTGGAAACTTTTTCGGATCTCTCGGAAATTCAGCAGGCGATCAAAGCGGTCAAGGAGATTTCCGATCTGCCGATCATCACGCAGATCGCGATTCAGATGGACGGCAACACGGTTTTCGGCGCAACGCCTGAGATATTTACAAAACGCCTCGAAGATTGGGGCGCCGACGTGATCGGTCTCAATTGCAGTGTCGGACCCGCGCTCTTTTTAACGGCGCTTGAGAAAATGCGCGAAGTGACGACCAAAAAACTTTCCGCACAGCCGAACGCCGGACTGCCGCGCGACGTGCAGGGACGGCAAATGTATATGTGCTCGCCCGAATATATGGCGGAATTTTCGCGCCGCTTTATACAGGTCGGCGCAAGCTTTATCGGCGGCTGCTGCGGCACGACTCCGGCGCATATCAAGCTTCTGGCGGACGCGATTCGCTCGGTCAGCCCTCGTCAAACTGCCCAGGTTTTCGTCAAACAACCCGCCACGGTCGAAGAATTAACGCCTCACGACGTTCAGGTTATGCCTCTTGCCGAACGCTCGAACTGGGGCAGTAAGATTGCCGCCGGAAAATTCGTGACATCGGTTGAAGTTCTTCCCCCGAAAGGCTGCGACGCGGAAAAAACTCTCCAGTCGATCAGACTTTTGAAAGATGCGGGCGTCGATGCGGTCAATGTACCCGACGGACCGCGGGCGCAAACCAGAATGTCCGCACAGGCGACTTCTGTTTTGATCGAACGCGAAATCGGCATCGAAGCGGTTCTGCACTACTGCTGCCGCGACCGCAATCTGCTCGGAATGATGTCCGACCTGCTCGGCGCGGCGGCTCTCGATTTGCGGAATCTTTTAATTATCACGGGCGATCCCCCGAAAATGGGACCTTACCCGGATGCAACTGCCGTTTTTGATATCGATTCGATCGGATTGACCAATATGGTCAACAAGCTGAATCACGGGCTCGATCTCGGCAACAATCCGATCGGCAAACCGACCACTTTCACGATCGGGGTCGGCGTAAATCCGGGGGCGGTCAATCTCGACGAAGAAATCAAGCGTTTTGAATGGAAGGTCGAAGCCGGTGCCGAATATGCAATTACGCAGCCGGTCTTTGACACGGAGCAGCTGCGCAAATTTTTAGACAAAGTTTCGCATGTTCGGATCCCGATCATTGCAGGGATCTGGCCTCTCGTTAGTTTTAGAAATGCTGAATTTCTGCATAATGAAGTTCCGGGCGTGAACGTCACCGCGGACATCCTGGAACGAATGCGGATCGCTTCCGATAAAGGCAAGGAAGAAGCCCGCGAAGAAGGCATTGCGATTGCCCGCGAATCGCTTTTAGAAGTCCGTGACATCATTCAGGGCGTTCAGGTGTCCGCGCCGTTCGGGAATGTAAAATATGCGCTTCAGGTTTTTGAAGCACTTGAGGAATTTAAGGAAAAAAGAAAATCCGAGCAAGCTTGATCCGGTTTGTATAACGCGGCGAACAAAGAGAGCTTCGTTTTCATCGTACAGTAAGTAGTTTTATTTATTTACGGAAAGAGGAGTAAATCATGAAAAGATTTTACGTGTTTTTCGGACTTTTGTTTTTAGTTTTTTTGGCGGCGGGCAGCCCGTCGACAGTAAACGCCCAAGGTAAGAGAACCTATACGGGAACGGTTTTAAGCTACGGCACCGGGTTCAATACGAGAAGCGTGACGCGCACATTTACGCTCACGATTGACGGAACGACGTCCGATTCGTCGGCAGCGGAATATTTAAATACATTGCAGTCGGGCGGACAGGACGATGTTTTGAAATTGATCAAAAAACAGGAACTCGGCAGATTTTCGGTCGGTGCCAATCTCGGGATTCCGATCAACGTCGTGCGTGAAAGAGTCGAGAACGGACAGCGCAAAATTTTTATCGTTTTTGAACGCTGGACGCAATTTGCCGAATACCGCGGCGGTTATCGTTCGCTCGATTATCCGTTCGGCGTGATCGAATTAACGATCGACGAGAGCACCGGCAAAGGCGAAGGAACATACATCGCCGCCGCCCAGATCCGTTGGAAACAGGACAAGAAAAGCAAACAATATCAAGTCGAAATCGAAAATTTTGCGACCTTTCCGGCACGGCTTTTAGGCGTTACGGAACGCGGTAAAAAGTCTTGATTTTAAGAGCGCGGGTAATTTATCACCTTGATAATCCCCTTTTTGAAGCCGTTCGGATTAGGATCGGGCAACGCGGTCAAAGTAAAACGGTGATTGAATTCGCCGCTTGCTGAAGTTCTGCCGTCGGGCGTGTTTTGCCATTCGTATTTGACGACGGCGCCGTCTGAAAATTCGTAAATTCGTTCGATCTTATCGGTTTCGTAAATGGTCGGGGTTTCTGAAACGATTTTTTCGCGCTCGTCGCGCATAATGATGTCGGCGTATTCTTCGGCTTTTTTCATAATGATGGTCGGGCAGATTTTTATAACATTTTCGAACGTAAATTTACAAGATTGAAAAAACGAAACTAAAAAAAGAGACGATGAAAATCAAACTTTCACCGTCTCTTTTTATGTTTTTCTTCCTGCTTATTTGCCGGCGCCGGCGGCTAAGGTTTTCTTAAAGCTTTCCTTTTCTTCTTCCATTTCCGCGCCGAGTTCCTGCAGTGTCTCTTCGTCGAAAAGTTCCTCGATCATCGGAAACATTTCGCCTTCTTCTTCCTGCACGTGATGCGTGACGTCTTCCATCAGAACCTTTAATTTCGGCTCGAATTTTTCGCTGTCATCGCTTAAAGAATCTAATTCGCGCAGAAACATTTTCACCTGATGATGTTCCTCGATGCCTTCGAGAACCAAATCTTCGAGTTCCGAGTTTTCTTTCATTTTCGGATAGAAAATCGTTTCTTCGATATGGGTGTGAATTTCAAGCTCCTCCTGGATTTGCTTGAACAATTCTTTGTGGTCGCCTTCTTCCGTCGCTTTTACCTTTTGAAATAGCCGTGAAACTTTGTCGTGATCTGCTTTTAATAATTCAATTGCGTTCATAATATTCCTTCCCTTTTTTTGATAATTTTAGAATGAATTCGATACATTCTTCGGTCGGATATTACGAAAAGCAATGACCGTGCCAAGCCGTTTTGGATTTTAGATTGCGGATTTCGGATTGAAATTCTTCTGTGAATCGCTAAATTGACAAAACGATTTTCCCGAACGCTTTTTCTTCGATCACGGCGCGGTGCGCGTCGACCGAATTTTCGAGCGGAAAAGTTTTACCGACGATCGGTTTGAGAAAGCCTTTGCTCAGCCCGTCGTAAATCGCCGTGTGAATTTCGTTCATTTCCGCGTCGGGAGCATTGAAAAGCGCGAGTCCAAAAACGCTCGCATCTTTGCCCATGATCGCCCGCGGGTTAAATTCCAGACTTCCGCGATTGCCGATGATCGAAACGCGCCCGAAACGCGCCAGAACATCGAAATCCTTTTGCAGATTGACGTTCGCGAGCATCTCCAAGATTATCTCAACGCCTTTGCCGCCGGTGATTTCCAGGATTTCACTTAAATAATTCGCGGCGGAATGATCAACCACAAAATCCGCGCCTTGTTCTTTGACGAGTTTTTTTCCTTCATCCGAGCTCGCCGTGCCGATGACTTTAAGCCCCGCGTTTTTTGCCCATTGAATCGCCGCGACGCCGACTCCGCCCGACGCGCCGTGAACCAGCACGGTTTCGCCCGCTTTGCCCTGCGCTTTTTGAAACAATGCGCGATAAGCGGTCGCATACGGAACAAAAACGCCCGCGCCCTGTTCAAACGACACGTTTTCCGGCAGTTTAATGAGATGTTTTTCATCAAACACGGCAAACTCGGCATAAGTTCCCGAACCCGCGTCGGCGGTCAAAACTCTGTCACCGACTTTGAATTTCGTAACATTCGCGCCGATTTTTTCGACGATTCCCGCGCCGTCTTTGCCCGGCGTATATGGCAAACTTGGTTTCTGCGCGTAAGTTCCCGAACGAATATACGTATCAACCGGATTAACTCCGGCGGCTTTGATCCGCACAAGAACCTGATTTTCATCGGGCGCGGGCATTGAAATTTCTTCCAACTTCATCACGTCTGCCGCACCGAATTGTCT
>DATLOR010000126.1:0-3719 GCA_035536135.1 Pyrinomonadaceae bacterium | reverse complement strand
ATCATCGAACTCGACCCGAATTTTCCGCAGGGCTATCTTCAGCTCGCCAATGTTTTCCTTCAATTGGGAAAATTCGAAGAAGCTCTCGAATTGAGCCGGAAAGCGGTTGAAATGATGTCGAACGCGCCGCTTCCGGTTTACGTTTTATGTTTTGCGCTGGTCGCGGGCGGACATTTGGACGAAGCCCGCGAGATTGTCAAAAACATGGAAGAAACCGCCCGCGAAACTTATGTCGGGACTTATTTTCTGGCAATGACGAATTTGGCGATCGGCGAAACCGACAAGACTTTTTATTATCTCCAAAAAGCGATTGACGAAAAAAATCACTGGCTTTTATGGCTCGGAACCGAACCGAAGCTCGATTCGATTCGCGGCGAAGCGCGATTCGACAGGTTATATGAACGCGATCGAGGACTTTTGACGCTCAAGCCGAAACGCGCCGAAACAAAAGCCGAAACTAAAAAAACCGTTGCTGTTCTGCCGTTCAAACTGATCGGCGCGGCGGATGCGGATGACGAATTCTTAAGCGTCGGTCTGGCAGACGCGCTGATCATGCGTTTTTCGAATATTCGGAAATTCATCGTTCGCCCGACAAGCGTTGTTTTATCATTTGGCAACGCAAAGATCGATCCGTTTGAAGCGGGTAGACAGCTTGACGCGGAATATGTCGTTGACGGCACGATCCGGCGCGTCGGCGACCGGATTCGCGTCACGGCGCAGCTTTTAAATGTCCGCGAATCGGCAACCGCCTGGTCTTTCCCGTTCGACGAAAAATACACGGACGTGCTCGCGCTTGAAGATTCGATCTCGGAAAAAGTCGCGAAATCGATCCTGCCGCAATTTTCGGACGAAGACGAAAAAATAATCCGCAAACGCGGGACGAATGATCCGCATGCCTTCGAAGCCTTTATGAAGGGTCGTTTTCACTGGAACTCGATGACCGCCGAAGGTTTTGCCAAAGCCATCCAATTTTACGAAAAAGCCGTTGCGCTCGACCCGCATTACGCGCTTGCCTATGTTTCGATCGCCGAATACTACATTCATCTCGGCATTCAATGTTTGATGCCGTTTGCCGAAGGAACCGAACGCGCCAAAGAAGCGGCGGAAAAAGCCGTTAGATCAGATCCGACGCTTGCCGATGCCTATGCCGCGCTCGGATTCACTAAAATGAATGCCGATTATGACTGGCAAGGGGGATTCAAGAATTACGAGCGTGCCGTGCAAATTAATCCGAATTCCGTGTTGGCGCATTTCTGGCTCGAAACTTATTACATCCAAAATTGTCGTTATGAAGAAGCCTTAGCCGAGCTTGAAAAGGCTCTCGCGATCGAACCGAAACTGCTTGTTCTCTGGCACAATCTGGCGTGGGTTTATTTTAATTGCCGGCGGTTCGAGGATTCGATCAAAATTCACCAGCAAATTATCGAAACCAACGCGGCTTACCCGTTTGCAAACTTGTCTTACAGCTGGGTTTTGTGCCGTGCCGGACGATTTGACGAAGCGATCGAACAAGCCCGCAGAGGCTTTGAGCTCGCGCCCGAAAATCCGATGTATCGGTGCGGGCTTGCGAGTGCCTTTGCCGCCGCCGGAAAAAACGCCGAAGCCGAAGAAATTCTGAGCGATCTCGCGCAAATTTCAAACGAAAAATATGTTTCGCCCTATATGCTGGCAACCGTTTATATTTCGCTCGGCGACAAAGACAAGGCGTTGGAGCTATTAAAGAATGCCGCCGAAATCCGCGATACATGGATCGTCTGGCTCGCTGTCAATCCGCAATTCGACGCGCTCCGCGACGATGCGCGTTACGAAGAGATCCTGCGCCTGATCAAACACCCGCTTGCCAAAAACTAAAAAAGCGTCAGTTTTCAAGACTGACGCCGGAGTTTTTTCGTTTGTTAAATGTATCAATTGATATTTTTAAAAAATCCTATTTAGTCGGCGGTTTCGTCGTCACATCTTTGTTGGACCAGCTGAAACCGTAAAATGTCTGCTCGAAATCCGAAGTGTTTTCCAGACGCAGCTTCCAGACGGATTTTGTCACCGCGTAATTTGTAAACAAAGTCCGAAATATGACCTTCGCGAGCGGCGAGTCCTTCAGACTCCGGCTGACCAGAACGCCTTTATCATTAAACATTTGAGCGGAAACCGCGCTGCTTGCCGCAAACGTGACGCCGAGATTCGGCGCGGCTTCGACCGGCATTTCGATCTCGACCGTTTCCTTCGGCGCAAGCTTCAGCTCTTTGGAAAAAGTCTGCTCCCCGCCTGCTTCGTCCGGCGCAATCGAATAATTTTCGATATTTTCCGCGTTCGGACCACCGCGCCGGTTTTTCGCGTCCGTGTTTTCAAAAAAGACTGCCGCATAGGTGTTTTCAAGCCGCAGACCGGGCTCCAAAAGTTCGTTATTGCGATACGACGCGCCGCCCATATTGACATCATAATCGCGATTGTTGAGCTGCCAGCGTTTCCAGTCGGTGGGATCGTTTTTGACCGGATACGGATAGGTTTTCTTCGGTCCCGTGACGAGATGCGGCTTGACGAAATTACCGAAATTTTTGCCGTCGACGAGCTGCCAGTTGAGATCGTTCGATTGTCCGGTGTCGGCGATGCCGTAGGTCGCAGATTTGACGGTCGTAAAACCGTCGTTCCATTCAAGCCCGCCGCAAATGATCGGCACGGAATTTCCCGCGAGCGCGGAAAGTTTTGTTCCGCCCGTGTTGACGACGTATTTATTGAAATTAAGCATTTCCTCGTTGGTCAGCTCATGTAACGAACGCTGGTCGTTTTTAAACATCCCGAGCTTTCCGACAAAGATATCGGCACAGGCGACACCGCCATTCGGCGTTCCGAGCATGACGAGATGCTTGACCTGCGGGCGCGCGTCCGGAACGTTCGGCATCAATTTATGCAGATAAAGCCTGGCGACCAGCCCGCCGGTCGAATGCGCGACGAGATCGACGTGCCACGCGTTTGCGTCTTCCTGAGCGTGTTTGACGTATTTCGCAAGCTGATCGGCATTGTCATAGACGGAGTTAAAACTTGCGTCGCTCCCGTTCCACTTGCCCATTTGCATCACGCCGTACTGCGGATCGGCTCCGACGGCGTAGGCTTTCCATTGATAACTGTGATTTTCCGTTAATAAATTTTGATAAAGCGGCTCCCAGATCTTGTAATCGGAATAAATCCCGTGAACGAGCACGAGCGGTTTCGGCGCGATGTTGAGCGATTTTTCCTTTTCGTCTTTTTTCTGCCCGTTTTCCGCGAGTTCGGCTTTGATGCGGTGAAACAGATGCGGGCGACCGTCGTCGAACCATGCCTGACCTTCCGAGTCCCAGATAAGTTCGACCTCGCGTTCCTCGCCCGCGTCGAGCCGGAGAGAAATCTCGCCTTCGGGCAAAAGCTCGTCCGGACGCGCATAATTGTATTTGTCGCCCTTGTAGGTTTCCGACACCTTCAGATCGGCGTATTTGGTTTCCGCCGACAGATTCAAAACCTTCGCTTTGACCTTAATCTTATTGCCGTCGATCGTGCCTTTCGGGTCTTCGATTTCCTTCCAATCTTCAAAATTCGGGAACTTCGGGTGCTCAAAGCGCAGATCGGTAATAATCAATTTCTGCGGACAGCGCGTAAATCGCCACGTCACCTGAAAGATAAAACTTCTGACCGCGCCGCGACCGTCATCGCCCCAGATTTTCGTGCCCGCCAAAGTATCGGGATTTTTC
>DATLOR010000125.1:0-6263 GCA_035536135.1 Pyrinomonadaceae bacterium | reverse complement strand
TTGCTGACTTCCGAGTCCGGAAAGAGCCGGAACAAAGGCGGCGGTTCGCGGACGCGCCGTATTAACCTGAGTCGCACAAGCCGCGGAGGTTCCGCCGCCAGCCAGACATTCATTTGTTAATCGGGTTCTTTCGGCATCAACGATCGCCAGATTTGATTGAGCGCGATAAACATCTGCCAAAAAACCGTTGTTATTAACGTTTACCTGGTTGAAATCAACCGTTCGAATTAGATCGTTGCTCAAGTTTCCGACGTATCTTGCTTCAACAACCGTTTTAAATCCGATTTCGCGTTGAATTCCGATATTCCATTGGTAAACGCGCGGCACCTGAATATTCGGGTCAGTACCGAAAACCTGGCTAACCAAGCCGGCTTGCTGGTTATTGAACAAAAAGCTGCGCGGCGGCGCGGTGAATGACGGCGGCGTGCTGAATGTCGGCAACGGAGCAAAAGCCGAAAGTGAGGACAAAGATGTTGCCAAAACCGTCGAAGCTCCTCTGAGACCTTGAACTCTTAATGCTCCAAGTCCGGCATTTCCTGCGGCGAGAGTGCTTGAAGATTTGGTATATTCATCATTAAAGTAATTCACACTAAAACCGCCGCGAATCACCGTGGATCTTCCGATCAGCTTTGAAAATAATCCATTTTCAAGATTCGGTGAGTAAGCGAAACTAAAGTTCGGCGCAAAATTGTTTTTATCGGCATTGAAAAAATTACCGCGCTCACCTGAATTTGTCCCGACAATATCAAGAAATCCATTTGGATTAAGAATACTGCCCGCTAAATCATTATTTTGGATAACCGGCTCCAAATAAAGAGCCTGCGGACTGTTAAGCGGCGTGAACAATTCATAACGCAAGCCGAAGTTAAGCGTTAGATTTTTATTGACGCGCCATTGATCTGAGCCGTAGGCTGAATAAATTTCATAATTTAATCTTTGATTGGAGGGACCGAATCCGTAGCCCGTCGCCGGATCAATGATGTTTGTTGTGACTTCCGCAGCACCGACGATGCCTCCCAGAAAATAACGCAGATTAACAAGTCTGGCTAAATCGGTTGCATTGATACAGGTTTGACTACCACAAACCTGCGTTGCGGTAATCGGATCAATCGCAGTGTTTGCACTTGTCGCAATTGTATAGGTCGGAGTTGTTCCGGCAAAATTTAACGATTGAAATCCGTATAAATCAACCGAGCCGCCGAAACGCAGGGAATGATTGCCCCATGAATAAACCGCATTATCCTGAATATTTCTGTATTTTGTAGTTCTTCCCTGACTACGAAAAGTACCTTCAGGATTGGTTAAAGCCAAACCGCCGGTGGTTGAAATAAGATAATTTGTCGGAACATTGCTTTCACGAAAGAAGGGTTCGCTTTTTTGAAAACCGCCACGCACTTCATTAGAAAAGTTATCGGAAATAGTTGTCCGGTAGGCAGCCGCAAAAAAGTTTGTCGGTCCGCCCTGAGTGACGAAAGCATTCGGTGAAAATCCTGCCGCCTGATCCGTTCGCGCATCAGAGGCGTTGTTACGCTTATAAACGGCATTAAATGAATTGCGGTCATTGAAATCTACGTCAAACCGTCCGGCATATGCATTCCTGATTAAAGGATCGGCACGCAGTAAACTCAAAGTTTGAGTGTAATTCGTTCCGGTTGTCACGCCGTTTGCGGCAGTCGGTAAATTTGCCAGATAACGCGCTTGAATGATCGGATCAACCGATAGAACGCCGCCCTGAACAGGCGTTATCTGTGATGTAAATCCTTGTCCGGTCAAAACATTGACAGTTCTTGTGCCGCCGGTCGTGGAAAACGTAAAACTACCGTCCCGCGCTGCCGGCAGAAGAGTATTTAACCCGTTAATCGTAGCCTGTTGAGCCAAACGAAAACCTTCATAGTTAAAAAAGAAAAATGCTTTATTTTTGACGAAAGCCGGACCGCCTTCATTGAACCCCGGGAGCGGAACAGGTCCGCTAAGGGTTCCGCCAAACTGGTTTCGATTCAAAAAAGGTCTCGCCAAATTATTGGCATTATTAAAAAAAGAATTGGCGGTAAATTTAGAATTGCGGTTGAACGCAAACAAATTACCATGAAATTTATTTCCGCCGCGCGGCGTTACCAGTTGCACAAAACTGGCGCCCGCGCCTTGTTCGACACCGGCATTTTGTGTTGTGATCGTTATTTCACTAATGTCGTCAACACTCGGCTGGTCTGAAACAAATGTGCCTGTTCGGATAAAATTGTCCTGGACATTCAAACCGTCACGAGTGATCGTTGTGGCAGAAGTTCTCTGTCCGTTAATTGAGCCGCTGGTCGGACTTGCGCCGGCGGTCAGATTGAGAAGTGAGAGTGGATTTCGTCCGTTCAACGGAAGTTCCCTAATCTGTTCGGTACTAATTGTCGTGCTGAGTTCGCCGTTCGACGAATTTATTTGTTCTGCGCCGGCGGTTATGGTTACCTGTTCTGTAATATTTCCGGCTTCAAGCAAAGCGTTTAACGGATATTCGCGCCCCGCATCAATTTTAACGTCGCTGGCGACAAATGTTTTGTAGCCTGAGGCTGTAATTTTGACGGTATAAGTTCCAAATTCAAGTTGTGAAACCTCAAAAGTTCCCTCGCTGCTTGAAACAACCGTTCTTTCTTTAGCGGTTTGATTGTCAGTTATAACAATTGTCGCGCCCGGAACTGCTCCGTCTGCAGTACTTACGGTTCCAACAATTTTACCGCTGGTACCCTGACCAAATGATAATAATGCCTGAAAGCATATTACCAAAAACACTAGTAACAATTTTTTTTGCATAAAACTCCCCTTGAAAATTATATTCTTGATGTGAAAACTGTTAGATTCTTTTGAAAGGAATAAATGTGATTTACTCGTGTTCAGAAGTGAGTCTAAACTTGTTATTTTCTTAAAACTGAATTTACCCTTAGTAAATGAGTAACTAGTTTAGAGCAAGTGCCGTTCCAGATTTATATTCCGCCGCAAAATGATGTGATTTTCTCCATTTTGCTGGATTATTGGCTCTGAAAGGATTTTGAGTAATCCGAAAAGAAGAAAGATTTTGAGCTATTTTTCCACTTTTATTCAAATTATCGGATAAATATTTGAAAGTTAGAGTGTTATTTTGAAAAAGCCAAAAGTACTGTATTTAGTAAAAAATTCGTAAGATTCATTTCGTCTGATAAATTTCAAACTATTTAAAAACGCCTTCGCCCAAGAAATTTTCGCGCAGGTATTTTATCGTATCCATCAAAGTCTCCTGCGGCTCGCGGACGGTAAAACCCAATTCTTCCTTGGCTTTGCTGGAGTCGAAATACCAGAAATATTCGCCCATTTCAACCTCCGAAGCCTCGAACGGCGCGGGTTTGTCGAAGGTTTTATAAAGCGACGAGATAAAATTCGAACCGGCGATCGCGACCGATTTCGGGACTTTAAACATCGGCGCTGAAACGCCCGAAAGCCTTTCGAGCCGCGCAAAAAATTCCTTCACGGTCCAATTGACCGCGCCGAGAAGGTATCTTTCGCCGTGTCTGCCTTTATCCAAAGCGTTCAGAAATGCCGTTGCAGCATCGCGCGCGTCAACAAAATTAACGCCGCCGGTCGGCGTGATCGGCAGTTTCTTCGCCATAAAATCGAGCACGATCTTGGTCGAGCTCAGGCGCTCGTCGCCGCTTCCCAAAAGCAGCGACGGGTTCAAGATCACGAGACGCTCGCCTTTGTCCTGAAACGCCCGGAGCGCGGTTTTTTCCTGATAATATTTCGAGGCGTAATAAGCCCATTTCGTCAGAATCTCAACGGGCTGCGGGTAAGTTTCATCAATAATTTCGCCGTCCTCGGTGATCGCTGAAGTTCCTGATGAAGACGCGAGAATAAAATTTTTAACCTTGTTTTCCTTTGCCGCTTCGCACAAAAGACGCGTGCCTTCAACGTGAATTTTATTCATCTGCGCCGCGCCGTCGTAGGCGAACGAAACCTTTCCCGCGAGATGATAAACGGCTTCGCAATTTTTCGTTGCCGCCGCGACATCTTCCCTGCGAGTGACCGAACCCGCAAACGGTTCAACGCCCGCATCGGTCATCCAAGCAGGCACGGATGACGCCATCACCCGCAGATTTTTCGCACCCGCGTCCAAAAACTGCCGGACAAGATGCGTTCCCAAAAATCCCGTACCGCCCGTGATTAAAATTTTCTTTTCGTTTTTTGCTAATGCTTTTGTCTTTTTCTCAACCATTTTTAGTATTTAATACTTTATTCCGGAAAATACTGCTTTTCAAATTCTAATATATGCGAACGCGATTTCGAGCAAATTTCAAAAATTCTGGTTTTATATTTTCGAATTGAGCAATAACCTTCATAACCGCTTTCCGCTCGATTAAACACTAAAATTCTATTATTTTCTGAAATTAAAACATTCCTGTAAATATTATCAATATGCTTTCCGTAAATAGCAATTTCTTCATATTCCATCTTATGTTCTTCAAACGCTTTGTCTGCTTCTTGGACTGAATCGTATGGCTCTCTTGTCAAACAAAGTGTCACAAAATCAGTTGATTCGAAAGCAGTAAAACCGCCGTGATAACCCGAACCGACCGCGAAAACCGAAAACCGTAGCGGAGAAAATACAAAACCTGTCCCAAAGGTTAGCAGCAGAATCAACATGCCTAATAGATGTTTTTTCATATTCACTTTAACTTTCGCGTTTTAGTTTAGTTGCATTTTGATAATTTTGTTTTCTATTTCTGCCAGGTTTTCCAAATCGGGTGCGCTTCAGTGTTGAAAACGACCTTTTTAAAATCCAGAGTTTTCGGCGGCGCGAACAATAAATAATAATATTTGAAGGTTTCGGCGAACAAAAAACTGTGCATATAATCGTTTTTTTCTTTCGTTTTAACGCTTTTTAGTCCCGTGTAGGCAACGTCCGTGCGGCAGTATTTCACGATATCCTCGAAAAAGGTTTTGCCCATTGCGAGATATTTTTCGTCGTTCGTGTATCGGTAAAGATAATACGCCGATTCGACGATCTCGGGTCGCAAGGCGTAACCGGCGTCATTGATCTCGCCGGTTTTGTAATTGTATTCTTCGGGTTCGATGCCGCTCGTCGTCCACATTTTGTAGCCCGAATCCTGAAGCCGTTTCGCGCGGGTCAAATCGCCGCCCAAGGCTAAAACCGCCGGGAAAAATGCGTCGAGCGCGCCGTAGGTGGTGGCTTTGCGCGTTCCAGTGAACATATCGTTGTGCCCGTACCAGAGCTCGCCGTTCTGTTCGTCGGCATGATATTTATTGATCGCGGCGATCGATTCGTCATACATTTTGCGCAGCTCCTTGTCATCGAAAAGAATCGCGCATTTCAAAAGATATTCGTAATAGGAATCGATGCCCGAACCGATAAAACTGTCGGTGTCCGTCCATTCGCCCGTTTCGGCGTTGATGCTCTCGCCGACCAGCCCGATCGGCGAACGGCGTTTGTAAACTTCCACTAACGCGCGTCTCGCTTTATCGAAGTAGATCGATTTTCCGGTCAGTTTCGATAAAGTTCCGAATTCGATCAGAAGCGTTCCCGCTTCCGCCGGACCCGTTACGGGATCGCGCGTTTTGCCTGTTTTCAGATTAACGAAACGATACGGCAAACCGGTCGGCGAATCAAAAACCGGCAGCAGGCGCGTTCCCAGATCGTCGGCAAGGGCGAGCAGTTTTTTGTCTTTTGTGATTTGATACGACGAAAGCAACCCGCCGAGAATCCGGATCGTGATCTCGAAATTCTGCACCGTAATATCCTTATCAAACGAAAGATTGTCAGTGATATATTTTCTGGTTGCATCGGCTTCTTCCTTAAACCCAAGCAAATAAAGCGAATCGAGCGAATCGACCGGCGTCATCAAGATCGTCTGCCCGTACCAATCGCGATATGTTTTGCTCACGGGCTTTAGATCATCGTGACCCCAGGCGTATTTTTTATAACCATTCCAGGCGTGCAGAAACTCGGTTTTAACGCGCGCCGCCATTTGTTTTTTATCAACTTTCGGCTTCGTTTGCGCAAATGAATTTGAAACGATCGCCAGGAGCAAAACGGCTGAAACAATAAATTTGGTTTTAAAGTTTGTCATTATTTATTAAGCAAAATCGGGTCGCCGAATCCGAGTTCTTTAAGCCGCGGCAATTGGGTTTTGGCATCGCCGACGACGAGCCAGATCATTTTATCGGCGTCGAGATATTTCTGCGATAAAGCTTTGATCTGCTCCAGCGTCATCGCTTTGACGATTTGTTCG
>DATLOR010000124.1:0-2834 GCA_035536135.1 Pyrinomonadaceae bacterium | reverse complement strand
GATTCGCCGCCGCCTGTTTATTGCCGTTCGTGCGCCGCAAAGCTGCGAGGACTACGCCTGTCTCCAACGAATCGAAAACATCTTTTTGCTCAACACCTTCGGCGGGTTCCGGTAAATTTTCGACGATTATTTTACCGACTTCTTCAAAAAGTTTTTCACCGTCCAAATCTTTGCCGATCTGGTAGTTTTGCATTTCGTGGCTCGCACCGTTTGAAGATGAATGATTAAACGAAATTTCATTATCGTGGTTGTTTTCCGACGGCGAACTATACGCGAATGAAACCGTTTCGGACGAGGTTTTCGGAATATTCAACTCGGTGATCGTGTTGGTTTTGCAGAGCAAAACGGCACGTTCGATCGTATTTTGAAGCTCGCGGACATTGCCGCGCCAGTTGTAATTAAGCATCTGGTCAAAAGCGTGCTGTGAAAATTTGTTTGCTTTGCCCTTGTATTTTTCGGCATACATTTCCAGAAAATGTTCGGCAAGCATCGGCACATCTTCCATCCGGTCGCGCAGCGGCGGAATCTTTATTTCGATCGTGTTGATTCGGTAATATAAATCCTCGCGCAGGTTGTTGTCCTGAATTGCTTCGAACGGACTGCGGTTGGTCGCGCAGATCAGGCGAAAATCAACTTCCTGCGGTTTATCGCTGCCGACGCGGTAATAAACTCTTTCCTGTAAAACCCGCAGGAGTTTCGGCTGAAGTTCGACCGGCATTTCGGCAATTTCATCAAGTAAAAGACTTCCGCCGTTTGCCTGTCCGATAAAACCGCTTTTATCGCTGGTCGCACCGGTAAATGAACCTTTGGTATGCCCGAAAAGCTGCGATTCGATCAGATCTTTCGGCAAAGCCGAGCAATTGACCTTTACAAAAGGCTTTTTTGAACGATAACTTTTGTAATGAATCGCGTTGGCAATAACTTCCTTACCCGTTCCCGATTCGCCCAGGATCAAAATATTCGCATCTGATTCGGCGACGCTTTCGATCATCTCGTAGATTGACTGCATTGCCCGGCTTCCGCCGATAATTCCTTCGTAAGAAGTTGGGCTGGCAAGTTTCAAGCGCAGTTCTTTGATCTCTTTTGCCTGCTGCTTGCGCTCGACGGCTTTGCCGATCAATAAATTCAGTTCATCGAAATTAACCGGCTTCTCGACATAATGAAACGCTCCGGCTTTCGTCGCTTCGATGGCTTTTTCCATCGAACCGAATCCGGTAATCATAATGATCTCGGTATCAGGCGAGATTTGTTTCGACTGTTTGACCAATTCGACACCGTTCAGGTCCGGCAAATTTAAATCCGTCAGGATTATGTCAAATTCGGTTTCCCGTACAAAGTCCAACGCTCTTTGCCCGCGTTCGGCGGTCGTCACGTCAAACCCTTCATCTTTTAACTGAAATTTCATGAATTCCAGTGTTGCTACGTCGTCATCAATCACCAATGCTTTGTATGCCATAATTGCACCTTGCTGCTATTCAAAATTAAGAAAATTGATTGAGTTTATTTATTGTATCAAAGCAAAATTTATAAATACACGCTGTATTTTGTTTGATTTAAAGCGGAAGAGGCAAGCCCCCTTTTATTCTCGCCCCTTCCTGAAATCCCACAACCATTGGTCGCGGGAACCTTAGATATTATTCGGATCGTTTTATAATCCGAATATAAAACATAACTTTCTAAGGTCGCAATGCCTGTGACAAAAAGTAATAAATATTCTCTTTATATATATTTAGACAATTTTCAGTAAAATTTGGTTTCATTTTTTTTCAAAGAAACTGTAATATTATCATACACTAATTAAGGTTTTTATGTTTGTTCCAAAATCGATACAAAATGAAATTGTTTGAGCGTATCGTTTTAATACCATCCCCAAAAACAACATAAATCTCAAATCCGCTAACCCCTTATTTTACTTAGCTTTATTATTTTGGCACGGGAATTGAAAAGCAAAGTAGCAAGTGCCAAGAGGCATAATTTTGAAATTAGAAAGGGGGAAATATGTTAGAAACAATTATTGTTATTTTATTGGTTTTATGGTTGATCGGATTAGTCGGCGGACAAACGCTTGGCGGTTTTTTACACCTTTTGTTACTCGTCGCACTGGTAATATTCGTCATTCGTCTTTTAACCGGCAGAAGAGCTGTTTAACCTGTGTAAATTTGACCAACAACAATTCAGGTAAATCAGTATTCTACCAATTAACCTCGTATTCAATTGAATAAATTGGATAGCGGGGTTTTACCCTTTTTAAATTTTAAATATTTGGAATCATAAATTTGATAGTTGTATACTGTTTATGTTTCAAACAAAGCAAAAAACATAATCTTCGTCCGCCATTTCTGGTCAGACGGCGAAGTCATTAAAAATAATGGAATTCCCCCTTGATATTCAAACAACCGAGATTCTAAAAAATTTATTTGCTATATACGGAACGATAAGTCCGCAAGGCAAAGTATTATCTCTGGCAGGTAATATATTTAATAAAACCTTCGCCGACCCGAATGATTTGATCGGTCATAATCTGACCGAAACGGTTTTCTGGCAATCTTCGGATGCAAATTTTCGGATGATCACCGACGCGGTTGAAGCGGCGGGCAAAGGTATTACGTCGAAAACCGTGCTCGAATTCAGAATCAGCAAGGAAGAAAAATGTTTTGTTGAACTTAATCTTTGCCCTATTTACAAGGAAGACCGCAGTGAGATCAAACATATTTTTCTGTGCGGTCAGGATGTGACGCCGCGCGAAAAGGAAATCGAATTTTATAAAAAACGCGGCGAACAGCTTTTATATGCGGCGGAAAGTGCCGAAATCGGTTTGTGGTTTTGGAATTTGA
>DATLOR010000123.1:0-3178 GCA_035536135.1 Pyrinomonadaceae bacterium | reverse complement strand
GTTCGGTCTTTAAAATCGGCAAAGTCGGGCAAGCCTTTCAATTCGACGGTACGGCGCTAAGTCAGGTTAATATTGCCGATTCGCCGTCACTGCGCCCTGTCTCGGCGGTGACGGTTGAGGCGTGGATTAAACCTTCGTCCGCCGGAACGGGTTTTCAAGGCGTTGTGTTCAAAGGAAACACGGGCAGTACCGGAGGACAGCCGTATTCGCTTTTTGTCAACGGAGTCAATCACCAGATCGTCGTTCGCGTCGGCAACGATTCGACTTTTGAGGCTTTTGGCAGCGTTGCCGGAATTCCGGCAAACGTGTATTCGCACGTTGCTTTTACCTACGACGGGACGACGATCCGTATTTACATCAACGGGGTATTGGACACATCTGCCGCTTCGTCGATCGGAAATCTTGCTCAAGCCGACACTAATATTTTACGCGTCGGCGGTCTCGGCGGCAGTTTTAATTTTATCGGCGAAGCCGACGAACTCGGTATTTACAACCGCGCTTTGACGGTGGACGAAATCGCGGCAATCTCAAACGCCGGACTCGCCGGAAAATATAAAGTTCAGTCAACCGTTCCAAATAATCTCACGGCTTGGTATCCGGGCGACGGCAACCCGAACGACATTCAAGGCGGAAATAATGCAACGCTCGAAAACGGTGCAACCTACGGAAACGGCAAAGTCGGGCAGGGTTTTCAGTTCGACGGCACAGACGATCAGATCACCATCCCGCACAACGCCAACCAAAACGGCGGCACGAATCTGACGCTCGAAGCCTGGATCAATCCGACGACCCTGCTGCACGGCGGAACGATCATTCAAAAACGTACGAGCGGCAATATCGGCGGTTATGTGTTTGAAACGACACAGCCTCCGACCAGTGCACCGAACGGTTTGCATTTCGTCATCATGATCGGCGGAACGTATCAAATTTTGAATCCGGCAAATGTTTTGACGACGAATACCTGGCAGCACGTCGTCGCGACTTACGACGGCGCGTTTATGCGGATTTACGTCAACGGCGTGGAAGTCGGCAGCCGGGCGCAGACCGGCGCGATCGATAACAGCACCGCGCCGGTTGTGATCGGAAGAAATGTCGTCAATCCGAGTCTCGCGTTTCAGGGCGGAATCGACGAACCGGCGCTCTATAACCGCGCACTTTCGGCAGCGGAAATCCGCGATCAGTTTTACGCGGGAAGCGGCGGCAAATACAAATTGGCAACGAATCCGGCTGTTTTGAATATTACGAAAACGGGCGAAGCGACGGTTACGTTCGGTTCAATCACGACTGCCGGAGCGGTTCATCAAACGCCGCTTAATCCGGGTTTGCTTCCGCCGCTTCCGATGGGAACGAACACGGGGTTGGATTTTGACATTTCAACGAGCGCGAATTACACGAATCCGACCGTTTGTTTGAATCTTCCAACATTTACACCCGCGCAGTTCGCGAATTTACGCATTTATCATCTTGAATCGGGCGTTTGGCAAAACCGTACAGCCGGCTCGAACGCTTATCCGAATCTTTGCACGGCTGCGCTCACTTCGCTTTCGCCTTTTGCGGTGGCGAGTGTTGCGCCAAGCGCCGCGAATGTTTCGCTCAGCGGGCACGTTGTCGCGGGAAAAAGCGGTTTGAATAACGTTACAGTGACACTTTCGGGCGGAAGCTTGCCGCAGCCGATTTCCGCAAGAACAAACAATTTCGGATATTACCAATTCAATAATTTACCGGTCGGCGAAACCTACGTTTTGACGGTTTCATCGAAAAGATACGTTTTCACCGAGCCCTCGCGAATCGTAAATTTATTGGATTCAGTCACGGATGCTGATTTTACGGCGGAAACACCGTAAGGAAAGGAATGAGGGATGAGTGATGAGGGATGAGTTAAATAGTCGGTTTAATTTATCCCTCATCCCTTATCCCTAAGTTTACGCTGGCGGTGCTGACTTTAATCGACCGTATTTTTCCACTTGCGACCGTCCTGGGCGAGAAGCTCGTCGGATTCTTTGGGTCCCCAGCTGCCTGATTCGTAATTCGGAAAATCACGCGCCGGAATCGCGCTCCACACGTCGAGCACGGGCGAAACGATCTGCCAGCTGGCTTCGACCATATCGGCGCGTTGGAAAAGCGTCGCGTCGCCCGTCATACAATCGAAAAGCAGACGTTCATAGCCGGTCGAAACCTGTTCGCCGAAATGATCGAGATAATTAAAATCCATATCGACCGCGCCCATATCGACGATCGGACCCGGAATTTTCGCGCCGAAATGAAGCGTGATTCCTTCGTCGGGCTGAATATGAATGACGATTCGGTTGGTGGTTAATTTTTCAACCGACGTGTCGCGGAAAAGCATAAACGGAGCTTTCTTAAACTGAATGACGATTTCCGAATGTTTCTGCGCCATCCGCTTGCCCGTCCGGACATAAAACGGCACGTTCGCCCAGCGCCAGTTGTCGATCGAGAGCTTGAGCGCGGCAAAAGTTTCGGTGTTCGAGTTCGGGCTAACATTCGGTTCGCTTCGATAAGCGATCTTCTTTTTACCTTCAATGACGCCTTCGCCGTATTGTCCGCGGATGGTTTTGTGCAGAACGTCTTCGGGCGAAAACGGCTGGATCGCGCACAAGATCTTTGATTGTTCGTCGCGCACGGCGTTGGCTTCGAACGAGATCGGCGGCTCCATCGCGGTCAGCGTGACGAGCTGAAAGATATGATTCGGAATCATATCGCGCAGCGCTCCGGCGGTGTCGTAATAACCGCCGCGCTGTTCGACGCCGAGCTTTTCGGCAACCGTGATCTGCACGTGGTCAATGTAATTCCGGTTCCAGATCGGCTCGAAGATCGAATTTCCGAAGCGGAAAACCAAAATATTCTGTACGGTTTCCTTGCCGAGGTAATGGTCAATGCGGTAAATCTGCGATTCTTTGAGCAGTTTTTGAAGCTCGATATTCAGGCTTTTCGCCGATTCCAGATCGCGTCCGAACGGTTTTTCGTAAATAAACCTGCGCCAGCCGTCGGTTTCGTCCGTCAGACCGATTTCCGAAACCTTTTCCGTTACGAGACCGAAAAGCGACGGCGGCGTGGCGAGATAAAAGAAATAATTTTCGGGAATGTCGAACTGTTTGTCGAGATCCTTGAGCAGTTTCTTGAGATCTGTAAAAGTCTTTTTCGCCGCAAAATCGCCGCC
>DATLOR010000122.1:0-6695 GCA_035536135.1 Pyrinomonadaceae bacterium | reverse complement strand
ATCAAATGCATTCGGCAAATCTCGCTGCGGCGGAAAACTGCGGCGTGCCGAAAAACGATTACGTCGGTCAGTATTCATATCTTCAAAATCAGGCGCGGGAGTTTCTGTTTCCGCTCATAGATCAAACGGAACGTGACTTTATCGAGCGGGCAATTAAAAATTATCTCGAATCCGCGGATAACTTTGATTTTCGCCCTGCGCTTCTGCACGGCGATCTTTCGCACGATCATCTTCTCTACGATCAAAAAACAAAACTTATTTCGGGAGTGATCGATTTTGGAGATATGCTGATCGGCGACCCGGCGTGGGATTTTCTGTGGCTTTACGAGGATTACGGCGCGGATTTTCTCACGCGGCTGTTAGCGTTTTATCAGGAAAACGACAAACACGCCTTGATAAAAAGGGTTTATAATTATTCGCTTTTGCAGACGATCGAATGGGCGACTGATTGCAGCGAAAAAAATGATGCCTGTTTAGAAGAGGCAATGGCAAACTTAAAATCGAAAATAAAACAATGAATACTATACTATTTAAAGGTGATTTCAATTTTTCCTGAAAAAAGATAAGACACTTTTAACATTCATAATTGGTCGCTTGATTGCTTCTCACACTTTTATTACCTGCCGGAAATTTTTCAACCAATTAAATATTTTCCATCACCGTTGCCTTGCGCTCGATCTTATTCCAGCCGACAATCACGCCTTTGATCGCGGTCTTGACCGATCTGACCATCACCGAATACATCACCTGACGATAGCCGAAACGCTGAATCGGCAAAAGCCACAACAGCTTCCATTTTTCTTTTCGTTCAAAAGTGAAGCCGACCGCCGCCGCCGTCATGTCAACGGCGAGAAAAAAAACGTAATAAAATGCAACTTCAGAGAAATTCGAAGCCAGAAATTCGTGCGGATGTTCGAGCCGCTGCATCAGGTAATTAATGAGCGTCCAGCCAAACATCAAATCCATCAGCGGCGCGACAAGCGGAAAGAGGATCTGAAAAATCCAGACGTTCGGCATTGCCGCAAATCCCAGTGCCCCGTATTTTTTATTAAAGAGCGCACGGCGATGCTTCCACATGCATTGCAGGGTTCCGAATGACCAGCGAAAACGCTGTTTGGCAAGCGAGCGGAAAGTGTCGGGAGCTTCCGTGTAAGCGACGGCGCGTTCGCTGTAAGCGATGCGCCAGCCGAGCATCCGCACGCGCAGGGTCAAATCCTGATCTTCCGCCAGCGTATTCGATTCAAAACCGCCCGCCGCTGCCAAAGCTTCGCGCCGCCACGCACCGACCGCACCGGGAACGACCGTGATCGCATTCAATCCGGCAAAAGCGCGGCGGTCCAGATTTTGCGAAGTGATATATTCGAGCGCCTGCCAGCGCGTGATCAGGTTCAGGCGGTTGCCGACTTTCGCATTTCCGGCGACCGCGCCGACCTTTTCATCGACAAACTGCGCGGCAAGTTCGCCGATCGTTTGCGGCGTAAAAATCGTGTCGGCATCCAAGCCGATGATAATTTCGCCTTTGGCTTGTTTTAACCCGAATCCGAGAGCGTTTGCTTTGCCGCCGTTTTCGAGCGTGAAAAGCCGGACTCTTTTTTCCATTGCGAAATTTTCGGCAACCGCCGTGCTCGTCCGGTCAGTCGAGCCGTCGTCAACGACGAGAATTTCGTAGTGCGGATAGATCGTTTTCAACAAACTTCGGATCGTCTTGACAATCACTTTTTCCTCGTTAAAGGCGGGAACGATGACCGACACGAACGGCTGAAAATCGGGGTTTACCGCGATTTTACGCGTGTAGCGTGAGCGCCACGCGAGCATCGTAACGATAAACAGCCGCGCTGTTCCAAGAATTATTCCGAGCCAGAAAACCCATTGGATAAAGCGGTTGAAATACCAGATAAGTCCGAACGTAACGTTATCGGCGCGCGTCACGATTTGCTCGTTCGCCGCGACGAACGGCATTGTTGTCGTCTGCGCAATTCCGGCGAGCTGCGAAACCGTGACGAATTTGTAATTTTTCGCTTTTAACGTTTCGATCATTTTCGGCAGAGCGGCGAGCGTTGCCGCGCGATCGCCGCCGCCGTCGTGAAGCAGGACGATTTGTCCACGCGTATCCTCGTCGGTCGTTTGATTGGTCACGCCGTCAACGACATCCCGCACGAAATCATCGGCGGTGCGCGGGCTGCCGTCCTCGTTTTTTAATTTCCAGTCGTCCGGGTCGATGTGCAGACCGACGGCGATGTAGCCTAATTTGTCGGCTTCGACGATCGGCTCGACTTCATCGGCGGTTTGCGGTTCGGCATCGCCGAAATACGGCGCACGGAAAAGCGTCGTGCCGCGTCCCGTCAAGGACTGAATCAATCTCTGCGTCGCGTTTAATTCAACGGTTGTGACGCCGGCAGGAATTTGACCCATATTCGGATGCGTGAATGAATGATTGCCGATGTCGTGCCCTTCGGCGACGATTCGTTTAATAAGATCGGGATTCGCCTGCCCGTTTTCGCCGACGATGAAAAATGTCGCCGGAACATTTTCTTTTTTTAATTCATCGAGAATTTTCGGCGTCCACTCGGCGTCCGGTCCGTCGTCAAACGTCAGCGCAACCATTCCCGGATGATCGCCCGTTCTTTGAATGACATAGCTCGACGGCGTTTTTGTGTAAGTTTCATCGCCGATCTCGCCGTTCTGGTCAAAACTGAACGTGCGACTACCGTCCTGCGGCTCCGAGATGACCTGCAAAATTTCGCCCTTGCCTTCAAAATCAATGTCGTAACCGTATCGTAAATCTTTCAGGTTTTCGATGTTCGGCGCGGTTGTTTTGTCGCCGCCGAACGTGTCCCATAAGCTCGGGTCTTCCGAACCGAGCCGCCAGAGCGCGTAGCCGAACGGCTGGTATTTGCCCGCCGCCTTGATTTGATTGAACACCGTCACCGCATCGAGGAACCAGACCGTGTGGTGTGAACCGTCATCTTCATCATAAGAAAAGGTCGGATTTTTCGCCGCCGGATCGAACGTGATCTTCGCCTCCGAATCACGGGCGGAAAGAACGGCTTCCTGAAAGGAAACTTCGTCCGCTTCTTTCTTCTTATTCGACCAGTCGTAACCGTAATTGCCGATACAGACGATGGTTTTTGCGGGATCGAGCTCTTTCATTCGTTTTGCCAGCAAGGTTTCAAACCATTTCTCGGAAGAAATCGCGCCGGGTTTGCCGGTTCCCCAATGCTCGTCATACGCCATCAGCATCAAATAGTCGGAAATCGCCGCGTATTCCTTGTAATTCCAGTCCGGATTGTCGAACGGCACGGCTTGCGCGATCTTCCAGCCGTGCGTGTGAAACACCGCCGATAAATCCTTCATAAACTCGAAAAGGTTCGCCTGCGAGTTTATAGGCACTTCCTCGAGGTCGATCGTGATTCCCGAAAAATTATTGTCGGCGACCATTTTAGTCAAAGCATTAATTAAGTTTTGACGGGATTCTTTAGTCGCGACGGTTTTTGCCAAAATGTCGGAATTCCAAACTTCATCCTTGTAATTCTGGACGAGCGGCAAGATCGGCATCGAAGGCTTTTCCTTGTGAATCAGATCGAGGGCTTTCTGGTCGAAATCCAACACAAGCGGATTTGATGAATCCTCGGACAGGCGAACCCATTCGGGTGCGAGCCAGTCGAGTTTATCGATATTGCGTTTTAAAGAAACGTAACTAGTGTCGTCGTAGTTAACGTAAAAGCCGACCGTCACCGGATGAGCCAAATTATTATTGACACTGCTGGCAGGAATCTGCCCATCATTTAAGTCCGTTTGGATCAATGGATTCGTGCCCTGCGTCAGAATCTTTTTCTCGCGGATATTGAAATCCGGGAGATTGGGACTGTAATAAAGACTACCGAAAAAAACGACAAGAAAAGTCGCGAAAATCAAACCGCCCGCTAAAATCAGGCTTCTCGTAATTCGCCAGCGTCTGCCATTTGGTTCATAAAAAACCGGTATTTGGAGATTATCCATTGTGTTTATATTAATTTGAAACTTCGCGGTTGAAACTTTAATCCGGGAACTAATCCCGCCTCAGCAAATAGCAAGCGATATGCCATTTCAAAACAATTCGGCAGATTCTCGTAAATCTAATTATTTCTGAATTTAACTATTTGGCGGTAGAAATATTCAGTTGATAAAAAAGAGGCAAAATTGCCGCCGAATGCCAAACTGTCCCAGTGCGGAACTTTCTGGTATAAGTTCCACCATAAAATGAATTTCACACACCATAAGTTGAACTCACTATAATTAATTGCAATAACTCTGCAAATTCAGCCTAATAAAATTCATTTATTTTTCGATAATCAAAATAGTAAAAGAGAAAATCTAACCATAGGAAAAATATCTTATCGAGGATTAAAATGAGGATTAAAATGTGGACAGGGCAGCATTGATGCTGAATCTAAGAAATCAGTGATCATGGGTTATCTTTACTGATTTGCAGATATAATCGTTCCAACTCACAATAATCCACATTCCTGATGCACATTATCTACAAATGTAATTTACTTTTAGGTTCTAAAGTTTGTACCTAAAAATAAAATCAGGTTCTCAACCAGGCACGTTTGGCATCTGGTTAAAAAATATTCCAAATTAGTCGGCATCGGCGATGTTTCACCTCACGATTTGCGGAGAACGGCAATCACGCAGGCGTTCAAACAGAAAGTGCCGATCAGAAACATTCAGCGAATGAGCGGACATCAGGATTTAAATACTTTGAGGCTTTACGATAAGGTATTTAAAAACTCTGTTCAAAAATCTAAAGTCATTATTTTTACACTCCGAATTCTTTGAATAGAAAACCGCCCGAAAACTATTTTTTAGCCCAGCCGAGTTTTAGAAATTAGTTTTTTCCCGTTACTTTGCATATCGGGCAGGGAAATATTTCGAAAAAGTTTATTTAATGTTTATCAAATATCCTTGTTTAAAGCGCATTTTAATATTTTTGATTCGTTCGAGATTGTCAATCGGATTGTCGCTTAAAACTAAGAAACTGGCTTCGTAACCTTCTCGAAGGCGTCCGATCTTGCGATTCGGGAAAATCGTTTGAGGTGTATCTTCGGTCCAGATCTTTAACATTTCCAGGTTCGAGAAAATGCCGAGCCGGGCGATATAAAGCACATATTCGACAGGCGTGCTCATGTATGCATCTGAACCAAAAGCAATCCGAACGCCGCGGCGTTTCAAAAGTTGCAGGTTGTGCTTTGCGACTGTTTCAACCCGGTTCAAAATCATCGGGTCATTAAAACTACTTGGGAGGTTTGGGGTCGGCACCACCCAAATTTTACGGCGCGCTGTTTCCTTTGCGTCTTGATCGGTTAAAAGATAACTTTCCGGCTTTTCTTCGAGACCAAAATAATACCCCGGCACATGTGCCATTTCGTCAACACCGGCGGCGAGTGCCGTTCGATAGTCGGCAGCAGTTTCAATGTGGACGCTGACGCGAAGTCCGGCGCGATGGGCTTTTTGGACAATCAGCGGCACAAGGCGCGGGTCTAAACCGATATGCCCGAGCTTGATGTTCGGTATATTTTCGCGCTGTTGTTCAAAATTCTCGCTTGTCACCAAATTGATTTTTATAAAGTCCGGTTTGCCGTCAAGAATTTTCTGCCATTTCTGCTCCAGATCCTCCGCCGTATCGATCAGGTAATAAGCGTCATTTTCGCGCAGGCGACTCGCGGCGATTTTCTCTTTGTTGGCTTCCATCACATCGGTCGTGGGTATTAATCGCAGTGCGAGCGTTTCATAAATTTCAAAGCCGTGTCCGAACGAATGCGTTAATGAACCGTGCGCATATGAAACATCGATGCTTGCCGGTTTATTCATCATATCGGCAACTTTCAATGCTCCCGTTCTCGAATTAGCCAGCACTTTCGCGTAAAAAACACCGTCGCGCAGATACATTTCGACCTGTTGTTTGACGTTGTACGGCGCGTCGAAATGATGGCAATGGGCGTCGGCAAACGGCGGCACGACAAAACCGCCCTTCAAATCAATTGTTTCGTCAATCTTCGCAGGTTTCTTTTTGGTCAATATTCCATTTACGCAATAAAACGTCTTTCCGACAAACTGCTGACCATTGAACCATTTTCCGTTTGTGAATTTATACGCGCGATATAAAACCGGATTTATCAGCACAGATGAATTTTGCGCATAAGCAGAGACAATCGTGAGTGACAACAAGAAAGTCAAGATTAGCAGGCGGAACTTTTTATCAGGCTTATCCATAACTGTCGAATTTTTGAAATACGGGAAAGCCGTCTCATAACCAAGATCCCCCAGAACGTGAATTTGCGTCTAAACTCACTTTTGAACCCTTTGCGGGAAACGCAATTGTTTATCATAAATTCAACGCCGCGAACAGTTTGTCCCGGTAGTTGCGGCTCATTGTAAACCGTTTTTCGCTGCGAAGGATTATCTCCTGATCGCCGCTGAAAAGCGGGTGCATTTCTTTGATCCGGTCAAGATTGATAATGACCGAGCGATTGATCCGGACGAATTTGCCCGGATCGAGCTTTTGTTCGATCTGACTCAAAGTTTCGCGGATCAAATGCGATTCTTTCCCGATCCGCACCGACAGATAATTTCCGGCGGCTTCAATCGAATCAATTTCGTCGGTCAGCAGAAAGATCACGCGCCCGTTTGATTTAACGACCAACCGCTTGAGG
>DATLOR010000121.1:0-3541 GCA_035536135.1 Pyrinomonadaceae bacterium | reverse complement strand
CCGAACCTGGCGGTGAAATTCGAGCCGCGGTTCGACCGGTCTTTGTTTTAGAGCGTTTGCCGTTAAGTTTTCAAGAAAAAAATCCTTCAATTTTTGCTCATCGCCCGAATTAAAAGCAGTGAAATAACCCAAAACGCGCTTTCCGTTTTCGGTTTTCGAGAGTGCGGAAACATCGGTTTGCTGGGCAAAGAGCGAAAACACGGCGGAAATTAAGATTAATGTTAAGAAAATTGCTTTCATAGTTATTTTTGAAGAATAAAACTTTTGACATTTTGGATTCTGACAGCAATTTTTGCCCGAATGGTTAAGACGACGCAAAGAATTTGTTAAGAATGTAAAATGTTTGAATTTTAATTGAAAATGGATAATGGATAATTGATAATGCAAATCGGCGGATAATTGATTATCAATTGTCAATTATCCACTATCCATTATGCTGCGTTCGCGTTTTCAAATTTTTCTGGTGGTCGGATTGCTCGCTTTGCTCGGCGTGCTGGCGGTTTTGCAATACGTCTGGCTCGGGCAGATCAGCGACGCGGAAAAAGATCGTCTGACGCGCCGGCTGCAAATGGACACCCAAAGATTCGGCGAAGATTTTAACCGCGAAATTCAGGGCGCGTATTTCAATTTTCAATCGGACGAATCGCTCTGGCAGAAAAAAGATTGGGCGCAATTTAACGAGCGTTACGATTTTTGGCGCGAAAAGACCGCTTATCCAAAGCTCATCAAGAGTTTCTACTATTTTGAAAATAAAGCGGACGCGCCGGTTTTGCAATACGCTTCGGAAAAACGTGAATTTCTCGTGGTTGATTGGACGGATGAACTGAAAAAAATCAAAACCAATGCTGCCGCCCAAAACGCATCCCAGCCGATCGATGAAGAACATTTCGTGCTTGTGATGCCGATCTACGAAGCGGAAAAATCTTTTGACCGGATAATGATTCGTCGTGATAAAGTGCCGGCAGAGGATAATATTCCGCCGATGCAGACCAGAATTGATCTGCCGGAAAAGAAAGGATTTCTTGTGGTCAAGCTCGATGAAGATGTCATCACAAATCAGCTCTTGCCGGATCTGGTCAAAAAACATTTTCCCGACGGCGATTTTAATGTCACAGTGGTCGGTAAAGACGCGCAAAAGATTTTTCAGACCAACGATGTTACGTCACCGGATGCAAGCGTTAAACTTTTCGATTTATCGCCCGATAACTTATTCTTTTTTGCCAACAAAGGCAGTTTGCCGCGGAGTCAAAACGTCGAAGCCAAGGGAGTGATCGTCAATCAGCAAATTCACAGCAGTTCGATCACCACGCTGAAAACCCAAACTCTCGACGCGGAATCGCCGGATAAGAAAACAACGGGCACATTTCAGCTTGAGCTCACAGAAGGCTCAAAACCGCGCACGGTGATTCAAACGGCAACGCTTGCGCAGAGCGGGAACTGGACGCTCAATGTTCAGCATACTGCCGGGTCGCTCGACAGTTTTATCGCCAAAACGCGCAATAAAAATCTGGGCATCAGCTTCGGGATCTTGGGTTTGCTCGCGGTCAGTATCGTTCTGATCTTTGTTTCGGCGCACCGCGCAAAAGTTTTTGCCCAACGGCAGATCGATTTTGTTTCGTCGGTTTCGCACGAATTCCGCACGCCGCTCGCGGTGATCTATTCGGCGGGCGAAAATCTGGCGGACGGCGTGGCGCGCGAAGACGCGCAGGTTTCGCGCTACGGCAATCTGATCAAGGGCGAAGGAAAAAAACTCTCCGGAATGGTCGAGCAGATTCTGGATTTTGCGGGCGCCAATTCGGGCAAGAAGAAATACGATCTGCGCGAGCAGAATGTCAGGGAAATTGTCGAAAACGCGCTCGGCGAATGTCAGACGCTGATCGACGAAAAAGGTTTCACGGTCGAAAAGGAGATCGCCGAAAATCTGCCGCCGGTCAAAGCCGATGCCAATGCTTTGAGTCAGGCGATCCAGAATTTGATCTTTAATTCGCTGAAATATTCAAATGGTGAAAAATGGCTGAAAATCTCGGCAAAAAACGGCGAAGGACGTGTAAAAATCGCGGTCGAAGACAAAGGAATCGGCATCGCGCCAAAAGATTTGAAACATATTTTCGAGCCGTTCTTTCGCGCTAAAGCCGTGGTGGACGAACAAATTCACGGCAACGGCTTAGGACTCAGTTTGGTCAAAGAAACCATCGAAGCGCACGGCGGAAAAATTTCGGTGGAAAGCGAGATCGGCAAAGGCAGCAAATTCATTGTTCATTTACCATTTATCAGTTAACAATTTCAGTTAAAATCGATAAATGGTAAATGATGAGTGATAAATGATAAATGAAAGTTTTACTTGTAGAAGATGAAGCAGGCTTGATTCTCACGCTGACCGACCGTTTGGAGGCGGAAGGTTTCGCGGTGAAATCCGCCGCAGACGGCGAAAGCGGGTTGAAACTCGCTCTGTCGGAAAACTTCGATCTGATAATTCTCGACGTGATGCTGCCGAAGAAAAACGGTTACGACGTGTGCCGCGATTTGCGGCAGAAATCGATCAACACGCCGATCTTGATGCTGACGGCGAAAGGCGAAACGATCGATAAGGTTCTCGGTTTAAAGCTCGGCGCGGACGATTATCTGACGAAACCTTTTGAAGTTATCGAATTGCTCGCCCGCATCGAAGCCTTACTCAGACGCGCGCCTAAAACTCCCGGGAACAATTCGCCCGATGTTTTCAATTTCGGCGATGTCGCGATCGATTTCAAACGCGCCGAGGTTTCCAAAAACTCGCAAACGATCGAGCTTTCGGCGATGGAATTTAAACTTCTGCAATTTCTGATCGAAAATCGCGGCGCGGTTCATTCGCGCAACCAACTGCTCGACGAAGTTTGGGGTTACGATGCGATGCCTTCGACGCGCACCGTCGACGTGCACGTCGCGTGGCTCCGGCAAAAGCTCGAAGACAATCCGAAATACCCGCAGTTTATCCAGACCGTTCACGGTTTCGGCTACAAATTTAATTCTTAATCGAAACAAAAGCGCGGCGAAGCATTTAATTACTCGGTCGCGCCTTTTTATTTAGAATTCAGCTCAATTTTGTTGTTATTTTACCCCGGTCAAATTTCCGTTATTCGAAGTGATCGTTACCGGCGAAACATTCGGATAGACGTTAAAGTTCTGATTTGTGAACACATATCCTTTTGCTGTTGTCACCAGGATATATGTTTGTTCGGTCGGTATGTCATAAAGCGTAAAATAGCCGAAGTTGTTTGTTTTGGCGAAATAAGGTATTCCAAAATTGGCGAGAAATTCGACGGTTGCATTCCTGATCGGCGTACCGGCAGGAGACAAAACTTGTCCGCGAACTGTGGTATATCCATAATTTATTTCCACTGCGCCGATATCAACTGCACTGCCCGTCGGTCGAATCGTTCCTCTTTGATCGGTGTTGACAGCAATTGCCGGATTATTCGTAGCGCAGGATAAATCAACGACACAGTTTTGCCCGGCATCGATTGCTGTTGAAGCTAAACTGAGCAAATAAGTTTTAGTGAAA
>DATLOR010000120.1:0-6852 GCA_035536135.1 Pyrinomonadaceae bacterium | reverse complement strand
AATAATTGCTCCTTGATAAAAATATTTTTTTCGTTCCTGAAACCGTGAAATCCCGCTCAAAAACGCTCTCATTTTCTAACGCGCACTTTTCGCGCAAAACGTTTCAGGCTTTTTTACTTTTTTTCGTGTTTTTGATTCCTTGCGCGTCCGCCGGCGATTAGGGAAAAACCCGAAAATTGAAACTTTCCAACTTTTAATAACCTTATCTTGTGATAAGATATGTTTATAAAACGCTTTAATTAAGATTCAACAGAGCGTTCCGAATATCGAACAACATACATATATTTATTGCCTTCAGGGCATTTTTGCGTTAGGTTGGCAGTAAAATTTTTACAAAATATTTATTTAATACAAGTTATTTTTATTGGAGAAAAATATGGCAAACTTAAACATTCCGTCGAATGTCACAAACAAAGAACTTATTAAATGGGTCACGAAAACCGCCGAGCATTGTCAGCCGGATAACGTCTATTGGTGCGACGGTTCGCAGGAAGAATACGACCGCTTGTGCGAAGAAATGGTCGCGGCGGGCACGTTTATCCGTTTGAACGCCGAAAAGCGTCCGAACTCCTTCTTAGCGCGTTCGCACCCGTCGGACGTGGCGCGGGTCGAAGATCGTACCTACATCTGTTCGCTCGCGAAAGGCGATGCCGGACCGACGAACAACTGGATGAATCCGAAGGATATGAAGGTCATCCTGATGGACAAATTCGCGGGCTGTATGAAAGGTCGCACGATGTATGTCATCCCGTTTTGTATGGGACCGATCGGCTCGCCGATCTCGCAGTTCGGCGTGGAAATCTCCGATTCGCCGTATGTTGCCGTCAATATGAAGATCATGACGCGGATGGGAAACCGTGCACTTGAAGCTTTGGGCGACGGCGAATTCGTTCATTGTCTGCATTCGGTCGGAATGCCGCTTGCGGAAGGCGAAGCGGACGTTGCGTGGGCTTGTTCGCCCGACCCGAAAGATAAATATATCGTTCATTTCCCCGAAGAACGCTCGATCGTTTCATATGGCTCGGGCTACGGCGGCAATGCGCTTCTGGGCAAAAAATGTCTTGCTTTGCGAATTGCTTCGACTCTTGGAAGAGAACAAGGCTGGCTTGCCGAACATATGCTGATCGTCGGCGTCGAATCGCCCGACGGGCAAAAAGATTACGTCTGCGCCGCTTTCCCGTCGGCTTGCGGAAAAACGAATTTTGCGATGCTTATTCCGCCGAAGCCTTTTCAGGAAGAAGGTTGGAAAGTAACGACCGTCGGAGACGACATCGCGTGGATCAAACCCGACGAAACGGGACGCCTGCGCGCGATCAATCCCGAATTCGGATTTTTCGGCGTTGCTCCGGGAACGAACTACAAAACCAACCCGAACGCGATGGAATCGATCCGCGAAAACACGATTTTCACGAACGTCGCGCTGACCGATGACGGCGATGTCTGGTGGGAAGGCATGGACGGCGACGCTCCCGGGCACGCGATCGACTGGCAGGGCAACGATTGGACGCCAGCCTCGGAAAAACCCGCCGCACATCCGAACGCGCGTTTTACCGCGCCGATCACGCAATGCCCGGTCGTTGACGAAGATTTCGATAATCCGAAAGGCGTGCCGGTTTCGGCATTCATCTTCGGCGGACGCCGTAATTCGGTCGTGCCTTTGATCTTGCAATCCTTTAACTGGGCATTCGGCGTTTATATGGCGGCGACGATGGGCAGTGAAATGACCGCCGCCGCGTTCGGCAATATCGGCGAAGTCCGCCGCGACCCGTTCGCGATGCTGCCGTTTGCGGGCTATCACATGGGCGATTATTTTTCGCACTGGCTCAATTTCGGTCGCTCGATCCCCGAACCGCCGCGCATTTTCTCGGTCAACTGGTTCTTGAAAGGCGAAGACGGTAAATTCCTCTGGAACGGTTTCGGCGACAATATGCGCGTGCTCAAATGGATTGTCGAACGCGCGCGCGGCAAATCGAAAGGCGTTGAGACCCCGCTCGGCTGGCAGCCGAAATACGAGCATCTCGACTGGCGCGGAATGGAAGATTTCACCAAGGAAGATTTCGATAAAGTGATGAATCTCGACCGCGATATGTGGCTCAAGGAAATCGCTTCGCACGACGATCTGTTCTTTAAACTCTACGACCGTCTGCCGAAAGAAATGACCTTTATCCGCGAACTTCTGGTTTCAAACCTCTGGCGGCAGCAGGATTTGGGCTTAGCAACACCGCGTCCCGCCGATGATGTTTTCGAGAAAACTAAAGAACTCGAAGCCGAACGCGCCGTCCCCGACAAAGCGGCGGCAAAAGCGGAATAGGCAAAGGCATTAATTCTAAAAGCAAAAAGGCGATTCTGATCAGAATCGCCTTTTTGCTTTTAGAAAAGCATTCTCTTGTCCGAAGGCACAAAAATAATAAAGTATTAATAACTAAAACCGAGTTTGCCAGTGCGGGTTTTTCCCCGCTGTTTTGTAGGATAATGCCTGTCTAAATATTTCCTTAAAACCCTAACCATATTGTTTTCAACATTTTTTTGCTGGCATTGCATTTGCTTTTTAAATATCATTACACCCCGCTAATTTTTTTAATTCACCCCGCTTATTCTCTTTCTTTAATTAAAAGAAAGCGGATAAAAACCTAAAAGAGAGGATAAACAAATGAAAAGACAATTTTTACAATTTATTTTCGGACTGGGGATGATCGTGATTTTCGCGGGATTTGCAAATTCGCAAGGACCGCGTTTTACCGAGTGGTCCGCGCCGGAGCCGGTCACGGCTCTTAATTTACCGGGCGTCAACGAGTTGACACCGAGCATCACGCACGACGGTCTCAGATTGTATTTCATGCGGGCGGGAGACATTTATGTTTCTCATCGATCCGACCGCAAAGCCGATTGGGAACCGCCGGTTGTGCTTTCGTCCCCGATCAGCCTTCCAATTTATGTGGACAGTGCGCCTTTTGAATCAACCGATGGTCACTGGCTCTTTTTCAACAGCAACCGTCCCGGCGGCGCAGGCAACGCCGACATATGGGTATCATGGCGCAAATTTGTGCACGATGATACAGCCTGGCAAGAACCGGTAAACCTTTCAGCAGTAAACTCGGTCGGCTTCGAAGGCGGTCCGATGCTCTATGAGGATGAAGAAACGGGTGCAATTCAATTGTATCTTGCCGCCGCGCCGTTTCCGGGCGGCACGCAAGCTGTTGCCGACATCTACGTGAGCAATCTTGGTCCCGGCGGATTCGAAACCCCGGTGCCCGTCGCTGAACTAAACAGCGCCGCCCACGATGGTAAGCCGACAATCCGTCGTGACGGGTTCGAACTTATCTTCGAATCATATCGTTTAGGATTACCTGCCCCCTTCAGCACGGGCGGGGCAATCTTTACTTCGACCCGCTCATTCACCGACCAATTATGGTCAATGCCGACGGTGGCAATCGGAACGACGACTGCCGGAAATCCCGGCGACCGCTGGGTTACAACTCCGTCGCTTTCCCACGATGCCCTGATGCTCTTTGTCGCGGTCAACGAACCGGGCACGGATCTTGGCGATATTTACGTTTCGCATCGTGAAAAGGTGAAAGGAAACAATTGAACCCCGGATCTGTCCCGACAAAGCGGCGGCAACCGGGTAAACAGAAAGCAAAAGGCGATTCAAATTGAATCGCCTTTTTAATTATCCGTTTATTTTTATCTACTCGTAACTCTTGCGCGTCAGGGCGAACGGAATCGGAATATCACCGCCCGTGCCCCAGGTTATATTCATAAGAAGGTTGCGGTTCTGGTTATAAGCCTTCCACGAGAAGTTATTCAGATTAAAAAATGCAATGTCGAGCTTGTGGTCGCCGTCGTAATCACCCGGTACGGGAATTGTTCCGGGAACCATATCAGACCAGGTTCCGACCGGCGAATTGCCAAAATAAACAGTGTTACCGGCGCCGATCGCGTTATTTCGATAGACCCAGTTATAAGTGACTTCAGTATAGACCGCCTGATCCGCCCGACCGTCGCCCGTGAAATCGCCCGGGAAAAAGTATGTGTTCGCGGGATTACCCGAATAATTTTGAAAATCCACGGCAAAAACCGCGCTGTTCGAGCTTTGCCTGAACCACCAGGTATTCGAACGACTGATGGAAATATCGGCTTTCCCGTCGCCGTCGTAATCCGCTGGAACGGGCTTGTCACCCGTCGTGCCGAAGACCGAAAAATCGAAACCGCCCGTTGATTTCTGGATATACCAGGTAGCGTTCGATTCACGCCAGACAGCGATGTCGGTCTTGCCGTCGCCGTCGTAATCCGCCGCCACGGGTTTATCGGTCGAAAGCCCGAACGGGATCGAATAATACGAAAAATCTTCGCTCCGCAGGATAAACCATTCGCCGCTCGAAGCACGGAAAATGGCAATATCGGCTTTGCCGTCGCCCGTGTAGTCCGCCGGAACGGGTTTGTCGGTGCTCGTGCCGAACGTGACGACAATATGTGAACCGTCGCTGCTTCGGCGGATCCACCACTGACCGTTATCGGGGCGATAGATCGCAATGTCGGTTTTCCCGTCGCCGTCGAAATCGCCGGGCGCACGATAGGGCGAACCCGCGGACACGGATGCCGACAAAACCAGCAGCGCAAAAAATAGAGTTGAGATGGAGAAAAACAAGATGGATTTTAGATTTTTCATGCCATTATGCTACAAAGAATTCATAATTAAAGTCAAGATTTTTTTGACCGTTGAAACTTCGTCCAGCGGGGATAATTTTCGACCGTAAAGAATGCGCGGAAGTGCCGGTTCATTAATCGAAACCATCGAGGCAATTTACACAATTAATCTTGAAAAGAGAGGATTCGGACCGCGTCGTTCGGGTACCTGACCGGGGCAGTGTAAGGCAGTGTCCTAAAACCTGCTGCGCCGGCTGTCAAAATCCGGGACGCGCGGCGAATGGAGCGAAACCATCGAAGGGACGATCAACGGTTAGTCAATGCGAAAAGGCGATTCAAATTGAGTCGCTTTTTTGTTTATTAAATGGATTTATTGTTGTAAAATTTTTGATGTTATGACATTGGACATTAATGAACAGGAAAGAGACCTTTTGGTGGAAGTTTTAAACGCGGCGCATTTATCGCTGATTGACGAGATACATCACACCGACGGATTCGAATACAAGGAAATGCTCAGGGAGAAGCTTGAACGGCTCAAAGAGCTGGAGTCAAAAGTCGGGGCATCGCTCTCTTCCGGCAAGACGATTTAATTAACTTCAAACTCGTTTAAGACGAAAGCGGTGAATCGGGTGAAACCATCGCGCAACCGTCAACTATTTATTTGCGAAAAGGCGATTCCTAACGAATCGCCTTTTTTGATTGCCGACCCGGGGCTTCTGCCTTAAATTATTAAAAATAAAACCTCCCTTGCGTAACCGTTCGGTTACTTGTATATTTGTAACTGTTCGGTTACAGAACAACAAAACATTATGCGACGTGACGTATTTCAAGCCATTGCAGACCCGACCCGCCGGGAGATCATCAATCTTCTCGTGCATCGAACATTAAACTTAAACGCCGTTTCGGAAAACTTCGGGATCAGCCGTCCGGCGGTTTCCAAACATATGAAGATTCTGACCGAATGCGGGCTGGTCGAGATCCGCCGGAAAGGCAGAGAAAGATACTGCGAGGCGAATCTCGAAAAGCTCCGCGCAGTTTCCGATTGGGTCGAAAACGTCCGCACATTCTGGCAAAACAAATTAGACGCGCTCGAGCTTCATTTAACGGAAGACGAGGCGGCAAATCAATCATCAAAAAGGAGTCATAAAAAATGAATAATCAACCAATCGTAGTAGAAAAAACATTCAACGCGCCCGCCGAGCGGGTCTGGCGGGCGATCACCGACAAGGACGAAATGAAGAAATGGTATTTCGATCTTGCGGAATTCAAAGCCGAGAAAGGCTTCAAGTTTCAATTTACAGATGGTGAACCGGGCGGCAAACAATTTCTGCACTTGTGCGAGATCACCGAAGTCGTCCCCGAGAAAAAACTGACCTACAGCTGGCGCTACGACGGCTACGCGGGCAATTCGTTCGTCACCTTCGAACTCTTCCCGCAGGAAGATAAAACACTTCTCAGACTAACGCACGAAGGACTTGAAACCTTCCCGCAGGAAACCAACGATTTCGCCAAAGAAAATTTCGCCAAAGGCTGGAATCACATCATCAACACTTCGCTCAAAGAATATCTTGAGACAGACCAAAACGCCGAAACAGCACTTCCCGACAAAGCGGCGAATGCGGAATAACAAACTCGGTCAAGGTAAAAAGGCGGTTCAAATCGAATCGCCTTTTTATTTAACCTACTATTGTTGTAGAATTTGTGTCAAAAAGGATCCTTTTGAGACATTGCAAAGCAATATGAAAAAAGTACCAATCTATCTTTATATAGTCTTGATATTGAGCATTGCCACCTTTGGGCAAACGTCATCTGAAACAGTTGAATGCAAGATCGATTCAAACAAAAAATTCAAATATAACATCGTAACTAAATCACGAACTTTGGGAGAGCAGCCTATTTTTGGGATGTATGTCGTAATCAAAGACAATAAAAAATACAACAAAGAAGATATGTTGAAATTTACCGAGAATATAAAAATGCGATTTTGCAACGAGGAACGTATCTCGGTAGTAATTTTCGACGATAAAAAGGCGATATATTCAAAAGTCGTGACCGATTACCTGCTTGGATACAATAAAGCACCTGAATTAAGAGGTTTTTACTCTCTGGACAGAAAAACAAACAAGGAAGGCATCCAATTCTCGCTCCAAAGAGGCAATCCGACTGATGAAGTAAAGATTGATATTTCAAAATGAATGGGCAGGA
>DATLOR010000119.1:0-10348 GCA_035536135.1 Pyrinomonadaceae bacterium | reverse complement strand
TTTCGGGAAAGATTTTTTGTATGCTATAATCTGAAAACTTAAACCGCCCGCAAGGCGCGGAAAATTATTTTTGGAGAACTTTAAAGCGATAACGTTATCGCAAATCAATGGACGATCCTGCCAGTTTATCTTTACTTTTCTTTTTCGCCGAACCCGCTGCGGTGGAAACGGCATCAACACTGACTTACACATTAGTAAACATTCTTTTGGTCATTATTTTAGTTTTTGCCAACGGATTTTTCGTCGCGGCTGAATTTGCCTTTGTCGCTGTGCGCAAATCGCGAATCGAAAATCTCGCGAATGACGGGAAACCCTCGGCAAAACGCCTGCTCGAAATTCTGGGCAATATGAGCGCGTATCTTTCCGCCGCACAGCTCGGCGTGACGCTCGCTTCGCTCGGGCTCGGTTGGGTCGGCGAACCGGCGATCGCTTCCGTTTTAGAAAGCCCTCTCTCGCTTTTGCCCGAAGCGGCGCGTCATACGGTTGCTTTTCTGATCGCTTTTTCGCTGATCAGCAGTCTGCATATCGTGCTCGGCGAACAGGCACCGAAACTTGTCGGGTTGGCGATCGCCGAAAGAGTCGCGATGGCGACCGCCTTGCCGATGAAGATTTTCTACACGACCTTCAAACTGCCGATTCACGCGCTCGATTGGGCAAGCGCGAAAATCGTTACCTTGTTCGGTATCGAGGCTTCGAGCGAACACGCTTCGATCTATACGGAAGACGAAATTCGCCAGATCATCACGATCTCCGAAGAAAGCGGACATCTCAACAAAGAAGAACGAAAGCTCATCAACCGCGTTTTTGAATTTTCGGAAACGACCGTCCGTGAAGCGATGATTCCGCGCACGGAGATCGTCGCGATTCCGGCAACTTCGTCACTCGAAGAAATTGCCAAGTTTTTCCGCGAACACGGCTATTCGCGTCTTCCCGTCTACGGCGATTCGCTCGACGATATGCGCGGCGTGCTGCACGGCAAGGACATTATGCAGTATCTGCTCGTCAAACCGCGGATGTTCAAATTAGACCGCGTTTTGAAAAAGCCTTATTACGTGGTTGATACGGCGCGGCTCGAAGACGTTCTCAGGCAGATGCAGCGAGAAAAATTTCACTTTGGTTTCGTTGTTGACGAACACGGCGGCGTTGAAGGCATCATCACGCTCGAAGACCTTCTCGAAGAAATCGTCGGCGATATTTCCGACGAGCACGACGAAGAAGTCAACGAACAGATCAACCCGCAGCCCGACGGAAGTTTTATCCTCGACGGCGGCGTGGCGGTGCGCGATTTGAACAAACGCTGCGGTCTGAATCTGCCGGTCTCGGACGCCTACACGACGATTGCCGGATTTTTGATGGCGGAAGCCGGACAAATTCTGACCGAAGGCGAAGCCGTACCGTTCAACGGGCATATTTTCAAAATCGAACGCGTCGAAAAACGCCGAATTTTGCAGGTTCGGATGGAAAAAACTGAGACTCAGGCAACCTAAAACGGTTTTCGGAAATCTTTTCAGCAACAATCTTTTCGAGAAGCTGAAAAAATCTATGAAACTCAAAATATTATTCTTAATAGTTTTAGTGTTTTCGGCGAATATTTATGCGCAGCAGGAACAAAAAATTACGGTCGAGATTTCATTAAAGGAAACAACCCTTCGCAAACTCGCCAAAAACATTCCCGTCAAAGTCAAAATTACAAATATGTCTGACCAAATATTTAATACGGCAGACATTGGCGGTATCGAGTTTTATTTTTCCAAATGCCCGCAGACAAAAAAATGCAAAAGGCTTGATGATCTTTATTCTGCTTCAGATGCCATCAAAAACAAGAGGTTAAAAAAATATCAATCGTTGGAAACCGAAATTAATCTGGCGGATTTATATTGGACAGATCCAATTTTAAGTGTTTTCGATACTAGTTTTCCGAAAAACATAGACATGGTTCCAAATGTCAATAAATATTTTTTCGCTGATGTAAAAATTCCGAAAGGAACCGCAAAGATAGACGACATTTCGGGTGAAATTCTGCTCAATAAAAGTTTTGAGTCAAACGAAATTGAAGTCAGTCTTTTATTCTAGAAACCGCCGCAAATCTTCTTAAAAAATCAGCCGTGAGAAAATCGCGGCTGATTTTTGTTTTTCCGTCCAATTCACGTTAAATTTAATCTACAAGTTTTAATACAAATCTAGTTTGGAGTTTTTATCAAAAAATGAGTTTAATCGAAGAAGTTTGGGCGCGGGAAATCTTGGATTCACGCGGAAATCCGACCGTGGAAGCGGAAGTTATCTTGGAAGACGGCACGACCGGACGCGCGGCGGTTCCGTCGGGCGCGTCAACGGGCGAAAACGAGGCGGTCGAGCTGCGCGACGACGACGGCGAACGTTACTTGGGCAAAGGCGTTTTGAAGGCGGTCGAAAACGTCAATGAAAAGATTGCTTATGAACTCGAAGGTTTGGACGCGCTTGACCAGACGCTCGTTGACCAGACGCTGCTCGATCTGGACGGCACGGAAAACAAATCGAATTTGGGAGCAAACGCGCTTTTGGCGGTTTCGATGGCGACTGCGCGGGCTGCCGCGGCTTTTCAGGAAATGCCTCTCTATCGATACATCGGCGGTATCAATGCGAAAACTCTGCCCGTGCCGATGATGAACATCATCAACGGCGGTGCGCACGCGGACAACAACGTTGATTTTCAGGAATTTATGATTATGCCCGTCGGTGCGGAAAGCTTTTCGGAAGCACTTCGCGCGGGCGCAGAGATTTTTCATAACCTGAAAAGCGTTTTGAAATCGCGCGGTTACGCAACATCGGTCGGCGACGAAGGCGGTTTTGCGCCGAATCTGAAATCAAACGAAGAAGCGATCGAAACCATTCTCGAAGCGATCGACAAGGCAGGCTACAAAGCGGGCGAAAACATTATGATCGCGCTCGACCCGGCGGCGAGCGAGTTTTTCAAGGACGGCAAATATATCTTCAAAAAGTCGGATAAACGCGAGTTGTCAAGTGATGAAATGATCGCCTACTGGACGGATTGGACAGAGAAATACCCGATCATTTCGATCGAAGACGGCTTGGCGGAATCGGATTGGGAAGGCTGGACGAAGATCACAAACAACATCGGCAAAAAAGTTCAGCTCGTCGGCGACGATCTGTTTGTCACGAATACGAAGTTTCTGCAAAAGGGAATCGACACGGGCGCGGCGAATTCAATTTTAATTAAAGTCAATCAGATCGGCACTTTGACCGAAACGCTCGATACGATCGAACTCGCGAAAACAAACAATATGACGTGCGTTATCTCGCATCGCTCGGGCGAAACGGAAGATTCGTTTATCGCCGATCTGGCGGTCGCGACCAATGCCGGACAAATCAAAACCGGAAGTCTGTCGCGTTCCGACCGCATCGCCAAATATAATCAACTGCTCAGGATCGAAGAAGATTTGGATACTTCGGCGAAATACCTGGGTCGAAAAGCTTTCTATCAAATCAAGCAGGGTTAAAAATGGTTTCAGCTGAAATCAAAAGGGAAATTTTGCCGGGCGGCGATGTTCGTTTGTCGTCCGGCGACTGCGTTTTTCTTTATCACCGACAGCGTCCGGGCGTTTTGCACATCACGATTTCCGGCTATGACAGCGGGCAATTCGGAACCGCAACGCTCGATGAAATCCTGACAGCGATTAACCGTGAAGGCAAAATCGAATTATTCGTCGATGCCCGCGAAGCGTCGGGCGCCGGCGTCGGCGTGAGTGAAGATTGGACGCGGTTCTTCTCGACAAATCAGGGAAAATTGTCGCGCGTGCACGTTCTGGTCGGCGACTCGAAAGTCCTGCAGCTCACGGTCGCGATTGCCCAGCATCTGTCGCGGACGGGAAATTTAATTCAAATTTATTCCGACGCGCTAATTTTTAACAATAAATTAAACAATTAAATGAAGGTCTTGATTATCGGCGGAACGAAGTTTTTAGGTCGTCATCTGATTGACGCGGCTTTGCAGAATGGTCACGAAGTGACGCTTTTCAATCGCGGAACAAAATACTCCGATGAAGCGATCGAAAGGGTGGAACAGATTCACGGCGATCGCAATTCCGATCTGGAAAATTTGGGCGACCGCCGCTTCGATGCCGTGATTGATACGAGCGGTTATCTGCCGCAAACGGTCAAGATTTCGGCGGAATTTCTGAAAGAAAAGACGGGGCAATACGTTTTCATTTCGAGCGCCTCGGTCTATCCGGAAACGCCCGCGCCCGATTACGACGAAACGACTCGGACGGCGAAGCTCGATGACGAACAGCTCAAACAAGTCGCCGCGATCGATCCGAAAGGCGAACTCAACGGCAAAACTTTGGGCGAGCATTACGGCGCGCTCAAAAAATTGTGTGAAGAAGAAATCGAGCGCGTCATGCCGGGTCGCGTTTTAAATGTTCGTGCCGGAATGATCGTCGGCGCGTTTGACTGGACGGATCGTTTTACCTATTGGGTGATGCGTGTCGCAAAGGGCGGCACGATTCTCGCGCCGGGAACGCCCGAGAATTTCGTACAGATGATCGACGCGAGAGATTTGTCCGAGTGGATCATCAAAATGATCGAAGGCGGCGAAAACGGGATTTTCAACGTCACGGGAAAACCGTTTGAAATGAATTTCGGACAAATGCTCGGCGCGATAAGAACGGCGACCGAAGCCGAAGCGGAATTTACTTGGGCGGACGAAAAATTTTTGACGGAAAATAATGTTCAGCCGTGGAGCGAGATGCCGTTTTATCTGCCCGAATCTTTTGCCGAGGCGCGCGGATTTCTGGCGATGAATATTGACAAAGCGCTCGAAAAAGGCTTAAAGTTTCGCGATTTCAGCGAAACAGTGCGCACAGTTTTGAATTGGCGAAAAACGATTAAAGACGAACTGAAAGCCGGAATCTCCGCCGATCGCGAAGCCGAACTTTTAGAAAAATGGCACGCACGGCAATGAAAAGAGTTTTGATAATCGGTTCGGGCGGCGCGGGAAAATCGACACTGGCAAGACGTTTGGGCGAAGCGACCGGAATCGAGGTCGTTCATCTCGACAAGCTTCACTGGCGCGCCGGCTGGATCGAGGCGCCGAAAGCCGAATTCCTGCAAGCGGTCGAAGAAGCGCTTGAAAAAGACGCGTGGATTATGGACGGCAATTTCGGCGGCACGATGGAAATGCGTCTAAAATCTTGCGATACCGTGATTTTCCTCGATTTCCCGCGCACAGTTTGTCTTTACCGCGTGATCAAGCGTCGTTTGACTTACCGCAACCGGCATCGTCCCGATATGTCGGAAGGCTGCAATGAAAAAATCGATTATGAATTTTTGCATTGGGTCTGGACTTTTCCGAAACACACAAAAGGATCGATCGAAGAAAGATTAAAGCGTTTCGAGAATGAAAAAACTGTCATCAGACTGCAATCGAAAAGAGAGGTCGAAGATTTTTTTAAGAATTTGGAAAAATGAAGTAAAATTCTTTTATGTTTCTAATCATCGGCACAAAATTCTTCACATGGGGTTCGGGTAAAACGAACGATATGATTCGCTGTTCGCAGTGCGGTACGGTCGCGCAGTTCACTGAAAAAACCGGGATGCGTTTTCTGACGCTCTTTTTTATCGTCCCGACGATTCCGCTTTCGGGCACGAAAAAACTGATCGAATGCCCGAACTGCAAGGCGAGGTTTCAAACAGAATAATTTATGGAGTGGCAAAACGGCGAATTTACGATCAGCACGGACCACAATCGTCTGCAAATCGAGGCGATTCATAAGTTTTTGTCCGAAGAATCCTACTGGGCAAAAAACCGCACAAAAGAACAAACCGAAACGGCGATAAAAAATTCCTTGCCTTTTGGGGTCTATAAAGGCGAAAATCAAATAGGGTTTGCGCGGGTCGTCACCGATTACGCGACGTTTGCTTATCTCGGCGATGTTTACATTCTGGAAGAATTTCGCGGACTTGGGCTTAGCAAATGGCTGATGGAAACGATTGTCGGACATCCCGCTCTGCAGGGTTTCCGCCGCTGGGTTCTGGCGACCAAGGACGCGCACACGCTTTACGAAAAATTCGGCTTCCACGCTCTTGTGCATCCCGAAAGGTGGATGGAAAAACCTGCGCCCAATGCGTATTGAGGACATACATTTACCGAATCTGAAACTCGAATCAAATATGAACAACGGAAAACGAAGACCGCTGGCACTTGTCATTCTGGACGGTTGGGGACATTCACCGCGCAAGGAAGGCAACGCGATTGCGCTTGCGCACACGCCGTATTACGACGAAATCTGCGAAAAATATCCGCGCACACTGCTTGCCGCGTCGGGCGTGCGCGTCGGTTTAACGCCTGACGCCGCGGGAAGCAGTGAGGTCGGACATCTCAATATCGGCGCGGGACGCATCGTCCAAACCGATATTTCGCGCATTTCCGCATCCATCAAATCGGGCAGGTTTTTTGAAAACGCGGTGATCAAAAATGCTCTGGCAAACGCGAGATTAAACGATTCGGCGGTGCATTTGATCGGTCTTTTGTCGGACGGCGAAATTCATTCGTCGCCCGAAAATCTTTTCGCGCTTCTGAGAATGGCGAAAAATGAAGGTTTGGAAGACGTTTTCGTGCACGGCATTCTTGACGGCCGCGATGTTCAGCCGCGCACGGCGGACGTTTACGCCGAAGCGGTCGAAATCAAGATGGCGGACATCGGCGTCGGCAAACTCGCGACGCTCTGCGGGCGTTATTACGCGATGGACCGGGACGGCAATTGGGAACGCACGGCACGTGTTTACACGATGCTCGTGCATTCGGAAGGCGAGCGCGCGTTCGATGCCGTGCAGGCGATTCGCAGTTCGTTTTTGCGCGGAATCACGGACGAATTTATTCAGCCGATTGTTCTCGAAAAAGAGCCGGGCGAACCCGTCGCGAGCATCAAGAACGGCGATGTCGTGATATTTTTCAATCATCGCGGCGACCGTCTGCGCCAACTCGTCAAATCGCTCGCGGTCAAGGACGAAACCGACATCGCCAGTTTAAGCAAACCGAACATCGAAACCGTCTGTCTGACCGAATACGACCGCGAATTCCGTTTGCCCGTCGCGTTCAAACAGGAAGGTGAAGAGAAGGCTCTGGCGCAGGTTTTTGCCGAAAACGGCGTGCTCAACTGCCGCGTCGCCGAAACCGAAAAATACGCGCACGTGACGTATTTTTTCAACGGCGGCGTCGACAACGAGCATCCGTGCGAACAGCGCGTGATCGTGCCGAGTTTGAAAAAAATGTCGCTCGAAATCTCGCCCGAAATGAGCTGTTTCAAAGTGACGGACAAATTCCTGCGCGCTCTCGAAGCCAATGAGAACGACGTTTTTATCGTCAATCTTGCCGCCTCGGATATGGTCGCGCACAGCGGAAATCTTGAAAAAACGATCGAATCCGTCCAATTTATGGATACTTGTCTGGGCGGTATCGTCGAGAAGATCGAGGAAACCGGCGGCATCGCGATCATCACGTCCGACCACGGAAACTGCGAAGAAATGGCAGACCTTCTGACGGGCGAGCCGAACGTCGCGCACACGGCAAATCCGGTTCCGTTTCATTTGATCGACGCCAATGCAAGCGATCTGAAACTGCGCGGAAACGGCGCACTCGAAGACATCGCACCGACGATTTTGGGCATTTTAGGTCTGGAAAAACCGGTCGAAATGACGGGCAGAGATTTGCGGGAGTTTTAAGGCTAAAGTTGACCGAAAAATTATTTGAACCGCAAAATATTCTCGTCATTCATTTCGGACAAATGGGTGATGTGATTCTCGCTCTGCCCGCGATGCAAGCCATTCGGCAAAAATTTCCGAACGCGCGACTGACGGCTCTGCTCGGTAAATCGAGCGCGATGATCGCGCGTCTGGCAGATGTTTTCGACGAAGAGATCATCGTTGACCGCGTCGAACTGCGCGACGGCAATAAGCTCCGTTCGATCAATCAGATTCGCCGCATTGTCAGAGAAGTCCGCCGCCGAAAGTTTGATTTTATCGTTGATCTGCACAGTCTTTCGGAAACGAATCTGCTCGGTTTTTTGTCCGGCGCGCGCAAAAGGCTTTATGCCAACCGCGAAAATCGCTCGCTCGATTTTCTGGCAAAGTTCCCCGCGAAACCGCCGGCGGAAGACAAATCGAAACATATTTCCGAGCGTTATCTGGATGTTCTCGCGCCGCTCGGCATTGAAAATATCGATACTTTTGCGCATATCGCACCGCGCGCCGAAAATCTCGAAGAAATCGAAAAACTTTTCCGCTCCTTTGGCATCAAGGAGGACGAAACGCTGATCGGGCTTTTTCCCGGTGCGGGACATCCGAGCCGCCGTTGGAGTCTGGAAAATTTCGCGCGTCTCGCGGAAAAACTACTCGAGAAGAAAAACTGCCGCGTGCTGGTTTTTCTCGGACCCGAGGAAGCCGATCTGGCAGAAGAAATCGAGCGGAAATTTCCGCCGGAAACGATCGTCCTAAAGCCTTTAAAGCTGCTCACGTTTTTTGCGGCGGTTTCAAAAATGCGGATTTTCATTAGTAATGATACGGGTCCGATGCATCTTGCGGCGATTGCCGGTGCAGCGGTCGTTTTGATCCTCGACGAACGCGCGCCCGACACGTTTCTGCCGCTGACGAAAAATCTGCGGGTTGTCAAAAGCGGTGAGATTGGTAAAATTAGCGTTGACGAAGTATTTCAAGCCACAGGAAGTTTTTTAGATAATGAACTCACGAAAGAGTAGTACGATTTTCGTTTTATCGACATTTTTATTTTCAGTTTTGATCTTGAACGGCTGTCAGAGCGCGGAAACCGTTAATTTAACGAACCAAAATTCGATTCAGGACGACGCAAATTCCGCTGCGTTTTCCGTGCCCGAACCGGACATCAATCTGGCAAATCCGCTCGTCGTATCGCAAAAGCCCGAAGACGTTGCCTTATGCAGTAACATCAAACAAAAAATCGATGAAAGCTCTTATGCTAATGCCCGTTGGGGCGTTTTCGCGGTCAGTTTGAAGGACGGGCGCGTCGTCTGTTCGCTCGACGGGCGCAAACTTTTTAATCCGGCTTCGATTCAAAAAACCTTAACGGCGATCGTCGCGCTCGACAAGCTCGGCGCGGATTACCGCTGGAAAACCGAAGTTTACGCCCCGAACGCGATCGACGCGGACGGCAATTTGAACGGCGATCTGACGCTCTACGGCGAGGGCGCGCCGGATTTCGATTCGGCGGCGATGGAAGATCTCGTGAGCCAGCTCCAGGCGAAAGGTTTGCGGCGCGTGAAAGGCAGCGTTGTCGGCGATCAGAGCTATTTTCGCGGCGATAATATCGGCGACGGCTGGACGTGGAACGAGCTGCAATGGTGGTACGGCGCGGAAGCTTCGGCGCTGACGTTCAACGACAATCAGGCGTTCGTCAATATCGAAAACGGAGCGGGACGCGCCTCGACCGATTATTTAAATGTCACGGTCGGCAAACCAACCCCGATCAGCAGTAATTCCAACAACACGGCAAATTACGAAGCGGGCGGCATCAAACGCGGGCTTGACGACAATAATTTTTACGTCTGGGGAAACACGAAAAGCTTCGGGGCGAAGGTCGCCGTTTCAAATCCGGCGGGACTTGCCGCCAAAAATTTCAAGGAAGCGTTGGAGAAAAAAGGTATTACGGTCGAAGGCGGGCTGCAAATGCGCGACTGGAAAAGCGAAAATCAGATCGATCTGGCAAGTTCAGCGCTGCTCGCTTCGGTTGAGAGCAAAACGCTCGGAGAAATCGTGCGCAAGATGAACAAAAACTCGGTTAACCTTTACGCGGAATTGATCTTGCGAACCATCGGCAAGAAGTTCAGCAACGAAGTTTCCGACAGCATTCAATTGCCGCAAAACGTGCGCGGCGATGACATTGCGGGCGCGGCGATCGTGAAAAAATGGCTTCTGGAACATCATATCGCCGCCGGCGAGGTCGAAATTCACGACGGTTCCGGGCTTTCGCGGCTCGATTTCATCACGCCCGAATCATTTGCCAGAGCGTTTATCTTCGCCGCGCAAAGTCCGTATGCCCAAATGTTTACGGATTCTTTGCCGGTCGCCGCGACGGACGGCACGCTCGGCGGACGTTTAGGAAAAGTCAAAGGCAAAGTTCTGGCGAAAACCGGCACGATCACATTTGTTAATTCGCTTGCCGGCTATGCCCAGAGCGCGAGCGGCGAGGTTTTGACCTTTGCCGTGATCACGAACAACGACACGCGCAAAAACGGCGCGGTTTCGATGATCGACGCGGTGACGACCATGCTCGTCACCGGAAAGGATGAAAAAGACCTGAAAGATTCGGCAAATCAAAATA
>DATLOR010000118.1:0-3168 GCA_035536135.1 Pyrinomonadaceae bacterium | reverse complement strand
GCAAAGTTTTTGATTACATCGGTTTGAATAGGTGATAGGTGATAGGTCATTCTTTACTTTTTACCTATCACCTATCACCTATTACCTAAAAAAAGGCTTGAGGAAAACTTCCCCAAGCCTTTCGTTTTATCGCTTTCGCCCCTTTTACGGATTGGTTTCCCGGTAAGGTGAAGTTGCGGGTTGATCGGTCGCTGTTCCCCAAACCGGTGTGCTGAACGTATTGTAGGCTCCGTTGTTGCTGTTGCTGATATACCACGTTCCGTTTGACGGACGGAAAACGGCAAAGTCGGTGCGTTTGTCGCCGTCGTAATCAGCCGGCTGCGGAATATCGCCTGCCAGTCCCCAGTTAAATACGCCGAGAGTTCCGGTCGCCCCGGTCGCCGTAATGGTCGAACTGCGCTGGTAATACCAGTTTCCGTCGGTCGGGCGGAAAACCGCGACATCGGTCTTGGCATCGCCGTCAAAGTCGCCGGAAACGAGTCTGTCCGTAGTTAAACCGAATAACGGAGAGCTTCCGCAGAAAAGCACTCCTGAAGGACATCCCAGAGTAAATCCGTAATTAAAACTGCTCATCAGCACAAGCCATTTGTAATTACCGCTCGTGGGACGCGCAACGGCAAAATCGGTTATTAAATCGCCGTCATAATCGCCCGTCACAGGCGTATCTCCGCTTTGTCCCCAATGAAAGATGAACGACGTGCTGTTTGAACTGCGGAGAATATACCAGTTACCGTCGGACGGTCGAAAAACGGCGATATCGTTTTTGCCGTCCTTGTCATAGTCGCCCGGTACGGGAACATCGCCGCTCGCGCCCCACTGAACGTAGGTGACATTGGTCTGCGGCGAAGACTGACTGGTACTGTAAAACCAGGTATTGGTCGAAGGACGATACGTGCTGACATCGGTTTGACCGTCGCCCGTGTAATCGCCCGGCGTGATAATGTCATTGCTCAATCCGAAAAGCAGAGAGTTTGTGCCGCCTGCCGAATTCAGAATATTCCACGTTCCGGTGCTCGGCGTGAAATAGGTCGGGTCGGCTTTTCCGTCATTACTGCGGTCATAACCCGCCTGCCGGCAGTTCGTCCGGTAAGTCACCGTAAAACTATAATTGGCACAGCCCGAATTTGCGACAACTTCGTGAACAACTAACGTATAGCTAGCGCCCGCGGCAAGCGGAAAGCCCAGCGAACCGGTGGCAATCGTGCTGAATCCGGGTTTACCGATGACATTTGCGCCGGCGTTTGCCGGATTAAATGTCGAATAAGCGTTAAGCTGTGTGGATTGTCCGCCGCAGCCCGTAAAATCGAAATCGACCGTGACGCACGCCGCCTGCCCGGTCGGATTGGTAAACGTATAGGAATCGTAATGATAGGTTCCGGCAACTGCCGCCGAAACAGGTGTGCCGCCCGTACAGCTTGACGGAATACCGTCGCGAAAAACACGGGTATTTTGCGTCAGATCGGCAACCACGATCGAACCCGTCTGCACGATCGGACTGCCCGTCGGTTGACAAACATACTGCGATAAAGCAATCTGATTTGCCGATAAAAGCAGAGCATAAAACATAATAGCGGAAACAAAACCCTTTGCTCCCAACTGAAATTTTTTCATAAAAGTTTCCCTCCTCAATGAAATTTGTTGACTTGTAAATTTAAGAAATTCTTCTTTAGACTGAAATGACCCACTGTCGGGGATTGCCCCCAACTATCGTAAAACTGGTTTGCAACCAACATTTAGAAAAACAATTGTGATTAGAAAATACTCCTTTCGACAAAGTTTTACAACTAATTTCTGACAGATAAGTAAATTTCGGAAAGCTTCGGTTTCTTTAAAATCGAGAACGCGCCCGATGCGTTTGCACAAAGCGCGTTCTTTGGAAGAAATTTTGTCTGCTTCGGGTAAAAACTATGAAAAGCTGAATCTCAACTTTCGGCGCGAAGTTTCTGACTCACAGCTGAAGCTTTATTGTTTCGGTATTACCGGTTTAATTCGGAAATCCTTCATCAAAAAATCGCCGCGCCTGCGCCATCACCGCCGGCATTCCCGTGACGTGATTCAAGTTTGCGTCATTCACGACATACTGGCGCAAAAGGTTTGCGCCGATGCCGCGCCGCCGCATTGTTTCAATCGCCTTTGCCGTGTTTTCCGGAATCACCACCTTGTCGTTGACCAGATTGATCAAAAGCATCTTCGTGCGCGGCGACCAGTCGTAACAATCGCTTTTGATCATTTCGCGGATCAGCGGGTCTTTCGTGTCCAAAGTTTCCAGAGCCTTTTTAAATTTCGGCGTGATCACATTGTCAAACGAATTTTTTGCCCGCATGAGCACCGCCGCGAGCGCGAGCCTTTTGATGATCGCTTCGTCCGAAAGTTTTCCTTTGAAAGCCTGATCGATCGTAAAAGCCATTGAAGGTTTGAAATAGTCAACGATCTTAACGCCCGCGCTTTTGTGAAAATAATCCACCATATAACCCGTTAGATAAAGCTTCACGACAAATTCTTCCTGACTGCTCGGCGACTGGAGAATCCATTTTCGCGTCACGCCCGAAAGGTCATACGGACCCGAACCGAGCGCGGCGGAAGTCACTGTGTAATCCGCGCCCGACTTTTTTTCGAGATCGCGGAGCATCCACATTCCGACCGCGCCGCCTTCCGAATAGCCCGAAACGTAAAGCTGCGCGCCGACGTTGATGTTGAGCCGTCTGGCAATCTGGCGGGCAGGCGCGATGATGTCCACCGCCGAAGGACTGTTGGCGTTCGCGAGCGGATACGGATGCGGTCCCGTGTGGTCGCCTAAGCCCAGATAATCGGGCATCACGACCGCGTAACCGCCCGAAGCAAACGCCAAAACCGCCACCTGCGCTTCGGAACCGTTGTCTTTTCCGGTAAAACGCGACGGCGACTTTTGACGATCGGCGATCGTCCCGTGATTGAAGACGACCAAGCCTTTCGGCGCGCCGCCTTTCGGAAAAGCGATCAATCCGGTCAAAACCACATTGCGGTTTTTCTCGTCCCGCGAACGATAATTTATTTTGTATAGATCCAACGCCTTCGAGGTCGGCGGAACTGCATTGCCGAAGGCTTTGGTGATCATTTGATTGGTTTGCACGACGGTCATCGTGCCGTTTTGATTGAAACTAACGAGATTTTGGGCGAAGCCAGCCGTCG
>DATLOR010000117.1:0-29803 GCA_035536135.1 Pyrinomonadaceae bacterium | reverse complement strand
GTGAAGTGACGATCAGCGTTCATTGCCACAACGATTTAGGTCTGGCGGTCGCGAACAGTCTGGCGGCGATCGAAGCCGGTGCTCGGCAGGTCGAATGCACGATCAACGGCATCGGCGAACGCGCCGGAAACGCATCTTTGGAAGAATTGATCATGGCTCTGGTCGTCCGCGCCGACAAAATGCCGTTTGCCCACAATATCGAAACGACGCAGATTTATCCGACAAGCCAGCTTCTTTCGTCAATTATCAGTTTCGGCGTACAGCCGAACAAAGCGATCGTCGGGCGCAACGCTTTTGCGCACGAAGCCGGAATCCACCAGCACGGCGTTTTGAGCAATCCGCTGTGTTATGAAATTATGACTCCGCAATCGGTCGGCGTGCCGTCAAACAATATCGTGCTCGGCAAACATTCGGGCAGACACGCGCTCGTGGCGCGCTACAACGAACTCGGCGTTGAGCTTGACGCGGCGGAAATCAGCGAAGTTTATCAGAAATTTACGGCGCTTGCCGATAAGAAAAAGAATATTTACGACCAGGATTTACTGGCAATTTTGCCGTCACAAATACCGGCTTTGATGGCAGCTTAAAAAATTCAGCCACGAATAACACAAATAACACGAATTTTTATATTTTGAGGTTGAAAATAATTCGTGTTATTCGTGTTAATTCGCGGCTAAAATAATCTTATGAAAATTACAGTTTTAGCAGGCGACGGCATCGGCGTTGAAGTCACACGCGAAGCCGTCAAAGTTTTGTCGGCAGTCGCCAAAATTTACGATTTGCCGATCGAAACCGACGAACAATTAATCGGCGGCGCGGCGATCAGCGCGAAAGGCGTGCCGTTTCCCGAAGAAACAAAACAATCGTGTTTGAAAGCGGACGCGGTTTTGCTCGGCGCGGTCGGCGCGCCCGAATTTGACAATCTTTTGCCCGAAAAGCGTCCCGAGATCGGTTTGCTTCAGCTTCGTCAGGCACTCGGCGGTTTTGCCAATCTGCGCCCGTCAAAAGCGTTTCCCGCGCTGATCGATTCGTCGCCTTTGCGCAAGGAAATTTTTGAAGGCACAGACCTTTTGATTGTCCGCGAGCTGCTCGGCGGTTTGTATTTCGGTCAGCCGCGCGCGATCAATGAAACGGAAGCTTTTAACACGATGCGTTATTCGGTCCCGGAAGTAGAACGCGTAGCGCGCGTTGCGTTTGAATCGGCGCGGAATAGAAAAGGTAAAGTTACTTCGGTCGATAAAGCGAATGTTCTGGAAACCTCGCGTCTGTGGCGCAATACGGTTGAAAAAGTGGCGAAAGATTACCCGGAAATTACGCTCGAACACTTGTTCGTCGATGCCTGCGCGATGCATCTCGTCACGAATCCGGCGCAGTTTGACGTAATTTTGACCGAAAATCTTTTCGGCGACATTCTTTCGGACGAAGCGGCGGTTCTCACGGGCAGTTTGGGAATGCTCGCGTCAGCGACGATCGGCGGGGCGATCGATCTGTTCGAGCCGGTTCACGGTTCGGCGCCCGATATTGCCGGAAAAAATATCGCCAATCCGCTCGGCGCAATCGCTTCGGTCGCGATGCTTCTTCGTTATACGGCGAAAAATACGGAAGCGGCTGACGCGATCGAAAACGCGATCGATAAAGTTTTGGCGGAAGGTTACCGGACGGCGGATATTTCAAACGATAAAGAGAATTTCGCGCGCACGGACGAAATCGGCGATCTGGTTGCAAAATACGCGGTCGAATTTGCCAATACACGCTACAATTCGCAGGCAGTTTAATTTATTTGCCACGAATTAACACGAATTTTCACGAATTATTTGTAGTAAAATTCTATTCGTGCCAATTCGTGTTAATTCGTGGCTAAAATTCTTATGAAAACGCTTTACGACAAAATTTGGGACGCGCATATCGTCCACGAAGAACCGGGCAAACCCGCGCTGATCTATATTGATCTGCACCTTATTCACGAAGTTACGTCGCCGCAAGCTTTTGAAGGTTTGCGTCTGACGAACCGCAAGGTGCGCCGACCGGATCTGACTTTTGCGACGCTCGACCACGCGATTCCGACGATCAACCGTCATCTTCCCTTTAACGATAAAATCGCCGCGCAGCAGGTTGAAACCCTGCGGAAAAACACGAAAGAATTCGGCGTCAGACTTTACGATTTAGACCGGATCGAACAAGGAATCATTCACGTTTTCGGTCCCGAACAGGGATTGACGCAGCCCGGACAGACGATCGTTTGCGGCGATTCGCATACTTCGACGCACGGCGCATTCGGCGCATTGGCGTTCGGAATCGGCACGAGCGAAGTCGAACACGTTTTGGCAACGCAGTGTCTTCAGCAAAACAAATCAAAGAATTTGCTGATCAAAGTAACGGGCGATCTGCCTTTCGGCGTCACGGCAAAAGACGTTATTTTGGGAATTATCAACCAGATCGGCACGGACGGCGGAACCGGATATGTGATCGAATATGCCGGAGACGCGATCAAAAATCTTTCGATGGAAGGCAGAATGACGGTCTGCAATATGTCGATCGAAGGCGGCGCGAAAGCCGGTTTGATCGCGCCCGACGACGTGACTTTTGAATATTTGCGGGATAAACCTTTTGCACCGAAGGGCGAAAATTGGGAAGCGGCGGTCGAATACTGGCAAAGTTTGCCGAGCGATTCCGAGGCTCAATTTGATAAAACGGTCGAAATCAAAGCCGCCGATTTAGAGCCTTTCGTCACCTGGGGAACTTCACCCGGAATGTCGGTCAAAATTTCCGAAAGCGTTCCCGATCTCTCGCAGGCAAAAGACGAAAACGAGCGAAAATCCTTTGAGCGCGCCCTGCAATATATGAATTTGGAGCCGTCGCAAAAGATCGAAGAGATCGAAATTAACCGCGCTTTTATCGGTTCTTGCACAAATTCGCGGATCGAAGACCTGCGCGAAGCCGCCCGCATCGCAAAAGGCTACAAAGTCAGCGCGCAGGTCGGCGCGATGATCGTTCCCGGCTCGATGCAGATCAAAAAACAGGCGGAAGACGAAGGCTTGGCGAAAATCTTTGTGGATGCCGGATTTGAATGGCGCGACGCCGGTTGTTCGATGTGTCTGGCGATGAACGAAGATATTTTAAAGGACGGCGAACGATGCGCTTCGACCTCGAACCGCAATTTCGAAGGTCGGCAGGGTCGCGGCGGCAGAACGCATCTCGTTTCGCCCTCGATGGCGGCGGCGGCGGCGATCGCCGGACATTTTGTTGATGTCAGAGATTGGGAGTTTAGAGATTAACGAAAAACGGAAAATGGAAAGTGAAAAATAATTTTCCATTTTCCATTTTTCACTTTCCATTTGAAATGAATAAATTTACAAAACACATCGGAAAAACCGTCGCGCTTTATCAGCCGAATATTGACACCGACCAGATCATTCCGAAGCAATTTTTGAAGCGCATCGAACGCACCGGTTACGGCGAATTCCTTTTTTACGACTGGCGGTTTAACGCGGACGGCGGCGCAAAAAGCGATTTTGTTCTGAATGATCCGAAATATAAAAATGCTTCCGTTTTGCTCGCCGGAGCGAATTTCGGATGCGGCAGTTCGCGGGAACACGCGCCCTGGAGCTTGACGGATTACGGCTTTCACGCCGTCATTGCGCCGAGTTTCGCGGATATTTTTTACAATAATTCATTGAAAAACGGTTTATTGCCGATCGTTTTAAGCGAAGAAAATGTCGCCGAACTCGTCCGAAAATCTCAAGCCTCGGAAAATTACGAATTGACGATTGATCTGGAAACCCGGACGGTTTTCGATAATCAAGGATTTCAAACAAGTTTTGAAATTGACGAATTTCGTCGATTCTGTCTGCTAAACGGCTTGGACGATATCGGTTTGACTTTGCAAAATGAAGCAAAAATCTCCGAATATGAAAATTTGAAGAAAAAATCTCACGGCTTTGCCGCGCTTTAATTCTAAATTTAAAAATTCCCTGTTTGCATTTTTTAATTCGGATAAGTTACCATAAATTCTCGTTAAAACAAGACTTTTATTAGCCTTAAACCCAAAAATAAGATAGAATTTTAAGGTTTTTAGATTTCTTTACGACTTCGCTTTTTTATGGGCTTTTCGACGATTGCAATTCACGCAGGAAATGAACCTGACAGCGCCACCGGTGCGGTCAGCGTACCGATTTATCAAACCTCAACTTACGCGCAGGACGCTTTGGGCAAACACAAAGGCTACGAATATGCGCGAACGCAGAACCCGACCCGTTCCGCGCTCGAAAAAAATATTGCCGCGCTCGAAGGTGCAAAATTCGGCTACGCCTTTGCTTCGGGAATGTCGGCAACGGACGCGACTTTGAAGCTCGTCAAGGGAGGCGAGCACGTAATTTTGGGCGATAATACCTACGGCGGAACATTCCGGCTTTTCAGCAAAGTCCTGTCAAATTACGGCGTCGAATTCGATCTGGTCGATACGACCGATGTGACAAATCTCGAACGAGCCTTTAAGCCGAACACGAAAATGGTTTTCGTCGAAACGCCGACCAATCCGGTGATGTCCGTGACAGATTTAGCGGCAGTATCAGAAATCTCGCACGCGCACGGAGCCAAAGTCGTTTGCGACAATACTTTTATGTCGCCTTACTTGCAGCGCCCGCTTGAGTTCGGCGTTGATATTGTCGTCCATTCGACAACGAAATATTTAAACGGGCATTCCGATTCGGTCGGCGGTTTTGTTGCCTTAAACGATGAAAAGGACGCCGAATGGATTCAGTTTATCCAAAACAGCGTCGGCGCGATTCTTTCGCCGATGGATTCGTTTCTGGTCTTGCGCGGCACGAAAACCTTAGCCGTCAGAATGGAAGCGCATGACAAAAACGGGCGGCAGGTCGCTAATTTTTTAGCCGAGCATCCGAAGGTTCAAAAAGTTTATTATCCCGGACTTGTTTCGCATCCGCAGCACGAATTGGCAAAAAAACAGCAGAAAGGATTCGGCGGAATGGTTGCATTTGAAACGGGTTCGCTTGATAATGCAAAAAAGGTTTTGGAAAGCGTCAAACTTTGCATTTTGGGAGAGAGTTTAGGCGGCGTTGAATCTTTGATTTCGCATCCGGCGACAATGACGCACGCATCCGTCCCGATTGAAAAACGCGAACAATTAGGAATTACCGACGGACTCGTCAGAGTTTCGGTCGGAATTGAAGATGTCGAAGACATCATTGCAGACTTAGACCAGGCACTTAGTTAGTGGTAAGCGGTGAGCGGTGAGCGGTGAGTTTTATTTTTCACTCATCACTTATCACTCATCACTCATCACTCAGTAAATTATGTTGATTGTTGAAACACATGCTACATCCCATATCGGGCGTGTCCGCAAGGGCAATGAGGACAATTATCTCTTGTTAAATATCTCCGGCGCGAAAGCGTGGACGAGCTCGCAAGACCCGGAAGAATTTGTCATCGAATCGCAGAGATTCGAGGTTGACGACAGCGGAATCGTTTTAGCTGTTTCCGACGGTATGGGCGGCGCGCTGGCAGGTGAAGTGGCAAGCCAATTGGCGGTTGAAACCGTCAGTCAAAAGTTTTTGGACGACGACCCCGAAAGAACGATTGCGCCCGGAGAACATAACAATTCTTTAATCGGAAATCTCTACGAAGCAACGCTTTACGCCAACCATCTGATCCATCAACAAGGACGTTCAGACCCGCAGTATCAAGGAATGGGCGCAACATTTACGGGAATCGGGATTACGCCCGAAGCGGTTGATCTGATTCAAATCGGCGACAGCCGCGCTTATCTGGTCCGCAGCGGAAATATTTATCAAATCACCAAAGACCAATCGCTGGTTCAGCAATTAATCGATGCCAATCAGATTTCCCCGGAAGAAGCCGAAACCCACGCGCTGAAAAACGTCATTTTACAGGCACTCGGCGCGCAGAGCGAGATCTTCCCTGTTTCCGCACGATTGTCACCCAACCGCGACGACATAATTTTGCTTTGCAGCGACGGTTTATCAAACAAGGTCGGCGGCGTTGAAATGCAAAGAATTGTTCTGGAAAATCTCAAACATCTGGAAATGGCTTGCGCCGAACTCGTCAAAAAAGCCAACGAAAACGGCGGCGAAGACAATATTACGGTTATTCTGGCAAAAATTACGGGCGATAATCTGCCCGACCCGACCGAGGGTGAAGTTCGCCTTGAACTGCTGAATATCGGAAATATTCACGACACCGCCGATCAGGACACCGCCGAAATCATTTAATTAAAAAGTAAAAGTTAAAATTAAAAAGCGTCTGATTCAACAGAAGTTGTTAAAGTCAGACGCTTTTTTAATTTTTAATTCTTAAATCTTAATTTTCTTTGCGCCATTCGGGCAATTCTTTTTCGGCGGAAACTTTGCGCACATAAATCGAAGAGCCTTTGATCTGAACGACTTCGACCTTTTCGCCTTCGACCAAAGGCATTTCATCGTCGATCGGAAAAGCCGTCCAGGTCGAACCGAAAACCTTCACCGCGCCTTCATTTAAGGCGCCTTTGCTGGCTGATGAAACCGTTCCGATTTGTCCCGGCAAGGAGTCAACACCCATTTTTATCTCGTTTTCGGCACTATGCGAAAAATAATTTGAAAAAATCGTCCGCGACATCGCCGTTAAGCTGACCGAAACCAACGCAAACGCCAAAAACTGCCAGATAAATCCAAAACCTAGAAAGCCGACCAAAGCCGCGGCGAATGCGCCGATGCCGAACCAAAACAAGACAAAACCGAGCGTAAAAATTTCGGCAATGATCAATGCAACGCCCAAAACCGCCCACAAAATTCCAGCTAATTGCTCCATTTGTTTTAAAAAAATCTTCTTCTTGCCCAAATGATAACACAGTTTTTCATTAGATTTGGCATAGAATATAAAACTTTGCGCCCGTGAACTTTGAACTTGAATTACCGTTGTGCTAATCTCTAAATTCGTTGCTTGGGTGGCGGAATAGGTAGACGCACAGGACTTATAGATCTTTGAGCATCGGAAGCGAAATCTTCCGTATGAATGGAATCAAATTCGGTGAAACCTTTAACATGGCAATACCGAGCTAAGTTTGGATTTTTTGTTTTTGCCTCTATATGTCGGCGTAAAGGCGTGGCAGTTTGGGCAAAGTAACCGCAAATTATCTAAGCGATTATCAAAAGAGTCTCCATTTATATGATCAAGTTCAAGAGGAATCGGTTTTTCAAGCCATTCTTCAAGATTACAACTTGAACATTTTGGATGAAGAATTCCCTCATTTATTAATCGTTTCTTTAATTTGTTTGAAGAAATACTTTTTTTATTATTTAAGTATTCTTCGGTCGGTACTTTAGCTCCGATTTTCTTTCCTTTATTCCAAAGTTGAAAGGTAAAGTGTGAATTATCAATATTAAAATGAACAACTGCTCTTTTTAATACTCGATAATTTCCACCGCAAGGAATTATGTTGAGATGTTTTAGGGTTTGAGCAAGTGAAAATGAATTTTTCACCGCAGTTTTCAAATCTTTTTCAGTATATTTTCTAAGTTTCATAAAATTCAAAAAAGTGTAGAGACTTGACGGTTCCTGCCTGACTGCTATGAAAATAGTAAAAGGTGAAGGTAAAGTCCAGACCACAAACTGCAATTTTTGCAGGCGGTGAAAACCGTAGTTGGTAAGAAAATCCTGTATCCTCCGGGGTGTGCGGGTTCGATTCCCGCCCTAAGCACCATATTTTTGTTTCGTTCGATTTAAGCCTTGCTTTCATTAGCGGGGCTTTTTTCATTGGCACGATTGTTGCGATTGATTCGGCGGGTTTTATGAGGGGGAAATTATGTTGAAATTAAAAAAATTATCGCAGATTTTTATAATGTTTACCGTTATATTTTCGGCAAACTTGTTTATTCAGGCGCAGAATCGTGCCGACCAGACGGTTTTAGCCGAAGCTGAACGATATTCCAAAGACAAATTTAATTTTGTCGTCAATTCGCCGAAAGGCGCGCGGGTTTACGGGGTCAAAAAACCGAGCTCACAGATGCTTACGGCGATCGATAAAGGTTTGACCGACCTTTTTGCGGTTGCCAAAAAAAATAGATACAACAAAAAGCTGAGCTATTCGGATTACGTGATCTTTATTGCGAGTCCCGACCGTCAGAAAAATTACGACGGCAATTATTCGCCCGACATTGCCATCGGTTCGGCGCAATATGCCGGGACGATCGTTGATAAAGGCGGTTATATGTATGTCGCCGGAATGGTTATCGGCTACAATCCGTGCGCTTTTTTGATCGGCGAGCATACAAGAGATTTTAACCGAGCTTCCGATGTCGTGCGTTATGAGGGCGAGCACATCGTTCTTTTCCATAACGACCGCCAACGCTATAACGAAACGATGGATCACAGCAAAGGCGGCGCACATCCGATTTTGCAATAATCAAAGGTTAAAAGTTTAAAGGTGAAAAAGTGAAAAAGTTTGCGTTTCGGAAAACAAACAAAACTTTTTCACTTTTAGTCTTTTCCACTTTTTCACTTTTTCAATTTATAAACTATTTCGTGCAGTCAGTAAACGATATTGTCAGCCTTACCCGACAGACATTTTTTTGCTAATCCGCGTAAAATGCGTCAAAATCGAAGTGTTTGTTAATTTTACAATTTATTGGCAAGCAATGGCACGTTCATTGCAATTAGCTTCGCGGATGTCATAGTTTGATAAAATCCGCGAAGATGGAGGTCAGATATGAATATTCGTCGTCGAACGACCAAAATCTTCGCTTTTCTTTTTCTGTTCTTTGCAAGTTATTTAGCGGTTGAGTCGCAGGATTCGATTTACCAGCTCGAAGCCGGAACAAAAATCCGCCTTTCGATGGACAACGAAATAAATTCCGAAGTAGCGGGTGTCAACGATACGTTTACAACAAGAGTTACCGAACCCGTTAAAGTGCGCGAAACAATAGTTTTGCCTGTCGGAATCGTCATCGAAGGTCGCGTCACGAAAGTTGAACGCGCTGCCAGCGGCGGAAAAGGCGGAAGTCTTTCAGTCAGATTTGAAACGATTCGCTTTGAAAACGGCGAGAAACGCGAGATCGAAGGCGTTTTGGTCAATGAACTAAAAGCCGCATCAACGCAAAAAACAAGTATTTTGGCGGTGATCGGCGGAACGGCGATCGGGGCATTGCTCGGCGCGGTTTCAAAAGCGGACAACGGCGCGCTGATCGGTGCCGGAATCGGTGCCGGCGCGGGAACCGGCGTGGCACTGGTGAGAAAAGGCAAAAACGTGCGGATCAAGACGAACGAAAAGTTTGAGATCGAGTTAAAGAAACAGGTTACTTTGCCGGTTCAGGATTATTGAAAAATTTATAAAAAGATTTGGTTGACGGAATTTTTTTCCGCTGACCAAATGAAAAAATCCGATGTGAAGGGGAGAGCGCATCGGATTTTTTCTATTTTAAAGTCGGATGTTTGACTACGGAATAAAAACCGAGGGAACGGGTTTATCGCCGTTGATGCCGAATTGAACTGCCGCAAAGCCTGCCTGACTTCTCTGCAGATACCAGTTCTTGTCAGATGGTCGAAAAACGGCAAAATCCGCTTTTCCGTCGCCGTCGTAATCTCCGGCAACCGGAATGTCGCCCGAAGTGCCGAACGGAACCGAAAAATAACTCGAATCTTCCGATCTCAAAACAAACCACTGACCGTTCGAAGGTCGCCAGAAAGCCGCATCGGCTTTGCCGTCGCCCGTAAAATCAGCCGATACGGCTTTGTCCGTCGAAAGTCCGAACTGGAAGGCGGCGGTCGTTCCGGTGCTTTTTTGAATCCACCATTCACCGACGCTCGGACGATAGATCGCCGCATCCGTCTTGCCGTCGCCGTCATAATCGTTCACGACGGGAATATCTCCCGAAGCACCGAACTGGAAAATGGAAGTTCCGCCCGAAGAGCGTTGAATATACCAGGTCGCCGCCGACGGTCGAAAAACGGCAACATCGGCTTTGCCATCGCCGTCGTAATCGCCCGGAACAGGAATGTCGCCCGAAGTGCCGAACGGAACCGAATAAAAACTTCCGTTTTCACTGCGGAGAATAAACCACTCGCCCGTTGAAGGTCGCCAGAAAGCACCGTCGAATTTTCCGTCGCCGCTGTAATCGGCGGGAACGGGTTTATCGGTGCCGAGTCCGAATTGAAAAGCGCGGTTTTGCGCATCGATGCTTCGCAGATACCACCATTCGCCGGCTGAGGGTCGAAAGATCGAAATATCGGTTTTCCCGTCGCCGTCAAAATCAAAGGGTTTCGCGTATGTGACAGCTGCCGGATTTGTCCCGCCGCTCCAAAAACCGGTTGAAACTGCATAGTTTCCGCCCGTTGATTGGTTGCCTGCGACCGCTTGCCCGACCGTTGCATCGAGCGTGTAAGAGCCGCCCGACGCACGTCCGCCGCCGTTTGAAATAACGCTTTGTTTGATTTCAAACGTTCCGCCGCTTTGCGCCAAAACCGAAACGCTTCCACAAACGATCACGGATAATAACAGCGCATTACTCCAAAGTTTTTTGATTAACATATTTTTTACCTCTGCCTCTTTGGAATAAATTATTTTTGCGCTTTTAAGGATTGCTCGATTGCCGCGAGACGTTTTTCGAGTTCCGTTTGGCTGGCTTTCATTTGTTTGATCTCGTTTTGCAGACGTTCGATCTCGGCATTTTTCTCCTGCAATTGCGCGTCAAGTTCTTTGACCGCCGCAATGCTGACACCGGCTAAATCCTGGACGCCGATCGAAGTATTGCCGACACCGAGATTAAACTGCGCGAAGAAATCTTCCGCCATCGGACCGATATGCCGCACCTTGCCGCCTTCGTCGATATAGTTCCACGAAGTAACCGGAACCAAACGAAGTTTCGAAAGAATGTCCGTGCCTTTAACGGCAAGGAAGTTTTCTTTCGTGTAGCGGCTCGAAGTGCAGTTGAAAACGCCCGAACCCGCCGGAAGATTACAACCGGTCGTTCCCGTTAAATTGGTGCGGAAACGAAAACCGCCCGTCGCGCGAGCCGCGAATTCGTTGTTCGCCGTATTTTTGAAAGTATCCGCCGAAGCCGTTGCCGAAGCGTCGCTCCAGATGAACGTTCCTGAAAAGCCGTTGTTCGAGGCAAATTTGCCTAATGCCATCGTATGATCCTGGCTCGCAGTGACGTTGTAGCCGAGCGCGATTGCCGCCAAGCCTCTGATATTAAACGAATCCGGGTCGCATTTGCCGTCGGCAAGGATCGGTCCGCCGGAAATGGCTTTGTTGCCGAGAGCAACGCCGTAGGTGTCGCAAACGCGGTTGCCCGCACCGGCTGAAAATCCTGCCGCGCCTTTGACTTCGTTGCCGCTGCCGAAAGCGATACTGCTCGTGCTGCGGGCAAAGTTCGTGTCGCCGAACGAAAACGAATAAAGACCGCTTGCCATCGAGTTACTGCCGCCTGCCCATGAGAAAAAGCCTGTGTTGACGTCATCCCATTCGAGATCGGCATAACCCGAACGGAACGCGCCTTTATATGTGTACCAAGATGTTCGGTAGCCTTTTCCTTCCATCGGGCTGACACCGATGCCCAAATTTCCCGATGCGACAAAGCTTCCGTTCTGGAAAACTTTGAAATCCGCGAATCCCGTATTTGCGCCGCAGCAAGTGCTCTGACCGCGTAAATTGATCATCGGCGAGGTGCCGTTGGCATCGCCGACCGAAAGTTGTGCGTTGTTGCCCGGAACGAACCGGATCGTATTGGCATCAACATATGCCTTATTCGCGCCGTCGGTCGCGCTGACCGGATTGGCGACATTCACAAGGTTTGTATTGTTGAGCGAAATCCCGTTAAAAGTGTTCTGACCGGTCCAGTTGTTCTGGCTCGTGAGCAGGTTTGTCCCGTTGCCGACGTTTGCGGTCGTCAGGGTCGTCCCGTCGCCGAACGTCACGCCGGAAGCAATAAATCTGCCGTTCGCATCGCGCTTGACGATCGTGCCCGGCGTATTGACCGATGTCGCATTACTGGTTGCCTGAACGCTGTTTGCAATATTTGCCGAAGTTTGACCGCCGACGCTGTTAACGACCGTTGCGTTCTGCGTTCCCGAAACGTCGCCCGACAGATTTCCGCTGAAATTATCGGCGGTATTTGCCGAATTCGCTTTATTGGCATAAGGCGCGGAATTGATCTTCTGGCGCGGCGTCAAAGGCGTATAAGGATCATTCGCGGTTTTGCGAACCGATACTTCCAGGAAACGGTCGCCGCCCGAAAACGCCATCACGCCGAAATCGAGACTAACCGAAAAAACGCCGTTTGAAACGGTGACGGGAACATCATTTAAGGTCGCCCCGACCTGACTTCCGCCCGCGACCGCGTCGTATAGTTTGAACTGAAACTGAAATGTTCCGCTTGCCGCCGAACCGGCATCGTTCAAACGTCCCTGATAGTTAAATGACGAGTTTTGCGCCAAAGCATTTCCTGCCAGTGTCAAAGCTAAGATTACGAATATGATTGCTCTTTTTACCACTTTATGACTCCTGTAATTTATAAATAAAATTGGCTGAAAATCAGCCGTAAAAATATATCTGTTATCTAAAGCGCAAAAAAATTAAAAAAGGTATCAAACTATAAATATTTTTTGCGCTGATGAAGGCGAAAAATTTAAAGCTTTGTGCGTAAATCGAGTTTTGTCGTTCTGCTCACCTGTCTTTATAAAATTTTGCCGTTCAATATTAATTAATCCCTTACCTGTAATTATGGTCTCCCAATGCGATCAAAAAATCGCACGATTAAAAGTACAACTTTCCGAAGCCTTTGCCGCCACCTGCTCAAGCAGTTTCTAATAATGCTTTTAAGTATTGAAATAGCTGTATTTAGAAGATCTACCAAAACGAATTTGAAAATTATGTCCGGGTTTACTGAGGATAATACCGGGAAAACTACCTTTGCGGGTGGGAAAAAGAAAAGCCGCCTTTGCAGGCAAAAAAAATCATTGTGCCAAGTTCTTGACACCCGCCGGCGCCAAAATATAAATTACCTAAAGACAATTCAATTCCTTTTTCTTTTTTATAAGTTGCAAAAAGTTTTTCGTATTTTTTCGTGAATAGACGGAAATTCACCAAGCGAGGTTTAAATTTATGACAATTTCCCGGCGCGATTTTTTAAAGGCGACGAGCTTTGCGCTCGGTACTTTAGCACTTCCTTCATGGGTTTATTCGGCTGATCTGACAAGCGCGCCGATGCCCGAAGTTGATAAAAACAATCTAGCCGATGCCGCGCTCAGTCTGGCTAAAAAGCTCGGCGCGGATTACGCCGATATTCGCATCAATCGTTACCGGCTCGAAACGATTTCGACGCGCGAACGGCAGGTTCAGAATGTTTCGCGCGGGCAGAATTTCGGTTTCGGCGTGCGCGTTCTCCTGAAAGGAACGTGGGGATTTGCCGCAAGCCCGATTCTGACGGCGGAAGAAGTCAGCCGCGTGACGCGCGAAGCCGTCGAAATCGCGCGCGCGAATTCCGCGTTTCAGACAAAACCGATTCGCCTCGCACCCGCCGCCAAGGTTTCGGGAAACTGGAAAAGCTCGTTTGAACGCGACCCGTTCGATGTTCCGGTTGACGATAAAATTCAATTTCTAATGAAATTGAACGAAGCAGCTCTTTCGACGAAAGGCGTCAGTTTCGTCAATTCTTCGCTCGCCTGGGTCAACGAACAAAAATTCTTAGCGACATCTGACGGCTCGCGGACGGAACAATACCTGATTCGAGGTTTGCCGAATTTCAGCGTGACGGCGGTTGACCGCGCTTCGGGCGATTTTCAAACGCGCAACGCGCTCGCGCAAGCCCAGACGATCGGCTACGAATATACAAACAGTTACGATTGGATCGGCGAGGCAAAACAAGCCGGCGAAGAAGCGGTCGAAAAATTAAAAGCAAAGCCGATCGAGCCCGGCAAATACGATCTCGTCCTGCACCCGTCGCATCTTTTTCTGACGATTCACGAATCGGTCGGGCATTCGACCGAGCTCGACCGGGCGCTTTTGTGGGAAGCGAACTACGCGGGAACTTCATTTCTGACGCCCGACAAAACGGGTAAATTACAGCTCGGTTCGCGCATTGTCAATTTCTTTGCCGACCGCACTCAGCCGCACGGGCTTGCGACCGTCGGTTGGGACGACGAAGGCGTCGCGGGACAACGTTGGTATCTCGTCAAGGACGGAACATTCGTCGATTGGCAGACGACGCGCGATTCCGCGCCGATTGTCGGACAAAACAGTTCGCACGGCTGTCTGCACGCCGACAGCTGGGCGAGCGTTCCTTTCCCGCGAATGCCGAATGTTTCGCTCCAACCTTCAAAAGACAAGACGACGGCGGAAGATCTGATCGGCGGCGTCGAAAAAGGAATTATGATTCACGGGCGCGGCAGTTATTCGATCGACCAGCAGCGTTACAATTTCCAGTTCGGCGGACAAACTTTCTGGGAAATCAAGAACGGACGTGTCGTCGGAATGCTCAAGGATGTCGCGTATCAATCGCGGACGACCGATTTCTGGAACGCTTGCGACGCGCTCGGCGGCGAAAACACGTATCTTTTGCCCGGTACATTCAACGACGGCAAAGGCGAACCCGGACAATCAAACGCTGTTTCGCACGGCTGTCCGGTGGCGCGTTTCCGTCAGATCAATGTTTTGAATACGGCAGCACAGAAATAATTTCACCCGGCATCTTTGCGAGCGAATGAGTTTCCCGCAAAGTCGCCAAGACGCCAAGAATTAAAGAGGAATACCAAAATGCTTTTAAGCGAAAAAGAAGCCCGAGAAATTACCGATAAAATCCTTTCCTTCGTCAAAGCCGACGACGCGCAGGTTACCGTCAGCACTGAAAAAAACTCGCATCTGCGGTTTGCCCGCAATGCTTTTCTAACGAGCGGAAACACGGTCGAACGAACCGCCGCCGTGACGGTTTGGATCAAAGGAAAACGCGGCGCGTCTTCGACCAACGATTTTTCAGACGAGAGTTTAAAGGCTCTGGTCGAACAAGCCGAACAGGTCGCGGCAATTTCGCCCGTTGACCGCGAATATCTGCCGACTCTGGGCGCGCAAACCTACAAACCGTCGAACGGCTTTGTCGAATCGACCGCCAATCTTTCGCTTTCGAACCGCGCCAAAAGTATCGGCAGTATCTTAAAAAACAGCACCAAATCCGGCGTGATCAGCGCAGGTTTTCACCAAACTCAGGCGGTTGCCCAAGGCTTTGCCACAAAAAACGGTAATTTCGGTTTTGAACGGCGGACATTTGCCGGTCTTTCCGTGACGGCGCGCGCCGCGGACGGAACGAGCTCGGGTTATTTTGCCCGCAGTCATTTCGACATCGATCGCCTCGACACCGAACGCATCGCCCGCGAATCGATCCGCAAGGCGCTCGACGGGCGAAACGCAAAAGTTATCGAACCCGGCGTTTACAGCGTGATTTTAGAACCGCAGGCGGTTGCCGATCTGCTCGGTGGATTAGCGTTTCAATTCGATGCCCGCAGTGCCGAAGAAGGTCGCAGCCCGTATTCGCTCAAGGACGGCAAAACAAAGATCGGACAGAAGATCTTTGACGAAAGGCTGAATATTTACAGCGACCCGTGGAACTCGGAGCTTCCCGCTTCGAGTTCGGCGCAGGGCGGAATTCCGGCTGAGAAGATTTATCTCGTGCGTAACGGTGTGCTCGATAATCTGATCTACTCGCGTTTCTGGGCGAAAAAATCTGGCAAAGCAGCCACGCCCGGACCGGTCAACACGATCATGGAATCGAGCGAAAAGCCTTCGAGCACGGCAGAAATGATCGCCGCGACAAAAAAAGGATTGATCATCAGCCGTTTCTTCTACATCCGCGCTACCGACCCGCGCACGGCGAGCGTCACGGGTTTGACACGCGACGGAATCTGGATGATCGAAAACGGCAAGATCACCACGCCGGTCAGAAATTTCCGCTTTAATCAATCGATTATTCAGATGCTCGCACAAGGCAACGTCGAAATGATCGGCACGCCCGAACGTGTCGGCGACGGCACTAACGCTTCGCTTCTTCCGGCTCTGAAGCTCAAAGCGTTTAATTTTACTTCGGCTTCTGATGCGATTTAGTCACAAGTCCCAAGACTCAAGTCCCAAGTCTTCTTCTTTAACTTGGGATTTTTGTGACTTGGGACTTGAGACTTATTTTAGCCGCGCTTTCGCCACCATTTCGCGAATTTCTTTGGCGAGCGTCGGTGCGTGAAACGGGATGCCGTCTTTGATCGTCCATTCGATGCCGCCGGTTTTGAAGACTTTGCCGTCGCGGATCTCTTCGATTCCGGTCGGATACAAAACCTTGAAATTTTCGAGTGGGTTGCCGTTGACGACGATCAGATCGGCTTTGAAACCGACGCGAATTCTTCCGAGATTATCTTCCTGCCCGAGAATGCGCGCGTTGTTCGAGGTGACGTGCTGAACGACTTTCAATGGATGAAAACCTGCTTCCTGATGCAGTTCGAGTTCACGAATCAAGCCGAAACCGTACATTTGATAAATAAACCCGGCGTCCTCGCCCGCGCCGATCAGCCCGCCGCGCCGTTCAAATTCAAGCAAAGCGCGCATCCAGATGCGGTAATTTTCCTTCCAGAAGGCTTCATCCGTCGAAGTCCAGCCGATAAAATACGAGCCGTGATTTGCCGGATTCGGTTTGAAATATTCTTCCAAGACCGGATGGAGATACTCCTGAAACGCGGGCTGCGTTTGCGCACGCTGGAGATCGCGCGAGGCTTCGTAAATATCGAGCGTCGGATTCCACGCCACTTTTGCTTCGATCATTCCGTCGAGAACTTTCATCAGACGGTCCCAATCCGCCTCGCGCCATAATCTGCCTGCGTAGCGAAAACGATCAACCTCGTTGTTGTAATTATACGAAGACGGAAAATTTTGTCTTCCCGATTCGATCGCCGCGTCCGGGATGCCGTACCAATGCTCGATGCTCGTCGTGCCGAATTTTATATCGTCCCAGGCGTTTGTTTCTTCGACCCCGACGTGATGCGCGACGCGCATTCCGTTTTTATGCGCTTCGTCGAGCAATGCTTCCATAATGTCGCGGTCAACACCGAAAAGTTTGATGCCGTCATAACCCGCTTGTTTGAGTTGCCGCACTTTTTCGCGCGCTTCTACGGCATTTTTTGCGCCGGGGAAAACGCCGTAAGCAAAAATTCGCGGTGCTGCAAGCTCGTTCTTCGCGCTCTGTTCGCGCCAGGCAAGAGTTTTCGGCGACGCGCCGACATCGCGAACGGTCGTAATTCCGCACGCAAGCCACATTTTCAGGCAATATTCGACGGGCTGCGCCGTGCCGCCGCGCTCGTCCTGCGTATGCCCGTGAATATTGATAAGACCGGGCAGAACATATTTTCCGCTTGCGTCAATTTCCGTTTCGCCCGCCGCCACGCGTTTTGCGGTTCCGTTTTTGACCGCGACCGGATCGAGTCCGGCAATCTGCGTGATGATGTCATTTTCGATCACGATGTCGTAAGGTCCCGAAGCGGGTTTTCCGCTCCCGTCAACGATCATCGCATTGCGAATGACCAGACGGTTATACCGTTTTCCGCTCGTGATCTGCGAAAAAATCGTTATTTGAAAAACAAAACTGACGAGAAGCAGTAAAGAAAAAGCGCGGACGATTTTTTTTGACATAAGATTTTTCGGACGTTTCAGATCGGTAAAACAAGTATCGGAAATTTAGCATCGAAACACGGCTAAATCAAGCAACTGCCAAAAACAGTCGGTTTAATTTCTAGCCGTGGATGAACGCAGATTGCGCGGATTTATTTTTATTGAATTCAATCTGTGCTCATCCGCGTTTATCCGCGGCTAAAATCCGCCGCGTTTTGCCGTTTTCGGGCAACTATGAGAAAATCAGATTTTTATTAAATACACTTATTTTTGAGAGGAAATATACATAATGGTTGGAAGAAACAAAATTACGGTGGTCGGCGCGGGTAATGTCGGTGCAACTGCCGCGCATTGGATTGCGAGCAAAGAACTTGCAGACGTTGTTCTGGTTGATATTGTCGAAGGAACGCCGCAGGGCAAATCGCTCGACTTGGCGCAAGCCGCGCCGATCGACGGTTTCGATGTTAAGCTCGTCGGCGCAAATTCGTACGAAGAAACCGCCGATTCGGACGTGGTCATCATCACCGCCGGATTGCCGCGCAAACCCGGAATGAGCCGCGATGATTTGCTGAAAACCAATTCGGACATCGTCGGCGGCGTGACCGACCAGATCGCCAAATATTCGCCGAACGCTTTTATCATCGTCGTTTCAAATCCTTTGGATGCGATGACGCAGGTCGCTTTCGTGCGTTCGGGTTTCCCGAAAAACCGCGTGATGGGCATGGCTGGCGTTCTGGATTCGGCGCGGATGCGCTGTTTTGTCGCCGAAGAACTGAACGTTTCGGTCGAAAACGTGACCTGTTTCGTCCTTGGCGGGCACGGCGACACGATGGTTCCGCTTCCCCGTTATTCAACCGTTGCGGGAATCCCGATCACCGAACTGATTCCGCAGGACCGTCTTGACGCGATCATCTCGCGCACGGCAAACGGCGGCGCGGAAATCGTCGGACTTTTGAAAACCGGCTCGGCATATTACGCACCTTCATTGGGCGCGGTCGAAATGGCGGAAGCGATACTGAAAGACAAAAAGAAAATCCTCCCGTGCGCCGTCTATCTCGAAGGCGAATACGGCATCAGCAATCTGTTCGTCGGCGTTCCCGTCAAATTGGGTAAAAACGGTGTCGAACAGATCATCGAAATCAGCTTGACCAACGAAGAACGCGCCGCTCTGCACAAATCGGCGGGCGCGGTTCAGGAATTGATCGATGTTTTGGGGATTTAACAGTTTGAAAACAAATAGTAAAAGACCGCTTAACCGGAGCGGTCTTTTACTATTTTGTATCAGAGTTGGATGAAAGGGCGTAAATGATGATATGCGAAGAAAGCTTTGGGTATTAATCGGGCTATTTGTTTTGGGAATGTCCGGCTGTCCGTTGCCGGATACCTCTGTCACCAACGCTGCTAATGAATCGGTCACGGAACAGGTAAATACGACGACGCCGGAAGCCCTGCCGGTTTCGACCCCGCATAAAGTCACCAAAAAATATTCCGGCGTGGCGATTGGAGACCGTCGGCTTTGGACTGAAAGCGTCAATACGCAGAATGGTTTCGACCGCGCTTCGCGGGCAGCGATTCTTTTTTACGCGCTCGAACTCGATGAACAAAAAGCGGCTGAAAATAAAACCTTTAATCGTCCGTCGGTCAATAAATGGCTCAATAAAGAATTAAATCTGGCTGAGCAGAATTATCATTTTGCCGCCGAAACCTGCCAGTCAAACGATTGGACCTGCATTGGCACGACAAACAATTCCGATGATTTCATTGCAAAGGCGCGGGCATTGCGGGTTCCTGCCGCCCTTGATTCGTGGCAGGAAAAAACGGCTGAATTTGTGGGAACTTACGTTGCCGAGCAAATACATCTGGCTGACGTTTTCCCGACCACCAGCAGTGAAATTGATTTGTTCAACGACAACGAATGGAACGGTGATAAGTTCGGCGACCGTCAGTTTTTTCTCACTTTCGACGACGGTCCGACCGCTCCGGGCGGAAATACCGACAATGTTTTACAAATGTTAGCCGCGCAGAAAAAAACCGCCACGTTTTTCGTTCTCGGGCAGAATTTTGCCAATCGCCAAAAAACGAACGACACCGCCGCGCTCGCCGGGCTTTATAAAGGACAATGTGTCGGCGCACACGGTTGGGAACATCTTTCACACGAAAAACGCTCCCCGTATGCATTCGGCAACAAATGGCAATCTTCGGTCACTGACACAATCGCTTTAATCAAAAATAGTTTTGCCGGCACGCCAATTTTTCTGCGCCTTTTTCGCCCGCCCTATGGTCAGCGCAAATCGGACAGCGGCGCGTTTTTTCAAAAAGAGGGCTTACAAGTCGCGCTCTGGAATATGGATTCTCAGGACTGGAACGCCCAGATCGACGCCGAAGACATCATCAATCGGATGGAAATTTTAATGCTCATTAAACGCCGCGGAGTTTTATTGTTTCACGACATTCATCCGAAAGCCCAAAAAGCCGTGCCGGTCATCATCGCAGATTTCGGCAGCGCAGTTGAATGGGGCGATTGTCACCGGATCGCCGAATAGTAAGTCGTTCTAAATCTGCCACGAATGAAGAGCGCGCCGCGCTTCGTAAATCGGCAGCCCCGGTTTATGATAAATATTTTCTGTTTTACGACCTTAATGCCGCTCTCTCGCAACAGTTCTTACCTGACCAGGCAGTTTAGTTTTTTTGCGCCGTATTCTTAAAATTTTTGGCTGTAATTCTAAAAAACAAGTTGTAATTAGCCCGCCTACTAAGATCATTAGCGCGAATGATCTCAGGTAATCCGCAAATTTCACGGGTTATTCGCACTCATTCCCGCTAATACGCCCGGTCATCTCGTTAGCCAAACGGTCTTTTTGTTTCCGGCGCTGACTCTTTGCAATAGTTCCGAAAAATGGATTAACCGCCATATTTTTGAGCCGTTTTCGGCAATTTTGTTGCACGTATATTGAAAGTAAATTTTAGGATGAAATCAATTTGAGAAGAATTATGATGAAAAAACTAAAAGATTTTAACTTGCCGATTTATCTGCAATCGCTTGGCATTGTTTTTTTGATGCTGTTTGCGATGGCTTTTGCCTGCAAAAATGCGGATGAAACTTCCACGACAGATTCCGACCGTCAAACCACACAAATCGGCAGGCGCGGTTCAGGAACTGATCGACGTTCTCGGAATTTAATTTTTGAAAAACACTTGTAATTTAAGGGAAGTTTTTCAGCTTCCCTTTTTTAATTTAAATTCTTTTTTATGTTTGGATAAGCTGTCAAATTCCCCATGTGGTCTTTTATCAAAAAAATAGGATGGCGAGTAGCAGCAGGCTATTAATGGCTTCATTTTCTAGCGTGATTAATTAGTTTTGGAATTGAAGCAATTCAATTAGATCGAAATTTTATTCATCAATTGGAGAATTTTCTCTTAACTATCGGAGCCGCCCCTGTAAGCCCTTCAATGGACGTGCGGGCGCGGGCAGCGACTTTGTGATCCTATTGTCCGTTATCCTTTGTTTGTGCGTCATGCGCTTCGCGTCATCACACCCCTTAAACTTCTGATTTTCCGCGTTGACTCCCTGATTTTGATACGGCGCGACAAATCACACTGCGGTTAACGCGCATCGCCGTCGCCGCAGTTTTTGCAACTTTGGCGTTAGATTTGCTGCTTTTGACGCAAGTGATAAAATTGTTTCCGATGAAACTTTCGGTCATTGTTCCGGCTTACAATGAAGAAAAATACTTGCCCGCGACACTCGAGCGAATTGTTTCGGCTTTAGCGGTTGCGGGTTGCGATTCCGAAATCATTGTTGTCGACAACGAAAGCGAGGATCAAACGCAAAGGGTTGCCGCTCAGTTTGGGGCGAAAGTTTTTTCGGAAAACGTTCATAATATCGGACGAGTCAGAAACACGGGCGGGAAAAACGCTTCCGGTGATGTGTTTATTTTTGTCGATGCTGACACGCTCGTGCCCGACACGCTTTTTCGGAAGATCGCCGACGCAATGAAAAACAACGAATGTTTCGGCGGCGCGGTCTCGGTCGAATACGGCGAATTTACGCGTAAATGGCTGAAATATTATTTTTGGGGATGGCTGTTCTGGGAAAAAATTCTTAATACCAAACAAGGCGCGACGCAGTTTTGCCGCGCAAGCGCTTTTCACGAACTCGGCGGTTATAACGAGAAAATCTATATGGGCGAAGATGTCGAGTTTTACTGGCGATTGACGAAATACGCCAGGCAAAATCAAAGATATCTGTTTTTTATCGAAAACCCGAAAGTCAAAACATCCGCCCGCCGGTACAGTCAGATGAGCTGGTGGAAAATCCTTGTGATAACGCACCCTTTGTTTATGCTGCCCGCCGCTAAAAGCAAGCGATTCTGGAAGGATTGGTATGAAAAGCCTGTCCGCTAGGATCGGCGTGAGAATTCTATTAGCTCCGTCTTCAAGCCTCTGATTTTCCTTTTTCCGCGTTGATTCCGAGATTTTTCATTCGGCGGTACAAATGACTGCGGTCAACGCCCATCGAATCGGCGGCTTTTGAAACGTTGCCGTCAAATTCGTTGAGTTTATGCAAAATAAATTCGCGTTGGTAAGCGTCGGTTGCGTCCTTGAACGACGGGAAGCGAAAGCTCGAGGCGGGCGCATCGTCGGCGACATTGAACTTCGGTAAATCGTCCGCCCCGATCTTTTGCTTTTCGACCATAATGACGACGCGCTCGATCGTGTTTTTGAGTTCGCGCACATTGCCGAGCCACGCGTAATTTTGCAGAGATTCGATCGCTTCGGCGGAAAATTCTTTGAGTTTTTTGCCGTAGGAAAGTGAAAATTTGCGGTTAAAATGTTCGACCAATGCGGGAACGTCTTCAAGGCGCTCGCGCAGCGGCGGAATCTGAAACGGAATGACGTTCAGACGATAAAACAGATCGGCACGGAAATCGCCGTTTTCGATCAAACCCGAAAGCGGTTTGTTGGTCGCTGAAATTACGCGCACGTCAACTTTGACCGGCGTATTACTGCCGACCGGCTCGAAGCGCTGCTCTTCGAGAACGCGGAGCATTTTCGCCTGCACGCGGGGCGACATATCGCCGATCTCGTCGAGAAAAAGCGTCGCGCCGTCGGCGATCTCGAACTTCCCTTTTTTCGCCGTGACTGCGCCCGAAAACGCGCCTTTCGTATGTCCGAAAAGTTCGGACTCGACCAGATCTTCGGGGATCGCGGCGGAATTTATCTCGACGAACGGCAGATTTTTGCGGCGCGATTGCGCGTGAATCGCCCGTGCGACGAGTTCTTTGCCCGTGCCGGATTCGCCCGAAATCAAAACCCGTCCGTCGGTCGGCGCGACGATCGAAATTTGTTTGCGAAGCGCACGCATCGCCACGGACGCGCCGACCATTTCATATTCGTGGCTTAATTGCTCGGTCAATTGAGCGTTGACGCGTTCGAGATCTCTCTGTTTGACCGCGTTCCGAACAGTCAGAACGGTTTTTTCCAAGCTCAGAGGCTTTTCGATAAAATCGAACGCGCCGAGCTTGGTCGCGTTGACCGCAGTTTCGATATTGCCGTGACCGGAAATCATCACCACGGCAGAATCGTTGCCGCTTTCGCGTAATTTTTTCAAGGTTTCAAGCCCGTCAATCCCGTCGCCGAGCCAGATGTCGAGCAAAATACAGGCGTAATGCGTCGTTTCGACCGCTTTCAGACAATCTTCGCCGCTCACGACGGTTTCGACCTCAAAACCTTCGTCTTCCAAAACCCCGCGCAAAGTTTCACGGATCCCGCGCTCGTCGTCAACGATTAAAATTGAATTCATCATCTTCCAACTTTTTTCTTACCGACCAATTAATTTGCTTAACTTCGTCGCTCTGTAAATATTCAATTGGATTTTTACAAAATCTGTAAGAATTTGAGTTTCTCATCTCTTCGACAAATAAATCCAATTTGGGTTCAATAATATTTTTGTTTTTTGTTAATAAAACGCAATTGCACATCTTTGCAAACTCCAACACAATTCTTGCAAAGTTTTCGTCCCAATTTCCGACATCAAACCGACAATAAACAGATGCTTTGTCTTGGTTAAAAATTACGGTGATGTGAGTTCCGTTGTCATAATCGCCCCAATTGTATGCTTCTTTCATCCATTTCAAAGTCTCTTTTTCGCCTAAAGAATTCAAAAAAATCTCATAATCATCCGGCAAATCAACATTTTCCTCAAAATCTTCTTCAGCCCAAATTTCATCATCGAACGTTTCGGGTATTTCCACAAATCTTGTCAGAAGATTTTTACGCGGAATAAAATCAATTGAAAATTGCCAAATTGCCATGTTGTTTAACTTATAACCGGAAGCTCGACGATAAATTTCGCGCCTTTTGGTGAATTATTGACTGCCTTTATTTTGCCGTGATGTTCGGAAACGATTCTCTGCACGATCGCTAAGCCTAAGCCCGTTCCGCGTCCTTTGGTCGAAAAATACGGCTGGAAAAGTTTCTGAAAATCGGACGGCGGAATTCCGCCTGCATTGTCGGAGATTTCGGCGACGATCAGATCACGTCCCGTATCGTAAAAGGTTTTCGCGAAAATTCGTTTGTCGTCCTGTTCGCGGTCGAAAGCCTCGATGGCATTTTCGATCAAGTTGACGAAAACGCGCTTTAATTGTTCTTCGTCAATCATCGCGTTCGGCAGATTTTCCGCCAAATCGAGCTCAATTTTCGCGCCGCGGTCTTCATAAAGAACGGCGGATTGACGGATAATTTCGTTCAGATTTCCGCTTTCGAGCCTGACGTTCGGCAAACGCGCAAAGCGTGAAAACTCGTCAACCATTGCTTTTAAGCTGTTGACTTCGCGCAAGATCGTTTCCGTGCCTTCTTTAATAACTTTCTCTGTTTGTCCTAAGTCCCGGGTCTCAAGTTCCAAGTTAGAAGAATTTTCGCTCGAGACTTGAGACTTGAGACTCGGGACTTGGGACTTAAAGCGTTTGGCGATTCTTTCTGCCGAAAGCTGAATCGGCGTCAGAGGGTTTTTGATTTCGTGCGCCATTCTCCGTGCCACTTCCTGCCACGCCGAAGCACGCTGCGCCGTGATAAGTTCCGACAGGTCTTCGATCACGAGCACCACGCCGCTCGCTTCGCCGAAGTTTCGCGGCAAAGCCGTCGCGGTCAGAGCAACCGGCAGATTCGCGCTCGATTCCGCACCGCCGTTCGCGTTTTCGCGCTGCAGAGCGGTTTGTTCGCTCGCCTGCCCGATGCGTTTGGCGCGGTTCAGAAGCCGTTCGAGAACGATGCGGTTTTCTTCCGTGACTAATTTTCCGAGTTCAAACCCCGTAAAATCCGCGTCTTCGAGCCGCAGGATCTGGACGGCGGATTTGTTGATGGTCGTAACGCGGTTTTCCGCGTCGAACGAGATCACGCCGGTCGGAAGCGATTGCAGAACCGTTTCGATATAACGGCGGCGTTCTTCGAGTTCGGCGGAATTTTCCTCTAATTTCGCGGACATCTGGTTGAACGATTCAACCAAAAGCGCGAGCTCGTCTTCCGCCAGAACCTCGACGCGATGCCCGAAATTTCCCTGCGCGATCTTGTCCGCGCCTTCCGCCAAAGCCTTGATCGGCACGGTCAAACCGCGGGCAATGTAAAGCGCCGTCCAGCTTGACGCGAAGATCAGCAGAAACGTCAGAACGCCGAGCGTCGAAAACCCGATCTGCCTGACCGTCACCTGTCTTCGCTTTAAGTCCTCGAAATCGTTGAGCGAAGTGTCGATCATCTGGCTGACGTTTTCTTCGGCGTAGAGATCGGGAATAACGACCAGCTTTCTGCCGTCTGAAAACGAGGCAACTGCCGCATCAAACCCGCGGCTGTCGAACAACACCGGTTCGTCAACGCGCCCGTTACGAACCAATTCGAGCAAGCTTTCGACTTCGGTCTTCTGCTCGGCGCTGATGTTTTTTTCGTAAAGGGCGATCGTTTTATTGGTTTTCGAGAGAATTTCGATGTGCGTCAGATTTCCGGCTTCGGCAATCCGCTGCAGGTCTTCGTTCGTAAACCCTTGTTTGTCCAGACTGACGGCAAGCATCTTTGTCGTTTGACTGAGTTTTTCGGCTTGCGATTTGATCGTCTGATTCTGCACTTCGCGGGCTTCGCGGATGACGTTTTCGGGAATCGATGTGAACCAGCGTTCGAGCGCACGGTTCATAAAAAGATACGAAAAGCCCGCCATTGCGACGATCGGCAGGATGCTGACCGCGAAAAAATAAAGCCAGAGACGCGTTTTGATCTTTGCGCCGAGCGCGAGCGAGCGGCGTTCGCGGGCGAGCTTGATCAGATTTCTGAGCAGAATAAAGCCGAAAATCACGAACGCGAAAAAGTTGAGCGACGACAGCGCGTACAGCAGAAGCGTATCGTTGGCGGTTTCGATCGTGAAGTTCTTCCAGAGATTCGACGATTGCAGAAGGATCAGAAACGTCAGCAAAAACAGCACGAATAAGCCTAAAACCCAGGGCGATTTGATTTTTTTCGGAATCGTTGGCGGCTCGCTCATTTCAAGCAATTTTAGCATAAATCCGTTGGGCGGCGGCGGTTCGTTGTCCGTCGGCGGCAATTCGGCTAAACTCAAATAAATTTATGAACTTAAAAACCGTATTTTTCAACGAATTCGGACGGCTTCGAAGCGGTGTCCGGTTCATGATCTTTCTGATTTCTTTTTTCGTCGCGACATTTTTTCTGCTGGCGGCGGCGGTTTCCGTCGCGCTCGCGCTGCCGATCGGTTTCACGCCCGACAGCATCGGGGTTTTCGTTCTGCAATCGGTCGTTTCGTTCGCAGTAGCCGTGTTTTTCGGCTGGCTTTACGGCAAGATTTTTGAAGATTTACCCTTTCGCGCGCTCGGTTTATGGTTCACGAAAAACTGGCTCAAGGATCTGGTTTTAGGTTTGCTGATCGGCGCATTTTCGTTGACGCTCGCGGTGTTTATCGCGGTCGCGGTCGGCGGTCTGAGCTTTAAATACAACGATTCGGCGGGAAGCGCGGCGATGATTCTGACGCTCGGCGTCTCGCTTTTCGTTTTCATTCTCGGCGCGGCGTTCGAAGAAGCATTTTTTCGCGGCTATCTTCTGCAAACTCTCTCACGCGCACGGCTCGCGTGGGTCGCGATCGCGCTGACTTCCATTTTTTTCGCGTCGGCGCATCTCGGCAACAAGAGCGCGAACATCATTTCGACCATCAACACCGCGCTTGCCGGAATCTGGCTCGGCTTGGCTTACTTGAAAACGCGGAATCTGTGGTTTCCGTTCGGCATTCATTTGATGTGGAATTGGTTTCAGGGCGCGATTTTCGGCGTTGAGGTCAGCGGACTGACGCAGTTTACGACTGCTCCCGTCCTGCGCGAGATCGATGCGGGTCCGGCGTGGCTGACGGGCGAAAGCTACGGGCTCGAAGGCGGGATTGCCTGCACGATCGCGCTTGTCATTTCGATGGCTTTGATCTATTTTCTGCCGATCCTGAAACCGACCGAAGAAATGCTCGCATTAACGAGCGAAGAAAACCCGGTAGAAGTGAGAAGTGAGAAGTGAGAAGGTAGAACTGAGAAGTTAAACTTTATTTTCACTTCTACCCTCTCACTTCTAATTTCTCACTTTACGAACCATTTATCCAACGCTTCGAGAATCTGCAGAATATGGCGGCGGTTTTCGCCGAGATCGGATTTTCCGACGCGGGAATTCGAATGGATATTGACGATAACTTCGCCCTTTTCGGCGTCGAAATCGGCTTTGATTTCCAGATCGTCCGTGAAAATAACGACCGGAACTTCGATCCTGATCGAAGCCGAATTGCCCGCCCCCATCTCGCTCGAAATAACTTTCCAATCCTGCCCGTAGGTTGAAATTGTCGGGATCAGCGTTTTGGTTTCGCTCGTGAAGGTTTGCAGATCGGTCTGATAGCGGCGTGTGCGCAGAGCCGCGTCCGGATTGTCCACGGAAGTCTGCGCCGCATTATTCGGATTCATGATCGCGAGACCCGCAATCCCCGCGACCGCCGCACCTGCCGCAATTCCGATGATTTTTAGAATGTTCATAATAGTTTTGCCTTAGAAAAAAGGTGAAAAAGTGAAAAAGGCTAAAAGTGAAAAAGCCTGCTTGATTGTTCAAAACAAAACTTTTTCACCTTTTCACTTTTCCACTTTTAAACCGTCTGAATCTTGAACGAAATATCGACCGCCCGCGCCGAGTGCGTGAGCTTGCCGACCGAGATCAGGTCAACGCCCGCATCGGCGAACGAACGGACGCGGTCAAGCTCCATTCCGCCCGAGGCTTCGATCAAAACATTCGGGTTCAGCTGGCGCGACATTTCGACGAGTTTCGCGGCTTCTTCGGGCGTTTGATTGTCGAGCATCACAATATCCGCGCCCGCTTCGATCGCTTCGCGCAATTGCGCCCAGTTCGAGATCTCGACCTCGATCTTGTGCAGATGCCCGACCGCTTTCTTCGCCAAAGTGACGGCTTCCGTGATTCCGCCCGCGAGCGCGATATGGTTGTCCTTGATCAATACTCCGTCATCCAAACCCAGACGATGATTCTTTCCGCCGCCGACCGTCACCGCGTATTTTTCGAGCATCCGCAAGCCGGGCGTCGTCTTGCGCGTATCGACGATCTGCGCGCCCGTGCCTTCGACCGCCTTAACATACTGGCGCGTCAGCGTCGCAATGCCCGACATCCGCTGGATCAGGTTGAGCGCCGTGCGCTCGCCCGCGAGAAGCACGTCGGCAAACCCGCGCAGGGTCGCAAAGACCGTTCCCGCCTCGACCGCGTCGCCTTCGACGACCGACGTTTCAATCTCGGGCGATTCCTCGTCAAGATGAATAAAGACGGCTTCCGCGACGTCCAAACCGCAGACGACGAGATTTTCCTTCGCCAGAAACTTCCCCTGCCCGCGCACTTCCGGCGCAACGGTCGCCTGCGTCGTAATATCGCCGCGCCCCAAATCCTCGCTCAAAAACTCGGCGATGCTCGCCAGAATATAGCTGTTCTCAAAAAGGTTCATAAGAAGTTAAATTAACACATTTTTACTGCCGCGCAGAGGCTTTGCCCGCAATTTGCCGAAAAAAAAGACGCTGACCTTTTTTTCTGCCGAAAATCGTTTATAGTGTTGTAACCCAATTTCAGTAATAAATTAGAAGGAGAAAATAAAAATGAAAAACACGATGAGTTTAAGTCTTGTTCTGGCGATATTTTTAGGTTTGGTTCTGGCATGCGGCGGCGGCAAGCCCGCGCCGTCGAAGTATCAGGGCGACTGGCGCGGCGCGGACGGTTCGACCGTTTACCTGCACGCGGACGGCAAAGCCGGATTCAAAATCGGCAGTAAAACGGTTGACGGCGGCGGCGCGGAATTCAGCGACGACGGAAGATCGTTTACCATTTCGCTCTTCGGCATCAGCGAAACCTTCAAAATTGATGAAGAACCAACCGACGCAGGCGAAATGAAGCTCAACGGCGTCGTTTATCGCCGTTAGTCAGCGGATTTTATCAAAAAAAGCCGAATCGCCGCCACATCACAAAGGCGGCGATTCGGCTTTTTAAACCGCCGCCGCCCAAAATATTTTTTTCTTGACTTCCAAATGCGAAAAAGTTTATAAAATAAGGCGAAACGTATTAAGCTTTACCGAATCACCCAAAAACTTTTATGAAGTTCGGACTCTCGCGTTTTCTCAAAGCTCCTGTGCTTTTCTGTCTCAAGACGGTTTCTGCCACCGCCCAAGAGTCGAAGTGTATTCCAAAATCATACTGTGTAAATCAGATGAACAAAATCTGCTGCAGCAATCATTATGAAACAAAAAGAATATCCGATGGATGAAAATTACAATCAAGCGTTGAAGTTTTTGACCGAGCAGATCGCCGAGCGCGACAAGATGATCGAGCAGTTAAAATTACTGCCGCCCGAAGCGCGTCCCGAAGGTTTGCAGCTGCTCGACCAACTCAACAAAGCGATCGAAAAAGGAGAGCAGGCGCTTGCCGAAGAATATGATTCGTATCAAAACCTGCGCCGGCTCGAAGAAGAGCGCGACTCGATGTTCGATGATCTGGCGGAACGAATGGTAATGGTTTTCATTCATATCAAATACCGTCATCCCGAAAAATTAGAGGAAATGAAAGCCGCCCTTTTGAACAATTATACGCCTG
>DATLOR010000116.1:0-11281 GCA_035536135.1 Pyrinomonadaceae bacterium | reverse complement strand
ACAAATTGCCCGCGCAGAACTTCGGTTCGAAAAAGAACTGATATGTTGAGCAGAGAAATCTGAATTTCCTCTTTTCCCGCCAGACCGCTGCATTGCGGTCCGGCGGGTTTTTTTTTCGATTCACCGGAAAGAACACCTTTAAAACCTTCTAACTCAAGCCCTTCAAATCACTTCCAGCCCGCATCTCAAAAATATTATCGCGATTAACAATGTTTTTTCTGAAAAAACTAAGTTATTCAATGTTTGATGATATAGATTAAATCTCTCACGGATTTAATTAAGGAAATGAAAAATCACGCATTAAACATTAATAGAGATACTAAACTCAAAAAACAAAAGGGTTTCAGTCTTCCCGAGCTTGTCGTCGTGCTGCTCGTTGCCGCGATAATTCTGGTCGTCGCACTGCCGCAGATCCTTTCGTCGCGCCGTTTGTTCAGGTTCTCGGGCTTGCAGCGACAGGTTGCGACTTCGCTTCGGGAATCCAGACAGGAAGCAATGTCGCAAAGAAAGCCGATAACTTTTCGATACGACAACGCCAATAAACGAACCGTCACTTACGGCGGAAGCTTCGGGGCATTGGGCGACGCGAAAAATCTCGTCGTTTCATTAACCGGTTCGGGTGTCGAACCGGACGATGTCAAATACGGTCGTCCGACGGGCGTGCCGACTTCTGCCCTGAGCGATACGACAAATTTAACCAATCTTTCGAGCAATGCCGTCGAAATCACGTTTCAGGCAGACGGTTCGGTCATTGACGCAAGCAACAACCCGCAAAATCAGGCGTTGTTTTTTTATCACGATAAATACCGGCTCGATACGGCTTTTGCCGTTTCGGTGTTAGGTGCGGGCGGGCGGATCAAAGTCTGGCGATACAGCCAAGGTGTAAACTCATATGTGGAATGACGCGTCTCAAAACATCTCAAAAAACAATTTTGTAAAAAAGCAGGACGGTTTCTCTTTGATAGAAGCCGTTGTTGCTATTTTTATCATGACCGTCGGGCTCATCGGGACCGCCGCCGCGCTTGGGTATGCCATTCATTACGGGACGATCAGCCGTAATGTGACCAGCGCAAAGTCAATGATCGTTGCCGAGATCGAGGAAGTCGAAACTTTAAGAAATTCACGGCGGCTCGATTTTAAGCAGATCGCCAATGTCGGCGGCGTTGACAATACCGACGCGGCGGCAGTTTTTAACGGATTCAGCACCGGCTACAAGGAATTATCGCTTAATCCCGGTCCGGACGGCGTGAACGGAACGGACGACGATTTGCGCGATCCGGGTGCCGACGGCGTTTACGGCACGGCTGACGATTTTGACAATCCGGGGCTTGTTCGGAGCGGTTTTATGCGTCAGGTGACGATCACGAATCTGAGCGGTTCGATGAAAAAGATCGAGATCAGGATCCGCTACTTCGGGAGCGGCGGCGGAGTCGGCGAAATCGCCGGAGTTTGCTATCTGAACGATGAAGGTCGTTTGACACGATAAACGGGTTGGAGGTTTACGGCTATGATTTGGAAAAAGTTGAAGGAAAAACGGGAAAAGCAGGTTTCAAAAAATAATTTAAGCGATGAGCGCGGAGCGGCATTGGCAATTGCGGTTATAATGGTCGCGATTCTGGCGGTTGTCGGACTGACGGCGCTGGCTTTTTCATCGAGCGAAGCGCGGATTGCCGGAAGCGATCTCCAGCGCACACAAACATTTTATGCCGCGTCCGCCGGATTGGAAAAAATGACCAATGATTTCAGCAACCTGTTTCGCCGTAAAATGAATCCGACCACCGCCGACCTCAACACAATTGCGGCGTCACCGCCGGACGAGCTGAGAATCAATGAAAATTTCACATTTATCCAAAGTCTTGCCGAAGACACCGACCGCTTGAACGAATTGCGGGCGATCCAGGGCTTGCCGAACAATATCTATCCGCGCGTCAATATTCCCGACGGTCCGTATTCGGGACTTTACGCAAGTATTATTCCATACAAAATGAGTTCGACGGCTTCGCGCTCGGCAACGCGCACGGAAGTCAAGCTCGAACGCGAATACAATAATTATCTCGTCCCGCTTTTCCAGTTCGGGATGTTCAGCAACGAGGACATCGAAATCCATCCGGGACCGCTGATGACCTTTAACGGCAGAATTCACAGCAATAAAAATATCTATGCCTTGAGAAACACGAAATTTCTCAATCGTTTGACGATGGCGGGCGAATTTGTCCGCGACGCGACCCGCGGCGGCGAATCGAATACGGCAAGCGGCAACACGGAAGTTTACGTCGAAGTGGGCGGCATCAATGTCCAAAGCACGCTCGGCAACGGAAGCGTCAAAGCGGGTTCCGGAAAGGTCGGCGGACCGAATCTGGTGAGCGGCGGCGGCGGCGGCGTTTTGGGCTCGATCATTCGCGGGCTTTTCCCTGACAGTCCGGCAGGGATTGCCAATCCGAACTGGGAAACCGAATCGGTGAAGTCCGCGAAGGCAAACACCGCCAACCGTTTTGGCGGACAAATAATGACGCAGACGACCGGCGCCTCGGCGTTAAAGCTTCCGCTCGAGCTGGCGGGAAATTCCCCGGCGGAAATCATCAAACGCGCACTGCCTTCGGACGACGAAATTCTTTCGACCTCGCGCTATCACACGAAATCGAAGATCAGAATTCTGATCGATGATGAGACCGCGGGAAGCGGCACGGCAAATGTCGCCGGAATTCCGGCAGGCAAAGGCGTGTTGCTTTCGACCTTTGTTCCTTCCGTGCTGAACGGCGGCGAAAATGTCCTGAAGCAAATTTCAAACAACGGAACAATTACGGGTTCGGCAGTCTTGCAGAAAAAACCTGATAATTCGACGGTTAATGCCACAACGGTGCGGGCGACTAAGAACAGCACTCCCGATCCGAATGTTTCGCCGTATGTTCCGCCCGGTTCGGGTGTGCAGGGACGGATTTTAATCGAGATCGTCAAACCGGACGGCACCACGGTTGATGTCACGCAGACGATTTTGAGTATGGGCGTCACCGAAGGCGAACCGAACGGCATCGTTTATCTGCAAAGACCGCTCTGGGCGGCGTATGTGCAGGGAAACCGCGATCGCCGCGGAAATTCCTTTACGCTGAGTAATCTGACGCGCAATTATCAATCGATCGCCGACGGCGAAATCAGCGACCCGACGGCTCTTTTTTACGCGAACCGCGGATTTATCAACACGACCGAAAGTGCGGCAAACGAGGACGGCGCAACGATTACGAGACAAGCAGTACCAACAGCGGCAGCAGTCGGTGCTGTTAATTACAACGCGATCGTGCCGATCAATGTTTATAACGTCCGTGAAGGCTGGGTGCGCAGCACGCTGAGCGAATACGATATATACCGGCGCGGCGTAACCAGTGTCATTGAACTCAATATGCGGAATCTGGCGCGCTGGGTTGACGGCGTTTACGATAATAATCTGCTCGCCGGAACAACCGCCGTGAGCGCCAACATCAACGCCGAAGAAGGCTATGTCGTTTATGTTTCAGACCGCCGCGGAGATCAGAAAAATACTGAATATCTGGCGGACGGAACTTCTTTTTACAGCACGAACGGAATTGTTGACAACGAGGATATTTACGGTCCGAACGGAAGTTTGGATGCGGGCGAAGACGTCATCGATTTCGGTTGGAATGTCGGCGGTACGAGCAAAAAGGGAACTTTACAAAAAGACACGCGTGAGCTGCCCGATTTGGATGCCGTCGGCTCGGTACCTTTGTCAAACGCGCCGGTTTCCGGCAGAACAAACCGCGCCAATTCGATTTTAAGCACATATAATGTCAACGGTTATTTTCGCCGTGCGGTGCGTCTTTTTGACGGTGAAACATTAAGTACGACGGCGGCGGCTGGAAAACTTTCGCCGACCAAGGGAATTACGGTCTCGTCTGAAAATATGGTTTATATCTGGGGAAATTTCAATACAACCGGTGTTGCCAGTATTCCGACCGGCGGTTCGACCTTGAACGACGGCGGTTATTTGGGTCCGCAAGTTCCTTCGTCGATCATCTGCGACGCGATCTTTCCACTTTCGAAAACCTGGTTCGATGCTTCGAGCGCACTTTATCCCGAAGGCAGCGGCAATGCGCGGAATCTCAGCGGCGAGGCATACCGAATGGCGGACGAAGGCGCTTCGACGACCGAAGGAACGGCGGTGCGCGCCGCCATTATCGCCGGAACGACCGTTTCGGCACTTACGCAAACGCCGGGCAGAGATGCCGACGGTTTGCGCCGCAACGGCGGAATTATCAATTACCCGCGCTTTCAGGAAACCTGGAATCTGAACGGCACGACCAACACCTGGAGCTATTCGGGTTCGTTCGTTCCACTTTACCGTTCGACGCAGGCGCTTGCCAACTGGGAAAACGATACGTCAATTATCTATATGCCGCCGCGCCGAAACTGGAGTTTTGACAGCACTTATCTGACCCCGAACAAACTGCCGCCCGGCACGCCGTTTTTCCAATACGTGCAGTCAACCGGATTCCGCCAGAGCCTGCGCTAGATTCCGAATTCAAGATTCAAGATTCAAGGTTGGAAAGCCGATTTGGATCTTGAATCTTGAACCTTAGATCCTGAATCTCAGAGATATGAAAAATCCGACAAAACAAAATAACCAGAAAGGTTTCTCAATGATGGAGTTGATCGTCGTTATGACGATCACGATGATCGTTCTCGCGGCGGTTTTTTCGCTGATGCGCGGCGCGATCACGACCGCCAACGCCAATTTCGAGATGACCACCGCGACGCAGGGACTGCGCAACGCGCAGGAATACATCACCCGCGATATTCTCGTGGCAGGCGATGGCTTAAAGGGCTTGGCAAATATCTGGCTTCCGACTGCTTTTGTCACGCAAAACCTGACCGTGCGGACGGCAAGTGCGATCGATCCGACCAATCAGGGCTATCTCAATATCGGAATGGTTGTTTCCGATAATAATGTGCCGAACGGTACGCCGGTTCGCTATAAAACGCCGGCGATCAATCTTTTACCGTTGACCGACCGTCTGACGGTTTTGTCGAGAGACCCGTCTTTTTCGCCGATAAATTTAGCGGTGGCGGATGTCGGCATCAATAACGGGCAAATAAGTATTCCGGCGGCGCGGATCGGCGATTTTACGAACGGCGAGATTTATTTTATTTCCAACGGTGTTGCCGGAGTTTTCGGCACTGTCACGAATGTTAATTCGGGCGCCAATAAAATCACCTGGGGAAATAATGATACTTACGGGTTAAACAGAACGGGTTCGACCGGACAGCTCGCTTCGGTCACGAACAACGGCACCTATCCGACAGTTCTGCAGAGAGTTCAAATCATCCAATATTTCGTCGATGCCGAAGGTCGCCTGGTGCGCCGTGTTTTCGGCGTTAAGAGCCTTGGTTTTATTGACAGTGTGGTTGCCGAGCATCTGGAATCGCTGGAGTTTCGCTACGTTTTGAAACCGGATGATGCGGCGACTATTTTGAGCCAGCCGAAAACGCAGTTTGATATTGACGAATCGACCGGTATTCGAACGGTTGAACTGAGTTTAAGGGTTAAAACCGCGTATCCGCTGCAGGACGGCGAATATCACGAGGTTGAAGGCACGACCCAGGTCGGCGTTCGCAACATTCAATTTACCGAAGCAATCGTTCCGCGTGATTCACAGGGAAACACCGATCTGCCGAATCCGGGACCGACGCCCGTGATTACCCCGACACCGGTTCCGCCGCCGCCGCCGACCCCGGTTCCGTCGGCAACGGCGACGCCGATCCCGACGCCGACCCCGTCGATCACCCCGACACCCGTACCGACGGCAACTCCGATCCCGACGGCGACACCCGTCCCGACTCCGCCGCCCCCAACGCCGACACGCACTCCGACCCCGGCGCCGACTCCGACACCCGGAACCGGCGAGGGCAGACCAAATTAGTCAAAATAAAAAAGCTCGGATTCATTGTGAACCTGAGCTTTTTTATTTTACAAAGAAGAAAAATTATTCGGCGAGATAGCCGCTCGGAATCGGAACATCACCCGCCAGACCGAAATTACCGATCGAAACGCCCAGATCCGTGCTTCTGAGCGCGAACCAGATGCCGTTGCGGTAGACGGCAAAATCGGCTAAACCGTCGCCGTCGTAATCGGTCGGAACGGGTTTGTCGCCGTTTGCACCGAATTGAACCGAACCGAACCCGGCGGTCGAACGCTGAACATACCAAACACCTTGCGACGGTCGGAACACGGCGAAATCGTGTTTGCCGTCACCGTCGTAATCGGCTTGGACGGGCAGATCGCCGTTACTGCCGAAGTGAAAAGTGATAAAGCTGTTGTCGGTGCTTTTCCAGACATACCAATCGCCGCTCGACGGACGAAAAACGGCAAGATCGGTTTTGCCGTCCGCGTCGTAATCGCCCTGCGCGATCTTATCGGTGCTCAGACCGAATTGGCGGATGTCGTATGTTAGATCCGAACTGCGGAAGATATACCAAACGCCGGTCGAAGGTCGCCAGACGGCGATGTCGCTTTTGCCGTCCGCGTCGTAATCGCCGACGACCGGAATGTCGCCGTTTGATCCGAATTGCGTAATGATGTAGCCGCTGCCGTTGCTTTTCTGGATATACCAAACGCCGGTCGAAGGACGAAAAACGGCGAAATCCGTTTTTCCGTCGCCGTCATAGTCGCCCGGCGCGATACGGTCGCCGTTTGAGCCGAACTGCAAAGCCTGAAAACCGCCGTTCGTGCTGTTGAGCGCATACCAAACGCCGGTCGAAGGTCGCCAGACCGAAAAATCGCTCTTGCCGTCCGCGTCGAAATTGGCGTTTGCCGTGCCCGAAAGCGCGGCTTGGGAAGTCGTGTAAATGTAATCGCCGCTCGTTTGACCGTCGCTGTTTGACGAATTGCCGGCGGCGTAAAAACTGATCTTTCCGACGCGGCGGTTGGGCGCAGTCCAGGTAAACGTCCAAGTATTAAAATCGAATTGCGCGGGAATGATCCCGTCAACCGTGTGTTCGACGTACTGCCGCACGTTGCCGTCAACGAGTCCGTTGATCAACTGCATTCGCTCGGGATTTTGCGTCGGCAATGTGTATGTTCCGGTCTGTTTGCCGAGCGGATCGATCGCCGTCATTTGAAAACCGTAGATCGTCGCGCCGATCTGCGATGTGCGGACGGTGATCTGATATTGCTTGTTCGGGACGTAATTGGCGGGGACGCCCGTGATGCTGACGCTTCCCGTGCCGCTGTTGACGGGAAATTCAGAATGACACGCCGCACAGGTATCTTCACCCGGCGCATTGGTATGCGAAGCCGACGGACCAAACGCCGACGCGCTCGTTTTTTCGACTCTCGTTGAAAACATCTGAACAGCGAAAACAAACCCGGCGACCGCAAAAATGACGCTCAACTTCGTAAAAAACATTTTACGCGAAACAATTTTCATTCAATTAAACTCCTGTTTGGAAAAGATTTGCCAAAATATTTGACGATTGGGGAAAGGCGAAAGTCTAAGAATTTTGCCCGATGTTTAAAAAATATGCTGTGGCGCGTCGAAAGTCAATAAATTGAAAGTAAAAAGGTAAAAGTAAAAAGGCTAAATTTGAATTTTAAGCAAAGTTCAATTACTCAAAAAGAGTTTTATTTTTACCTTTTTACTTTTGCCTTTTTACTTTAGATCTCTTGACCGACGAAATACATTTGCGAGTCGAATTCGATTTCGCCTTCCGAGACGCTGATCTTTTCGTAAGTTCCGTCCGGCTGGAGAATCGAAGCGTTCGTGTTGTCCTGCAAATAGGCGGCGAGGACTTCTTCTTTTAAGTATTGTCTGAGCGAAGCGTCTTTGATCGGCACGACGGCTTCGACCCGGCGGTCGAGATTGCGGTGCATCCAATCGGCGCTGCCGATGTAGATTTCCGCGTCGCCGCCGTTCGCGAAATAGAAAATGCGGCTGTGTTCGAGGAAACGTCCGACGATCGAAACGACGCGGATATTTTCCGAAAGACCCGCGACCTGCGGACGCAATGTGCAGATTCCGCGAATGATCAGATCGATTTTCACTCCCGCCTGCGACGCGCGGTAAAGCTCGCGGATGATCTTATCGTCGGTCAGGCTGTTGATCTTGACGATGATCCGCGCTTCCTTGCCCGCCTTGCTGTTTTCGGTTTCGCGCCGGATCAGCTCGATCATTCGTTCGCGCAAGTTGATCGGCGCGATCAAAAGCTCGCGAAATTCGTCCTGATACGCGTAGCCGGTCAGGAAATTAAACAGATCGGTGGCGTCCGCGCCGATTTCCGCGTCGGATGTGAGCAATCCGAGATCGGTGTAAATGCGCGAAGTCGTCGGATTGTAATTGCCCGTCGCGATATGCACGTAGCGACGCAGTTCGTCCGCTTCGCTACGAACGACGAGCGTGACTTTCGAGTGCGTTTTCATTCCGCGCATTCCGTAAACGACGTGCACGCCTTCGGCTTCCAGGTAACGCGCCCATTCGATGTTGTTTTCTTCGTCGAAACGCGCTTTTAATTCGACGAGCGCAGCGACTTGTTTGCCGTTGCGGCTTGCTTTAACGAGCGATTTGATGACGGGCGAATCTTTGCCCGTGCGGTAGAGACAGATTTTGATCGCGAGAACCTGTTCGTCTTCGGCGGCGGCGTTGATAAAATCCGTGACCGAGCTGTAAGCCGTATACGGATGATGCAGCAGAATGTCGCGCTGCCGCAGAGTTTCAAAGATATTTTCATTGCGCCGGATCGCGGCGGGAATCGAATAAGCGATCTGTTTGTCTTTTAATTCGGGACGCTCGAGCGCGTACAGCTTCATCAGATCGGGAACGTTCAAAAATCCCTCGACGCGGTAAACGTCGTGTTCCGTCAAACCGATCGAACCCGCCAGATAGTTGAACATTTCGTCGTCCATCGAAGCCGAAACTTCCATCCGCACAGGAAAGCTGAAGCGTTTCTGATGATGAAGCTCAAGCTCGATCGTGCTCAAAATATCGCCCGCTTCGTCTTCGCGGATCTCGATGTCGGCATCGCGCGTGATGCGGAACAGACACGGTTTGCCCGTTTTCATATTCGGGAAAAGATAGCCGACATTTGCCGCGATGAGCTCGCCGAGAAGCGCGAACCGCGTTCCGCTTTCGTCGATCGGAATCAGCCGCGAAACATTCGCGGGAAGTTTGATCCGCGAAAAACGGCGGTTCGTAAAAAGATGCCCGAGCTTGTCGCTTTGAAAATCTTCTTCGGGTTCGACGATCAAACCGAGATTCAAGCTGAGATTTGAAATAAACGGGAACGGATGGCTCAGATCAACGGCTTGCGGCGTCAGAACCGGAAAGATGTTTTTATGAAAATAATCGTCGAGCCGTTTTTTTTCCGACTTGTTCAAATCCTGATACGAGTAGATTTTAATGCCCTGGTCGGCGAGCGCGGGCAGAATGTCTTCGTTCAGACACGCCATCTGCTCGGCAAGCATCGGGCGCAGACGGTCGCGGATTTCGCGAAGCTGTTCGGCAGGCGAAAGCCCGTCGCGCGAAAGACGGCTGACGCCTTCGGCGATCTGTTCCTTCAAACCCGAAACGCGAATCATAAAAAATTCGTCGAGATTGGTCGAGAAGATCGCCAGAAATTTGAGCCGTTCGAGCAGCGGATTCGATGCGTCGAGCGCTTCATTTAATACGCGGCGGTTGAATTCGAGCCAACTCAGCTCGCGGTTGAAAAACGGGTTGACATCGGGCGGCGTAATTAAAGAAATATCGGTGGTTTCTTCTCTGACGGCTAACGGGACAAATTCTCTGACGGTTTCGAGCATAAAGTTTCCGGGAGTTTGGGAACGCGTAGATTGATTTTATTGATAAGAAAGAGGAAAGGCAATCAAACCGATGTTAAATTTTTCGGGCGGGAAGTTTGCCTGTTTAAAATTTAGCAAAGAAAAAGGCTGACGGTCAAAGAAATTCTTTAATCGTCAGCCTGAAAGTTTAAGACTTCAGTTTTGCGAGCGGCTCAGAAATTTTCTGAGCCGCTCGGCGTTCTAAAATCCTTACGGAACATAAGATTTGGGAATTGCTTTATCTGTTCCGAGACCGAAATTAGTCGCCACAGCGCCCGATGTCGAACGCAGGAGCCACCATTGACCGTTACGGTAGACGGCATAATCGTCTTTACCGTCGCCGTCGTAGTCTCCCGGAACCGGAATGTCGCCCGAAGTTCCCCAGTTGGTCGCGGTCGTCGAAGCATCAGTGCTCTTGCGGACCCACCATTGACCGGTTGACGGACGGAACAAAGCCACATCGTCTTTGTTATCGCCGTCGTAGTCAGCCGGAACAAGTACATCACCAGCCGCTCCGAGAACGATATTAGATGAACCGCCGCCCGAAAGCTGGCTAATCCAGGTTCCGCTGCGATAAACGGTTAAGTCGGCTTTGCCGTCACCGTCAAAGTCGCCGCCAACCGGAACATCGCCTGCTTGACCGAAAGCGGTAACGGTGATGCCGCCACTGCTCTTCAAGGTATACCAGGTATTATTTGAAGGACGGAACACGGTAATATCGTCTTTAGCGTCGCCGTCGAAATCCCTGATAACCGGAATATCGCCTGCCACGCCCCACGACACGCCTGAAACGGTAGATGTGCCGGTGTTCAGGATGTAGAAGTCGGGTTGCGTACTGTCGGCATTTGCACGGAAGACCGCAAAGTCGGTTTTGTTGTCGCCGTTGAAATCGCCCGGTGTCAAAACATCGGTCGAAATGCCCCAGTTGACAACGCCGAATCCGGCAGTTGATTGATTTAGATACCAGTTGCCTTCACTCGGACGGAAGACCGACAGATCGGTTTTGCCGTCGCCGTCAAAGTCGGCTCGTGATTTGACCGCCGTCGTGCAAACGAAATCGTTTGCTTCGAACGTCAATTTCCAGCCCGTGATCGTCGCGACGTCGCCTGACACGTCGTCAACGCCGTACAAGCTCCACGTGCCGTTCATCGTCGCGCCATCCGTTCCGAAAACCGAAGCGAATGTTGCTGAGCCAGCCGGAGCCGCATCTTGATACGGACCCGCCGGTGCCGGAGCTGCAAACGGATCGGCTGCGCCGTAATTGGTCGGTTTCCATGAACCGTTCAAATTAACGGCACCGACATCCGGCATCACTGTCGCTGCATCGTCCTTAATAGTGACAACCGCATTGGTTTGCGTGGTAAATGCGCTGATCACATCGGACATAAAGATAAATTTCTGTCCGCCCGGACCAACTAATAACCAGTCCATATCGCCCGGATAGGTCGTGTTCAGATTGGT
>DATLOR010000115.1:0-5856 GCA_035536135.1 Pyrinomonadaceae bacterium | reverse complement strand
CCGCGCGACCGATGCGTTGTGAAAATAAACGAATGATTAAATACCCTTTCGACATATGATTCTCCTCTGTGTGTAAAAAAACCGATTTTAGATAATTAAAGACTGCCGCCTTCAAAATCTGAACATCATTTCTTTCCCCTGATAATTTGTTTTGAATGCCTTCGTTTTCTCTGCTGATCGGGCAGACGGCGTTTATGCTTTGGACAGAATTTCCGAAATACTGCGCAAATTTTCCTTGTGAATGTAACCGACCGCCCCGGCTTCCCGCGCCGCCCGCCGCAGATCGTCGTCGTTGTAATTAGTGACCATTAAAATCCGCGCCTGCGGGTAAGCCTCGATGATCTGCCCGGTCGCCGTGATGCCGTCGACCTTCTTCATCTCGATGTCCATCAAAACCCAGTCGGGCATAACGCGCGCGTACATTCGGAAAGCCTCGCCGCCGTCTTCGCACTCGTGAATTTCGGCAGCTAAGCGCTGAATGACGGCGCGAATCATGCGCCGCATCGAAGCGTTGTCGTCAACAATTAATACTTTCATCGGGAAATTTTGCTGTGAAGAGTATTGTCGCGCGTCACGCGCGCGAAAGGAATACTCACACGGAGGTAATTCATCTACCTACAAGTGAGTATTTTTGCGTTGACGTTGAAGCGGAATTTAGACTTTGGATTTATATTCGACGGCGAACTTCATCAGCGAATGATTGCCTTCGAGTTCGAGTTTCGCGCAGATATTGCGGCGATGGGTCTTGACGGTCGCCGGGCTGATGAAAAGCGTTTCGGCGATTTGATTGTTGGTTTGATATTCGGCAATGAGCCCGAGAACCGTCCGTTCGGTCGGCGTGAGAGTTTCGAATCCCGTCGGCTCGCTTTGCGCAGGAGGACTGCGCTTTTGACGAAACAGCATCGTCGTGAGCGCCGGGCTGACGTAATTTTGCCCTTCGATGACCGCCCTGATCGCGACGATGATGTCTTGGACGACGCTGTCCTTTAACAAATAACCTTTGGCGCCGCCTTGAATCGCTTCGTCGAAAAATTCTTCCTCGTTATGCACCGTCAGCAAAATCGCTTTCCCCGCAAACGAGCTTTCGCCGAGCAGGCGCAGAACTTCGAGTCCCGTTTTATGCGGCATATCGATGTCGAGAATCGCGACGTCGGGGCGACGCAACAGGATTTCGTCGAGCGCGCTTCGTCCGTCGCCGCATTCGAAAACGATTTCCAGATCGGACTCGCGCTCGATAATTTGACGCAAGCCCTGCCTGATGAGCGGGTGATCGTCGGCGATGAGGATTTTTATTTTTTCGGTCATAAAACTTTAGGGGTGCTGGCAGTTGATCCGGAAACTAACCGTCACGCCGTTTCCCGCGGACGATTCGACGATCAGAGTCGCGCCGAGGATGCGCGCCCGTTCGCTCATGCCGCTAAGCCCGAAGCCGCCGCCCACTTCATTCTCTTCCAGTCGAGCACTTTTATCGAACCCGATGCCGTTGTCGCTGATTTCGACACTGATGATCTTACCATTTTTCTCGATCAGCACTTCGGCTTCGGTCGCCTTTGAGTGCTTGATGATGTTATTTAAGGATTCCTGCAAAATGCGGTAGAGATTGATCTGCATCTCGGGCGGCAGAACTGCGTCGATTTCGTCGATTCGCGAGGCGATTTTCAAATTCGGCGCGGTGGTTTTTCGGATCAAAGCGCGAACGGCTTTCGTCAATCCGAGCCGGTCGATCTGGAACGGTCGCAGATTGGCGGCGATTTCGCGCACCTCCGCGAGCGATTCGGTCGCGGCTTCGGCAATTTCCTCGATCTGCTCGAAAGCATAGCCGACGTTGTCGCGCTCGGCGAGACTCATCATCGCCCGGTTTTTGATGATGACGAGGTTTTGGCTTAAAGAATCGTGCAGCTCCCCGGCAATGCGCTTGCGCTCGTTCTCCTGCGATTCGATCAAACGCCGCGAAAAAGATTCCTGATCCTTTTTCGCGCGCTGCAACCTCGAAATGCGGCGGCGGTAAATGAAAAAAGCCAGCCCGAATAAACTAAAAACCGAAAGCGATAAAAACCACCACGTTCGGTAAAACGGCGGGCTGACCGTGATTTTAAGCGTCGCGCCCCGTTCGTTCCAGACGCCGTCGCTGTTAGCGGCGATCACGCGAAACGTATAATCTCCGGGCGGGACGTGCGAAAAATAAGCGAGCCGCCGCGTTCCGGCGTCGATCCAGTCGTCGTCCAAGCCTTCAAGTTTATATTTGAAACGCAGATTTTCCGAGTTGATGAACGACAGCGCCGTGTAGGCGATCTCGAAATTCTGCTGTGCGGGCTCGATGTTTATTTCCGATCGCTGCTTGTCGAATTCCGCCTCGTTATTGTCGATCTTGATCGTTTCGATGACGACCGGCGGCGGCTGCGAATTAGTCTTAATATTCTGCGGATCGATCACCGCCAAGCCGTCCTGCGTCGGAAACCAGAGCCGCCCGTCGCGGGCGCGAACGCCGGCGGGCGAACGTCCGCCGTTGCATTCGGCGTTGAGCATGCCGTCGGATTTGCCGTAGGCGACGGCGTTGACGCGCGCGATCCGTCCGTCGGCAAAATCGTTCAATTCATCCCTTTTGACCCGGTAAATGCCGCGATTCGACGAGATCCAAAAGTTTCGGTCGTCGTCTTCCAGGATCTGAAACGCGCCGTCGTTCGGCAAACCCGTTTTTGTATTGTAACGGGTAAATTGTCCGTTCTTGAATCTCGCCAGACCGCCGTCGTAACTGCCGATCCAGAGCGCGCCGTCCGCGTCTTCATAAAGCGCGCGGACGGTGCGGCTCGGCAAGCCGTCCGCTTCGCGCCAACTCTGAAGACGCCCATTTTCAAAACGCGACAAACCGTCGTAAGTCCCGATCCAAAGCCCGCCCGATTTTGCTTCGATGATGGTTTTGACGTTGTTTCCGGCGAGCCCGTCGGCGGTTGTGAAACTCTTCAATACGCCGTCTTTGAAACGCCGCAAACCGCCGTCGCCGCCGATCCAGAGCGCGTTTTCGCGATCGGCGTGAATGGCGAAAATTAAACCGATCGCGGGAATTTTTCCTGGCTCGAACGGCACGAATTCGTTATTGTCGCGAACGTATAACGCGCCGAAATTGCTGATGAGCAGCCGCCCCGCGCCGTCTTCGCCGATGGCGTTGACGAGAAAATTGGCTGTGGATTCGATGAACACGAATCTGCCGTTTTCGTTTTTGTAAAGTCCGTCGCTGCCGCCCCAAATCGTCCCGGCGCGGTCCTGGTAAACCGGATAAACGGTTTTTTTCGCGATGCCCTCCGCCTCTGAATAGGGCGTGACGATCTGTTTTCTGGCTCGAAACAAACCGTCGCGCGATGTGCCGAACCAGAGGTCGCCTTCGCCGTCCGCGTAGGTCGAAAAAGTTTCCGCACTTTTGAGCAGCGGCGGCGGAACGGCGTCTTTCCTGAGCAGCAATTCCTTTTGCATCGAGGGCAGATCGACCAGCCACAGCGCGCCCTCCTCATCCTTCGCCACGAGAGCGAGACGCGCGCCGGTTATAAAATACAAAGGATATTTCGGCAATCCGTCGCGCCCATCAAAGAATCGTGTGACCCGCCCGTTTTCCGCTTCCGCAATGCGCCCGTCGGCGGTTATCAGCCAGGCGATGCCGTTCGATGCCTGCGCCGCTGTTGGTACGAATCTTAACTTCGGCGAACCGTCGGTATTTAATTCCAGCGCCACCGACAGAAATTTTCCTTCCGATAAGCGGTCGGGCAGCGAAAAACTCTGCCAGCGTCCGTTGATAAAACATTCGGAAAATTTGTTTTCGCCATTAAAGCGGCAAAAAATCTTTACGCTCGACGAGCGCGCGGCGCCCGCCGGCAGCGGAATATTTGCGTCCGGCTCGAACGGCGAACCCTTTCTGCCCGTAAAACGAACGGTTCGATCATAAGCGTGAATTATCTCTCCGTCGCCGCTCGTGTCCGACTCGATCCAAACCACGCTTTCCGGAAAGCCGACTTCCGCGCGGAAGTGTTCGAACCGCCCCCCCTGATAGCGGACCGCTCCGCTTTCTTCCGTTCCAGCCCAAAGGTCTCCGTCGGCGGATTCGAACAAGTTCAAAAAACGGTTGTTGACTATCCCTGCCGAATTGCTTTTGTTGAAAACGGTGAACCGCGCGCCATCGAAGCGCGCCAATCCGTCGACGGTCGCGAGCCACAAATAACCGTCTTTCGTTTGCACGATGCCGTACACCGAATTCTGCGGCAGACCGTCGTCCGCCGTCCACTGGTCGATCCGGTACTGCGCCCGCACCGCCGTCGATATTACACAAAGGCAGCAGCACAATAATAATTTCTTCGTTAAAAGGGTCAAAATTTTACGACAACTGAAGAAAAACCTAATTTTGCGGTCGGGATGCACTTAAATTTAACTTCCAAAATGGAAATTAACAAGTTTAAGAAATAAATTATTTAAGGATGCGGGGCACTATGAATCCTTTCGAATCCGGCGGTTACGTTCCGGTACTCGATGCCTAGCACAGAAAAATTTAAGGTTTCCCTTTTTTTCAAAAAAACCAGTTCGATGTTGAATTCATTTACGGCTATTGGGAATAATTACATAATGGCGATTATCGGACGACACACTTAAAGATTTTCACGCCTTTCGCTGTCAAGTTGTAAAGTGTTATATCTTCCGTTTCCATTTAAGGCTATGAATCAAGAGGTCGCATGTTCGAATCATGCCGGGTGTATTAATTAAATCAACAAGTTAAGGGCATCAATATTGATGCCCTTTTCCTTTTGTGTGCCTAGTGTGTGCCAACATTTGAAAAACAGTCTTTTTTACCCGAAAAGCACTTGTCCAAGTTCGATTGTCGCGTCTTTTTGCATATTCGGCAAAACGTGAGAATAAGTATCGGGCGTTAAAACTATGCTTGCGTGTCCGAGCCTTTTTGAAACGATTTTCGGATTTATGCCTTTCGCCAAAAGCGAAGTTGCCGTGCTGTGTTTTAAATCGTAAATCCGAAATCCTTTCAAATCTGCCGTTTTTAAGATGTTGTGAAATGCCTTTGCCCGGACTCGCACGGGAAGCGTCCCGCCGGACGGGTTTGCGTGAAACAGTCCGCCACTCGAAATTCGGCGGGGAATGAAAAAGATTCATTCCCGCGCCGAATTTCGTACTACCCGTGCAGGTAGAATGGAGATTTTTGAATGAATTATTTGATCAGCCGGTTGCGCATTGCCACGGCGACGGCTTCGCTTTTGGTGTGAACTTGAAGTTTTTCGTAGATGCGGCGCATATGGAACGAAACGGCGTGAACCGTCACACCGATCTCAGCCGCCGCGGTTTTATAGTTGTGACCTTCGACGAGCATTTTCAAGAGGCGTGTTTCGTGCGGCGATAAATTGTAATCGGCGCGTTCGGGCGGGCGAATATCGCGGAAAATCGTGATCACGCGCCGCGCAACTTCGGGCGACATCGGCGAACCGCCGGCGACGGCTTCCTTCAAGCTTTCGAGCAGACGAACGGGCGGCGTTTTTTTCAGCAAATAACCGCAGGCTCCGGCACAAAGCGCGTCGAAAATCCGTTCGTCGTCGTCATAGATCGAAAGCATGATCACGAGCAGTTCGGGAAATTTCTCCTTTAAGATTTTGATACCTTCGATGCCGTCCATCCCCGGAAGTCCGATGTCGCACAAAACAACGTCGGGCAAATCCGCGCCGACGCGCCGCAAGCCTTCTTCCATCGAACCGAATTTTCCGGTGCATTGAAAGCCGTCCGTGCCGTCGATCAGCATCCCCAGACCATCGCGGAGCTCGCGGCGGTCTTCGATGATGCCGACTTTGATTGTTTTGGCGGCGCTGTTTGCCG